>DMER01000193.1:0-234 GCA_003451645.1 Alphaproteobacteria bacterium | reverse complement strand
TCAAGGCCCAGCAGGTGAAAAACACGGTGATCGTTCCCGTTGGCTCCAAGGGTGGGTTTTTCCCCAAGCGGCTGCCACCGGCGAGCGCGGGCCGCGACGCCTATCAGGCGGCAGGCGTCAGCGCCTACAAGACATTCATCCGGTCGCTTCTCGATGTAACTGACAATCTGGATGTGAACGGCAAGATCCTTCCGCCCAAGGATGTTATCCGCCGCGATGGCGATGACCCCTATT
>DMER01000243.1:14517-16125 GCA_003451645.1 Alphaproteobacteria bacterium | reverse complement strand
AGCAGGACCGCGATCTCACGCGCGCCTTGCGGCGCCAAATCGACGTGCCCGCCCTCCCCGCTCCAAACCGACCATCCGTGCGCTGAGGGTGTCAGCAAAGCAACGCCCAGGCCCGTGCCTGGCCCCATGACTACCGCTGGCGAGGCAAGGTCTGCCCCGCTGCCACCAAGCTGGCGTAGGTCCTCTGGCCCCAGAGTGGGAACCGCGTGACCCGCCGCTTCAAAATCATTGAGCAAGTGCACACGCGCGCCTGGCAGACCCGCTTGCAAGGCGGCGAGGTTCAGATCCCATGGGCAATTGGTCATGCGGATGCTGCCGGCCTTGAGCGGCCCAGCCGCCGCAATAGCGACCGCATTCAAAGGCTCCGCGAGCCCTATCAGCTCACGATAGGCCGCCAGAGCGTCCAAGAACCCTGGATAGAGGGCCGTGAGCCAAGCCTCGTAGTGCGAGATGCGGCCATCGGCCGCCAGGGTCGCGAAGCGGATATTGGTACCGCCAACATCCACCAAGACGCTCACAGCGGACAAGGTCAGGCCGCCTTGCGGGCGCCATGCTGGGGAGCGCGGCGCAGGATTTCATCCGCCAGCAGACGGATTTCCGCAGCGCCCACCGAATGCGGCGCCCATTCGGTGATGCCCTTGCCTTCCATCAGGCTGGCTGCAAAGGCGATGCGGTTGCCCAGCGCCGAGCGGGCAATCGGCGTCGGCCCTTTCTTCAGTTCAATGATTAACTCGTCTGCCAACCTGGCGCGGTAGGGCACCCGGTTTAGCACTAACAGTGCGCCGGCATTCTCGGCTTGCAGCAGCTGTACCATGTTCTTGGAGGCCCACACATCCATGGGCGACAATTGCAGCGGCACCACGACAAGGTCTGAGGCGCGGATGGCGGCCTTTGCGCTCGCATCAATCACGCCGGGCGAGTCGATCACGATAATGTCCGCCTCCCGGCTGGCGCGCGCGACCTCAGAGCCCAAGCGCCAGGGCGTGGTCTCGATCAGTGTCAGCGTGTTGTTCTCGCCAAAGGTCTGCTGGCGTTGCTGATGCCAGGTTGTGAGGCTCGCTTGCGGGTCGAGGTCAAAGAGCGCGACGCGCCGCGGCTTTTGCATCCACGCGACGGCCAAATGCGCCGCCAGCGAGGTCTTGCCCGCCCCGCCCTTTTGCTGGGCCACTGTAATGATTTGCGCCATGCGCGATGATCCTTATGGGTTCAAATTATACCGAACTCTTGCACGGCGCCCAAGTGACGCGGGCGCACTTTGATTCGACGCTTATTCTACACTCAGGCGTCAGAAATGACACCCCGCAACCGGGCATCGCATAGGCTGGACGGTGGATCGTTACGTCATCAGAATTTTACGTGATCTGCGGCGAATCAGGGATCGTCAGCCGGAAGACGGTGCCTTTGTCGCTGGTGGTAAGCAAAATAAGGTCGCCATGATGCCCGCGCGCCAATTCTCGGGCGATGGCGAGACCTAGGCCCGCACCGCCATCGCTGCCACGCGCCGCAAAGGGCTGGAACAAGCCACCGCTAATATTTGGGGGAATGCCAGGCCCGTCATCGCTCATGTCAACGACCGTGACCCCGGCTGTGCGCATAGCAGTCACGGTC
>DMER01000243.1:12451-14288 GCA_003451645.1 Alphaproteobacteria bacterium | reverse complement strand
CCGCCATTGCCCTCCAGCGCCTGAACTGCATTGCGGCCAATGTTGAGCAGGATTCGGAAGATTTGTTCAGGGTCGGCATTGAGCGTGAAGCCAGGCTCGACTTTGCTAGTCCAGGCGACCCGGCCCTTGCCCACCGACAAGGCCCCTTCCGCGACTTCGTCAAGCAGAGGTTGGAGCGAGAAGCTCCGCCGTCTTGGCGGTGCCTCCTCCGCGCGGCCATATTTCAGCGTGTTGTTGGCCAGATCGATCGCGCGGTCGATGGAGGCCATCAGGCGTCCGGCCAACTGTTTGACCTTGGGATCGTCAAATTGCGCCAGCCGGTCAGACGCCAATTGCGCCGTAGTCAACACATTGCGCAGGTCGTGCTGGATTTTCGCAACTGCAAGCCCCAAGGCCGCCAGATGGGCGCGCTGCGACAACGCCTGGCGGACTTGCTCTTGCATTTGCGCCAATGCCTGCTCGCCCAGTGCCAATTCGTGATTGCCCGCCACAGGCTTGATGATCCGGGTCCGGTCTTCCGGGTTTTCCTGGAACGAGATCATGGCCTGCGTCATGCGCTGCATGGGCTGCACCAGCAGCCAGTGCAGAATGATAAAGAGGGGCAACGCCGTAATGAAGGCTATGAACAGTGATAGCAGCGCAATACGTCCAGAATAGGCCCATAGCTCGGCCGCCAAGGTCTCTTCATCGGCCACGATCTCGATCAATTCGCCGCCACTGAAGCGGGGCGTACCCACAACCCGCATCGTGCGGCCTTGCGCATAGAACAACGTGTTGAAGGCTTGATAGATCGCGGTGACCATGGAGATGTCGCGCGTTTCAAAGGTCGTGCCGACATTCGGCGGCATGGGTTCGGCTAAATAGAGCTGGCGCGTCTGGTTCCGCCTAAGGGCAATGGCACGCACGCCTGCGTTCAAGAGCAGTTCGCGCTTCAATTCCGGGCGTAATTCATCCGGGCTGATCTGATCCAGGGTGATTACGGCGATCTGGGCGGCACTCAATTTGCCCATCAGCTTGTCTTGATGGTAGCGCGCCACAGAGGGGATCCACAGTACCACCTCGGCCAGCAGAATGAACAAGACCGTGAGCCACAAGACGCGCGCCAGCAAGGACCGCCGCAGAAACTGGTCCGCCAAACCCATGACATTCTGAAACGCAGGAATCATCGCGGGTCTTAGGTTATCACCGCTTTCCTACCCAAGCCATGACAGCGCTCGGACCGCAAAACGGGTGCGGGCCGAGAACAGCGTTGGCGTGAAGTAGGCGCCAGCAACGCGCTTGGAAACCTCGCCCAAGGTCGGGTACGGCGCAACGATGCCAGTGAACGCCGTGATCTTCATCCGGTTCTGGACCGCAAGCACCCAGGGCAGGATGAGATCGCCAGCATGAGGTGCAGCGATCGAGGCCCCGACCACCCGGTTGCTGCCATCCATCACAACCTTGATAAGGCCCGATTTCACGCGCTCGGCATGGGCGCGGTCGTTCTCCGCGACCTGCCAGCGGGAGATATTGACCTTGCCCAGCTCGGACTTGGCTTGCGCCTCGCTCATGCCGACATGTGCGAGTTCGGGATCCGTGTAAGTGCACCAAGGGATCGCGCGCGTTTCTGCCTTGGCGAGAACCTTGAAGAGGGCACGGCGAATAACGATACCCGCATGATAGCTCGCCACATGGGTGAATTGCAGACCGCCCGCGACATCGCCAATCGCATAGGCCCTGCGGTTGGAGGTGACCAAGCCTGCATCGACCTCGATGCCCCGGCGTGAATGGCGGATGCCCGCCTCGTCCAGGCCCATTTCATCGACATTGGGCACACGGCCCGCCGCGACCAGCAGGA
>DMER01000243.1:11844-12237 GCA_003451645.1 Alphaproteobacteria bacterium | reverse complement strand
GACCAGCAGGTGTGTGCCCTCGATGGTCTCCTCACCGGCAGCCCCTTTGATGGTCACCGCAACACCGCTTGCCGTTTTGGCCGTGCGCACAACGGTGGCGCCCTCACGCAGGATCACGCCGTCGGCGGTTACAGAGTCTCTGACAACGGCCACGAGTTCGGGATCGTCCTTGGGCATGATCGCCTTGCCCTCAAGCAAGGTCACCTTGCAGCCTAAGCGCCGGTGCGCATGCGCCATCTCAAGGCCGATCGGACCGCCGCCAATGACGATCAGATGCTCCGGGAAGGTGCGGTTCTCAAAGACGGTTTCATTTGTCAGGAAAGGCGTCTGATCAAGGCCGGGGATGGGCGGCACAAAGGCGCGCGAGCCCGTGGCAATCACGAAATACCGCGC
>DMER01000243.1:11365-11604 GCA_003451645.1 Alphaproteobacteria bacterium | reverse complement strand
GTGATCTCGGTGTTTCCGGCGACAACCGTGCGCGGGTCCTTGAAGCGCGCAGGCGCCAAGATCACCTTGCAGCCCAGACCCTCAAAGCGCTCAACGGAATCATGCGGCTCGATCTCGCCGATCACGCGGTGCACATGGCCCATGACCTTGGCATAGTCGACCGTGGGGTCGCCTGCGGTAATGCCAAAGTCGGGCGCCTTGCGGATCGCATGGGCGTGGTGCGCGGCGGCGATCAGCGC
>DMER01000243.1:0-11135 GCA_003451645.1 Alphaproteobacteria bacterium | reverse complement strand
GTGTTCAGGCAATCGCCGCCCATCTTGTGCTTCTCGATGAGAACCACCTTCTGGCCCAGTTGGGCGGCACCCGCCGCCACGGAAAGGCCGCCGGACCCTGCGCCAATGATACAGAAATCAGCCTTGATACGCTCAGCCATGGGGGCGCTATCCTATTTGCGGGTGAGGCGCCGGTAGATGACCGGGATCAGTGCCAAAATGATGAGACCGATAATGGGGATGAGGATTTCAGGCCGCGTCAGTTGACCGGTCAGCGAAATCTCCTGGCCCTGGTCGAAGGCCGAACCGGCTGCGTGACCAATGCTCGTATAGACAAAGGTCCCAGGGATGATCCCCAACGCTGTTGAGACGATGTACTTGCCCAGATTGGCGTTGAGCAAGCCTGGCACGATGTTGACGACCCAGAAAGGGAACACCGGCACCAAACGCAAGGCTAGCATGTAGGAGAACTCGCCATCCTTGAAGCCAGCCTCAAACCGGTCGATGTAGCTGCCCGCTGCCGCGCGCAACGCGCTGCCAAAGGAGGAGCGGGCAATCAGGAACACCACAGTCGCGCCAATCGTGGCGCCAATGACTGTGGGGATCGTGCCCCAATAGCCGAAGAGCAGACCGCCTGCGACCGTCAAGATGGCGGCGCCCGGAAAGAACACCAGCGACACCAACAGCGCATAAAGTGCAATGAAGATGGCGATCGCTTGCCAGTAATTCTGATCGACAAACTCGCGCAAGGCGACGCGGTTGTCCCGTAGCGCGTCAAGCGTGAAATAATTCTGCAGGCCAAAGTAGTACGCGGCGCCAAGCGCTGCACCGATCAGCACCAAAGGCAGAAGGCTCGCGAGAGAGAACCCTGATTTTGCAGGTGTCGTGGTCATGCTGGGTCATCCTTGAGGTTTTGGGGACGCGCTTACTTCGCGTCGTTGATTGCCCAGTCATAATCGTAAGAATCGATGTCCTTGGCCGCCTCGAGCTTGGCCTTCAAGGCCGGAGCGGCATACTTGATCATATGCCCCAAGATTTCCTTATCGTTGTTCCCGAAATCGGTGGAGAACCAATTATAGATGCTCGAGGCCTTGACCGAGCCGTCGGCGGCAACCGAGACGCCGCGCGGGTGGTTGACATAAGCGCGCGCACCCTCGTCCAGCATCGCGTTGAGCGAGGCACCTGTGAAGGGCTTCAGTGCCAAATTCGGGCAGCCGATGGAGGCGCAATTGACCGCGTAGTGCACGCGGGCGTCCTTGTACACTTTGCGCAAGATCTTGTGCTCGATGTCGTCGAGCGACAGCTCGCGGCCCTCAACGGTCACGAACTTCTTGGACCACGGCCCAAAGGAGAACAGGCCAAAAGTGATGTCGCGGATCGAGGCCACTGGATAATGGTCGAGGATGACCTTGATGGTCAGCGCATTATAGAGATTGGCCCAGAAGGCAAATTGCTCATCCCGGCTCAGGCCCGTCACCTTCACGGCTTGCAAGGCCTTCAGATAGGCCTCGAGCTTGGCGCGGTCGCTCTGCGAAACCTTGCCATAGGCAAAGCGGTTGATCTTGTCGGTGTAGGAGATGTTATAGGCCTTGAGAATGTCCGCCCAGGCCGTGTGGTCGATGCTCATGGTTGAGGCCACGTTGTGTTGTGCGAAAATCTGATCGAGGTCTTGCGCGCGGGCGGCAGGTGAGCGCATCGCGGATGTGACGCCCAGCGCCAGTGTCATCACAAACAAGGCCCGGCGGGTAAGGTTTATGCGCATTGGAAGAATCCCCAAAGAAACAATCTCGGTTGCAATGGCGTGTTTTGCCAAACTCTATGCCAGCTTTGCTCATCACCCGCAGGTCACGGCTGGGTGAGCGCGAATACCCCTTTGACTCTCGGGCCCGTTTCTGCCTATAAGCCCGGCTCTTTATTCGAGATGTCTGGAGACCTGTGCCGTGAAGCGCACTTATCAGCCTAGCAAGATCGTCCGCAAGCGCCGCCACGGCTTCCGTGCCCGCATGGCCACCAAAAATGGCCGTTTGGTGCTGAACCGGCGCCGGGCGCATGGCCGCAAGAAGCTCTCGGCCTAAAGCGACGTCCGCCCCGCCCCCGCCCAGTGAGGCGCCAGTTGCCAAGGGTTCCATCGCGCGCTTGAAACAACGCAGCGATTTCTTGCGGGTGGCCCAAGGGCAACGTTGGACGACGCCCGCCTTTGTGTTGCAAATGCGCACCGCCCCTGACGGCAGCCCGCCCGCCCAAATTCGCGTGGGCTTTACCGCGACAAAAAAGCTTGGGAACGCGGTCGTCCGCAATCGGGTCAAGCGCCGGTTGCGCGCGGCAGCGCAAGCCGTTATGCCCCTACATGGCCGCCCAGGGCATGACTATGTCTTGGTTGGCCGGGAGGCGGCACTGGCGCGCGTCTTCACCGCTTTGACCCAAGACCTGATATTTGCGCTCGCCCGCGTGCACACCAAGGCAAGTGGTCCGGCTCTGCCATTTGCCTCCAGTTGATACTGCGACCGGAGCAAATGTCAGAGTCATCAGGACCACTTGTAAACATCTGATCCTAGTGGAGCTTTTGAATTTGACATTCGCAACCGAGTTTGATGTCAGGCGGTTAGCGAATGTCAAATTCGCTCCACTAGTGGTAGAGGAACCTAAGTCCCAATGAGCCTGTGGCGACCCCTTCAGCACCTGATCGTGCGCATCATGATTGCGCCTATTCAGGTCTACCGGCTCGTCATCTCGCCTTGGCTGGGCCCGCATTGCCGCTTTGCGCCAAGCTGCTCGGCCTATGCCATCGAGGCGCTCCACAAGCATGGGCCGGTTACAGGGCTCGCCATGGCGGCCCGCAGGCTGTTCCGTTGTCATCCCATTTCCTGGCTTGGAGGCGGTTCGGGCTATGACCCGGTGCCAGAGCCCAAACCCTTGACCCCGCACCGGCACCCATGACCCCGCAAGCTCCAGATAGCCGCAACCTTTATGTCGCGGTCGCCCTTTGTATTGGCATTTTGATCCTGTGGGAGTTTTTCATCCTCGGGCCCCAGCAAAAGGCCGAGCGCGAGCGCCTCGCGGCCCTCAAGAAGCAGCAAGAGCAGTCGCAACCAGCCACCCCAGGCGCGGCCAACTCCACGACAAGTGCTCCCGGCAGCGCTACGGCCCCGGCCTTGTCCGGCGCGCAATTAGCCGCCGTGCCACGGGTACAGGCCCTGCTCAATTCAGGGACACGCGTGCCGTTTGATACGCCCTCGATTGACGGCTCGATTGCGCTGACCGGTGCACGCATCGACAACCTGATGCTTAAGAAATACCGGGAGACCGTCGACAAGAAGAGCCCGGAGATCACCTTGCTGACGCCCAAGGGTGCCGAGCTCTCCTATTTCGCGGAGTTCGGCTGGACAGGTGCGGTCGGCACGCCTCTGCCGGGGCCCGCAACTCCCTGGACCCTGCAAGGGGCCGCCAAGTTGGCGCCCGGCTCGCCGATCACGCTCAGCTGGGACAATGGGCAGGGTTTGCGCTTCACCCGCATCATCGCGGTGGACGAGCACTACATGTTCACCATTGCCGATACGGTCGAGAATTCAGGCACCGCGGCTGTGAGCATCTACCCTTACGCTATCGTGCAGCGTCAAGGCCTGCCCAAGGACCATGTGCCCAACTGGATCCTGCATGAGGGCGTGATTGGCGTCTTTGAGGGTTCCACGAAACTGCTCACCTATGCCGAAGTCGCTGACGAGCAGGAGGTCAAGGTCGAGGGCAATGGCGGCTGGCTCGGCATTACCGACAAATATTGGCTGACCGCGCTGATCCCAACCCAGCAAGAAAAAATCCAAGGCCGGTTCGCTGCCATTCCCGGAACGGCCGCGACCCAATATCAGGCCGATTATCTGCTCTCCGCCCGCACCATTGCGCCAGGCGGCAAGGCCAGCGTCGAACACCGTTTCTTTGCGGGCGCCAAAGAGCGCTCGCGAATCCAGGCCTATGAAGAGGCCTTCAATATCCCGCGCTTTCATAATGCGATCGATTGGGGCTGGTTCTGGTTCCTGACGCAGCCAATGGCCTGGATGCTCGAGAAGCTCAATCTGTTCTTTGGCAATTTCGGTCTGGCGATCTTGGCCCTCACCGTGATCGTCAAGGCGTTGTTCTTCCCGCTCGCCAACCGCTCCTACGAGGCGATGAGCAAGCTAAAAAAAGTGCAGCCCGAGCTGCAGCAATTGCAGACAACGTACAAGGACGACCGGCTGAAACTGCAGACCGAGATGATGGCGCTCTATAGGCGGGAGAAGATCAATCCGGTGATGGGCTGTTTGCCGATCCTGTTTCAGATCCCGGTCTTTTTCTCGCTCTACAAGGTGCTGTTCGTCACCATCGAGATGCGCCACGCGCCGTTCTATGGCTGGATCCAGGATTTGGCAGCGCCGGACTTTACCTCGATCTTCAATCTGTTTGGCTTGCTGCCATTCAGTGTGCCCGCATGGTTGTCATTCGGGTTCATTCACATCCCGCTTCATATCGGTGTTTTTGCCATCCTGATGGGCGTCACCATGTGGATTCAAACCAAGATGAATCCGCCCGCCCAAGACCCTATGCAGCAGCAAGTGCTGAACTGGATGCCCTGGATCTTCATGGTCATGCTGACGACCTTCCCCGCTGGCCTCATGATCTATTGGGTGTGGAACAACATCCTGTCGATCGCCCAGCAATATGTGATCATGCGCAAGAACGGCACACCGATTGAGATCATCGACAATTTCAAAATGCCCGCCTGGATGAACCGCTCGACAGAGAGCGGCGGTCCTCCAGACGCGAAGACCTGACGCCAAGCCCATGGTGGCGGTGACCCAAACGCAGGAGGATGCGCCCGCCCCCTTCACGCCAGAGGCGCTGGAGAGCGGCCGCAGGCTCTTTGGCTTGCCCTGCACCTTTGTGACCGGCGTGGCGAGCCTGCCGCAATTGCCCGCACATGCTCTGCCCGAGATCGCCTTTATCGGCCGCTCCAATGTCGGCAAGTCGAGCCTGCTCAATGCAGTCACCGGTCACACAGCCCTGGCGCGCGTATCGGTCACCCCGGGGCGGACCCGGGAGATCAACTTTTTCGATTTGGGCGGCAAGCTCATGCTCGTGGACCTGCCCGGCTATGGCTATGCCAAAGCGCCCAAGGCCATGTCCGCCCAGTGGCAGAAGCTGATCACCGCCTATTTGCGGGGGCGGGCGGCCCTTGCCCGTATCTGCCTGCTCATTGATGCCCGGCACGGGATCAAGCCCAATGACCGCGAGATGATGCGCATGCTCGATCAGGCCGCACAGTCCTATCTTGTTGTCCTGACCAAAGCCGACAAATTGTCAGTGGCCGAACAAGCCGCCGCCACCCGCAACGCCAGTGCCATTGCGGCCAAGCACCCCGCAGCCTATCCCTTGGTGCTGCTAACCTCGTCCGAGCACGGCCTTGGAATTGCCGAGTTGCGCGCGCATCTTGCGGTCTTAGCAGCCAGCGCCGTATAGGCTTGGGCGTGAATTTCCACTGGAGCCCCAATGGCCGCCAATAATGAAGACCACGCTCAAGGCCGCGATGAGCGCGTGCAATCTTTGCGCACCCTTGCCAAATGGCGCTCGACCGCCCGCACGCTGACCGAGGCGCTGCCGCACATCCTGCGCTATGACCAAAAGAAGGTCGTAGTCAAATATGGCGGCAATGCTATGGGTGAGGAGGGCGTGGCGGAACACTTCGCCCAAGACATCGTGTTGATGCGCCAAACGGGCATTGACCCGGTAGTCGTGCATGGCGGGGGGCCGCAGATTGGCGCAATGCTCGATCGGCTCAAGATTCCATCGCATTTTGTCGATGGCTTGCGCTACACGGACCAGGCCGCCATCGACATTGTGGAGATGGTGCTGGCTGGCTCCATCAACAAGCAGATCGTCAATGCCATTACGGCCGCAGGCGGCAAGGCGGTTGGCGTCTCGGGCAAGGACGGCCATTTAATCGTCGCCAAGAAGCTCAACAAGACGCGCCTCAACCCGCAAACGGGCCAGCGCGAAGAGCTTGATTTGGGCTTCGTGGGCGAGCCTGACGTGATCAACACGGCCGTCGTCGACACCATTGTCAAATCCGACATGATCGCTGTCATCGCTCCGATTGGCGTGGGCGCCAAGGGCGAGACCTACAACATCAATGCGGACACGGTCGCAGGCGCGGTGGCCAGCGCCATGCGCGCCGACCGTCTCTTTCTCCTGACGGATGTTGCGGGTGTGCTGGACAAGGACCGCAATCTCATTCCGGAACTCTCGGTTGAGCAGGCGAAAGCGCTTATTGCCGACGGCACAATTTCTAAGGGTATGATCCCCAAGGTTGAAACCTGCATCGACGCTGTGGAAAAAGGTGTCGAGGCCGCCGTGATCCTCGATGGCCGTATCCCGCATGTTTTGCTGATTGAGCTCTTCACAGAACACGGCGCAGGGACCATTATCCGGCGGCAGTTTACGCTTTAGACGTGCCTGCTGACCTTGATCTTGCGTGTGGGACGAACGCCTAGTGTTGACCATTCTCGTGCGCGGCGCTGTTGTTTCGGTCTGCTTGCTGCTTGCAGGCGGGAGCGGCGCTGCATTGGCGCAGCAGGATCAGGGCACCCAGCCGCGCCTCATTCCTGTAACACCTGAAGGCGAAGCCCCGCGGCGCAAAGAAATGCGCCCCGTCGCGGATGAGCCGGAACCGCCGCCCAAGCCAAAGATCATCCGCGTTCGTCCGCCCAAGGCGCAACCGGCGCCTGCCAACGAGACACCGGCCGCGGCATCCGCAGCAACGCCGGCCGAGGCGGTCCCAGAGATTCAGCCCGCGCCGCAAGTCATCCGGGTGCCTCCTGCCCGCGCGAAGCGCGCGGCACCGCCTGCCGAAACTAAGGAAGAGGCATCTTCCCAGCCGACGGACGCCAAGGAGGACTATGAGTTTTGCAACCGCACCTCTTTCTCCGTGAACGTGGCGCTTGGATTGCGGGATCAGGCGCAATGGCGCACGCGGGGCTGGTGGACAATCTATCCCGGTGATTGCAAGTCCATCATCAAAGGCAAGCTGATGGCGACGCCCCATTATACCTTTGCCAAGACGCACTTCATTCATCGCGGCCCAACGCGGGTGTGGGGCGGCAATCACCAGCTCTGTGTCGGGCGCGGCCAATTCCAGGCGAGCACGGATGAAACAGGTCTCTGTGGCAAGGGGCTCGAACTGCAAGGCTTTGCGCGCATCGAAACAGGCGGGCGCCCGTCCTGGAAGACGACCTTGGTCGAGAGTGCCGCCCTCAAGACCCTTGAGGCCGCCCGCGCCGCTGGTGTTCAGCGCATCCTCTTTGACCTTGGCCTCTATGAAGGGGCGATCAACGGGGACGCGGGAGCAGGGTTTCAGCAAGTGGTCGCCGGCGCCCGCACGCAATTGGGCTACCCTGCGGACGAAGACGTGATGCAGACCTATGTCAAACTGCTCGCAGAGGCCGCCAAACAACAAAGCCAGGTTGGCTTGACCTTCTGCAACCGCAGCCCTGCACCCTTGTGGGTCGCCTTGGGCCAAGTTGAGGGCGAACGGCGCCTCAGCCGCGGCTGGTGGCGCATCCAGGCCAATCAATGTGAAAAGGTCATCAAGGATCGCCTGACGCAACGTTACTTCTATGCGCATGCAACGAGCGAGAAGGCCTCATCTAAGGGCGTATGGGGCGGCCCGCACATGTTCTGCACCCGGGACAGCGTGTTCGAGATGGACCGCGATGTGGAATGCCGCAACCGGGGCGGCGAGGAAACAGGGTTCCTCGCGATCGATACGCTGGAGCGGCCAGGTGCCGTCTTCAGCTTCGGTCCCCAGCAATCTGCCGCCAACGCACCCGCCCCTGTGGCACAGTAATCCGTGCCGCCCGTATCAAGATGGCGCTTGGAAATAGTCCAAGTGCCACCGCATCTCATCCGCAGACAGCGGGAAGTCCGAGCCGTTGCGGGGCAAGAGCCGCTGCTGGGCTGGCAAATTGGCGACCAAGAGCTGAAGTTTCAGGCCAAGCCTCGCGGACAGACCCGCCCGCCACGCCAGCGCCATCATCACCTTGCCACTGCGGGACCCTAGCATCTTGTCGACGGTGCCGACTGGCATTTTGATGAGCGCGGCCAAGGCATACATCACAAGGTCCCGATCGCCGCGCTCCACCGCCTCCATCACAAAGTCTTCATCCAAAACACCTTTCGCCAAGGCCTTCTGAATGATCGCTGCATGATCGGCGGTCTCTGCCGTAAACACGCCTTCTTGCTTAAGCCGCTCCTGCAGACGCTGGCGCAAGATCAACGCGGTTGCCTCGTCCAGGCCGGGGCGCTGTCCAAGCTGCGCCAAAAGCTGCGCACTCACAAAATTCGCTACCCGCAAAATCGCCCGCAGTGACAAGTCCGGATGCGCCACCAGCGGCGCATGCCAGGCCAAGTGATGGCGGGCGCTGGCGACCAGCAGATCGAGCGTCTCCGCCCGGATCATGGCATCGGGATTGCTCAACAGAGCGGCAACCGCTGGGACGTCCACCGTCTCGGCAATGGCATGAGAGACCGCGGGCGAGAGTTTCCTTCGCCGGGCAATGGCTTGCAAAGCGCCCTGGGCGTGGGCGCCCGCGATAATCTCCAACAGGTCGAATTCATTCAAGAGTGGCGAGTATTCCAGAATAGGCGCCGCGACTTGCGTCTCCATATCCCGCGCCAGCGTCAAGGCCAAGTGACGCGGGATATGCGGGCACGCCTTGATTTCCTCTGCAAGGATGGCCCGCACGCGCGGGCAGACATCGCGCGCCATCGCATCGAGCAACTCCAGCGCCGCTTGGCGAAGGCGGCAGGTCTCCTCGGACGTCAACCCGGGCAGTAGCGCCTGGATTTTCTGACTGAGTTCCTCTGGCGCCGACAGGGCCTCCTCAGCAAAGGATGAGCCCTTAGTACGCTCATATCGCCGGGTTGTGGTTATGGCTGCGTTTTGCGGCCTGCCGGAGAAGGCTCCAATTATGGCCCGGAGCATGCCAGGACCTCTGTGTCCTGTGCCGCCGGCGCCAGACTTGCCCGGATTGGCACTGGGCGGGTCCGTCCGTTTTGCTTTGCCGTATGCAACGCGACCGATGCGCGCGCAAGAACGGTATCTGCATCGCACGCACCAGGTTCGACAGGCACCAGCCCAACTCGCGGCGTGGCCGACAATGCCAGGCCCAATTGCCGCGATATGCCGCTGAACCGGTTCATGATGGCATCGATGCGCTGAGATGCCGAAGCCAAGTCCATCCCTGCAAGGAAGAAGGCGAACTCATCATGGCGCAAGCGGCTGGCGCCCCCACCAACAGGCAACGCCTCTTTAAGCGCGACTGCGACACCGCGCAGGAACCGGTCCGCAGCGTCCTGGCCCAGGCTGTCTCCAATCGCCTTCACATAGTCGCACCGCATTAGTGCCAGGACACCTGTCTTGCCGCCACGCAAGCGATTGGCGAAATCGCGCTTGAAGGCGGTCTCATTGGCCAAGCCTGTGACCGGATCCGTGTCCGCCTGTGCCTGCAGTTTCGCCAAGAGATCATGCTGCGCGAGGGCCAGACCCAAATGGCCTTGGGCCGCTCGCAAGGTGCTGAGCACGTCCATGTCCAACACGGCCGAGGGACAAGCGCTGGCGATCAGGATGGCGCCCCATCCTTGCTGCGCTGCCGGAACCGGCAAAGCCAACCCTGACCATGTGCCGGACGAAAAAATGAGCGGCTGATCACTGGCGTCCCTGACTGCGCGCTCCGCAATATCGTGCAAGAGGTCACACGGGGGATGCGGCTGCGCGCAAGCGGCGATGAGATCGCCGCGCAACGGCTTGATCCACGCGGCCTCTGCTCCACACACTTGCGCGGACAAGGTCGCAATCCGCGAAAGCATCGCCTCGCCATCCGGGGCTGCTTGCATCGCTGCGACAATGTCGTTGTGAAGCAGCGCTTGATTGATCTGGCGCCGCGTTTCGGTCACGTCCTTCGCGACCCCGCGCACGCCTTTCCAGGTGCCTACAGCATTGATGACTGGCACGGCCGAGATTTCGACGGTCCGGGTCTCCCCTGATGCGCCCGCGAACCTAGCGCCCTGCCGCTCCAAAACAGTGCGCGAGGCGAAGGGGTCCAGGCCCTCCTCACCACCCCGCTTTAGCAATTGTGCAGCCGGGGCCCCCACCAATTCCTCCGGCCGGTAGCCGAAACCGCCATGGGGGCTCACCCAGGTGAGTTGCCCCGCCGCATCCACCTCAAAAGCGAAGTCGGGATTGCACATCGCCACATCACGGAACAGCGCACGCGAGGCCTTGAGCATCGCGATCAAATTGGCTTCGCTGGAGGTGTCTCGCGCAATGAGCATGACCTCCCCCGCGCCTGGAATGGCCAAGACTTCAAAGCGGCGAGGGCCCTGGCCCGAGCCATGCTTTGGCTGCACGTCAGGCGTGAAGTGGCCTGACTTGATTTCACCCAGGCTGAGTGCGTCCGCCGCCAAAGCACGCATCAGGGCAGCCGAAGTCTCGTCCTCCAAAAGCCCGGCCGCACCGGCTGACTGGGCAACAATGTCTCCGGACGCCGAAAGGCACCAGGCCAGTCCATCATAGCCACGGATTAGTTGAGCGGTGTGCAGCCGCGCGTCCTCGGCAAGGGCTGCGTCCGCTTCAGGGTATGAGGCATCTGGCGCGGCGTTGGCTTGCATGCGTGCAACCTCGTTCGGACCATCAAGAGACTTGGCCCCGATAGGCACTCTCACACTTTGTGAGGGGCCACCCGTTAACGGCTCGTTAAGACCGGTCACCCATGTGTTTCAATTCGCCGCCACAACGATTGTCAGGCCGCATGCGCCCGTGTATGCGAAGCGCATCATGGATGGATTATCAAAAGCGCAACTGACGCGTGCCTTTGCATCGACCGATGCCTGGGTGTTCGATTTGGACAACACGCTCTACCCGGCACACTCCAATCTGTTCGCGCAGATCGACCGTCGGATGTCGGAATACGTTGCCCGCCTGCTTGAGGTCCCTGTCGAGGAGGCGCGCGTCCTCCAAAAGCAATACTACCAAGCCTATGGCACCACCTTGAACGGCTTGATGGCCGTGCATGGGATCGACCCCGCGCCCTATCTCGATTACGTGCACGATCTCGATCTAAGCGGCCTGGCTC
>DMER01000100.1:15366-15683 GCA_003451645.1 Alphaproteobacteria bacterium | reverse complement strand
GGTCCGGAGCACTCCTCCGCGCGACTGGAGCGGTTCCTGCAGCTTTGCGCCGAAGACAATATCCAGGTCTGCAATATCTCGTCGCCCGCCAACTACTTCCACGCGTTGCGGCGGCAGATTCACCGCAATTTCCGCAAGCCGTTGATCCTCATGACGCCCAAGTCCCTGCTGCGGCATAAGCGCTGCATCAGCCGCTTGGACGAGTTGGCGATGGGGACGTCCTTCCACCGTGTTTTGCACGATGACGCGCAGCGCGGTTTGGGCCCCTTGAAGCTGCAGCCTGACGACAAGATCCAGCGCGTCGTGCTCTGCTCCGG
>DMER01000100.1:3950-15157 GCA_003451645.1 Alphaproteobacteria bacterium | reverse complement strand
TGCTCCGGCAAGGTCTATTACGACCTCCTCGAAGAGCGTGAGAAGCGTGGCATCGATACGGTCTATCTCATGCGGTTGGAGCAGTTCTATCCGTTCCCGGCGCGTTCGCTCATGACCGAGCTTGGCCGCTTCCGGCAGGCGGAGATGGTTTGGGCCCAGGAAGAACCCAAGAATATGGGCGCCTGGACCTTTGTGGACCCCAATCTGGAATGGGTGCTCGCCCGGGCAGGCTGCAAATACACCCGCGCCCGCTACGCCGGACGGCCCGCAGCCGCTTCTCCCGCAGTCGGCACCATGAGCGCCCATATGCAGCAATTGAAGAATCTGCTGGACGATGCGCTGACATTGTAATCGGCCCCACCTCAGTTGATCCCAGCCCATCCGGGCTGGGTTGCCCGACAGAACCACCGCCCCCCGTCAGGAAGACCGCCATGCCTCTCGAAATCCGCGTCCCCACTCTTGGTGAATCCGTCACCGAAGCAACTGTTGCCAAATGGCTCAAGAATCCCGGTGAAAGCGTCAAGGCCGATGAACCCGTCGTCGAACTTGAAACCGACAAGGTCACGGTCGAAGTTCCGGCGCCAGCTGCGGGCGTCTTATCTGAAATCTTGGTCGCCAAAGGGGAGACCATTGGCGTAGGCGGCCTCTTGGGGACCTTGGGCGAAGGTGGCGCTGCTGCGGCTGCGGCTCCGCCCAAACCCGTTCCCATGGCAGAACCCAAACTGGTGCAGGCGCCGGCCAATGGCGCGGCACCGGTGATGATGCCCTCGGCGGCCAAACTTGCAGCGGAGTCGAACGTGACGGTCATGACCGGCACGGGAAAGGATGGCCGCATCCTGAAAGGCGACGTGATCGCAGCGCTCGAAGCGCGCGCGAACGCGCCAGCACAATCCATAAAGCCGCATCAGTCCCGCGATCTGGCGCCCGCCGAAGAGCGCGTGCCGATGACCCGGTTGCGCCGCACCATCGCCTTGCGTCTGAAGGAAGCGCAAAACACCGCCGCGATGCTGACGACCTTCAACGAGATCGATATGACCGCGGTCATGGACATGCGCAAAACCTTTGTCGATCAGTTCGAGAAACGCCATGGCGTCCGCTTGGGCTTCATGTCGTTCTTCGTAAAGGCCTGCATCAGCGCGCTCAAAGAGCTCCCAGCGGTCAATGCCGAGATCGATGGCGACGACATCATCTACAAGAACCACTACGACATTGGCGTTGCGGTCGGAACCGACAAGGGCCTGATTGTGCCGGTCATCCGCAATGCGGATCACCATTCTTTCGCTGACCTTGAAAAGGCCATCGCCGATTTCGGCATCCGCGCCCGCGACGGCAAGATCAAGCTGGAAGAGCTCCAAGGTGGCACCTTCACCATTTCCAATGGCGGCGTGTACGGATCGCTGATGTCGACGCCCATCCTGAATGCCCCGCAATCCGGCATCCTAGGGATGCACAAGATCGAGCAGCGCCCGATTGCCGTGGATGGCAAGATCGAGATCAGGCCGATGATGTATGTGGCGCTGTCATATGACCATCGCCTGGTCGATGGGCGCGAGGCGGTCACGTTCCTCGTGCGCGTCAAGGAACATCTCGAACAGCCCCAGCGTTTGCTGCTCGATATCTGAATTCAGTACTCGCCGCATTGGCAGAAGGCATAAGGTCCGATCGCATGTCTGATACTTACGATGTTATTGTTATTGGCGGCGGCCCTGGCGGCTATAATGCTGCGAACCGGGCAGGCCAGCTGAAGCTCAGAACCCTCTGCATCGAAAAACGCGCGACCTTGGGCGGCACATGTCTCAACATTGGCTGCATACCATCCAAGGCCTTGCTGCATGCGTCTGAGGCCTATGAAGACGCCAAGCACCATTTTGCGGAGTTGGGCGTCGTCGTTCAGAACGTGGCGGTCGATCTGCCCCGCATGATGGCGCACAAGGACAAATCCGTCGACGGATTGACGAAGGGTGTGGAGTTTCTCTTCCGCAAGAACAAGGTCGAGCATGCTTTTGGCACGGGCCGGTTGCGCGGGCCCAACACGGTTGAGATCGTAAGCGCCGATGGAACAACGCGCTCGGTAACGGGCAAGGCGATCATCATTGCGACCGGCTCCGAGCCGATGCCCTTGCCTGGGGTAACGATAGACGAACAGCAGATCGTGACTTCGACGGGCGCACTGTCTCTCTCCTCCGTCCCCGGACGGATGGTGGTGATCGGCGGCGGCTATATCGGTCTTGAGATGGGCTCGGTCTGGCGCCGCTTGGGCACGCAGGTGACCGTGGTCGAGTACCTTGACCGCATCACGCCTGGTCTTGACGGCGAAGTGGCCAAGCACTTTCAGCGCATCCTGGCCAAGCAGGGCATGGCCTTCAAACTGGGGTCCAAGGTCACAGGCTGCGAGAAGCGCAACGGCCATGTTCAGGTGACGATCGAACCGGCCGCGGGCGGCACGCCTGAAACCATTGAGTGCGACGTGGTCCTGTCCTCGATCGGTCGTCGTCCGTATACGGAAGGGCTTGGCCTCGACACGGTTGGCCTCTCGACGGACAATCGCGGCCGCATCCCGGTCGACCGCCACTATCAGACCAGCGCCAAGGGGATTTACGCCATTGGCGATGTGATTGCCGGTCCTATGCTGGCCCACAAGGCTGAGGACGAGGCGGTTGCTGTAGCTGAGATCATTGCGGGCCAGGCGGGGCACGTGAACTACGACGCCATCCCTGCTGTAGTCTACACCGCGCCCGAGGTCGCATCGGTAGGCAAGACCGAGGAAGAGCTCAAAGCCGCCGGCATAGCCTTCAAAATTGGCAAGTTCCCTTTTACGGCCAATTCCCGTGCGCGGGTCAATGCCTCGACCGATGGTTTTGCCAAGGTTCTGGCCGATGCGACGACGGATCAGCTTTTGGGCGTTCACATCATCGGGCCTGAAGCTGGCAACATGATCGCCGAAGCAGCCCTGGCGATCGAGTTCAAGGCTGCCGCCGAAGACATTGCCCGCACATCGCACGCCCACCCGACCTTGAGCGAGGCGGTGCGCGGTGCGGCCCAAGGTGTAGGCGGCTGGGCCATGCAGATGTAAGGAGAGGCCGTCATGCCCCGCGCCGCAATCGTTGCCCCCGTCCGCACACCTGTTGGCAAGTTCCTTGGCGCGTTGAAGGACATCCCGGCAGAGCGCTTGGCCGCGCAGGTTGTGGCAGAGACGGTCCGGCGCAGCGGCATTGATCCGGCCTTGGTCGAAGATGTCGTGATGGCGCAGTCTTACGCGAACTCTGAGGCGCCCTGCATTGGACGCTGGGCAGCTTTGGCCGCGAACTTGCCCATCGAGGTGCCAGGCATCCAGATCGACCGGCGCTGCGCGGGCGGCCTTCAGGCACTCGTGACTGCCGCAATGATGGTGGAAACAGGTGCTGCGGATGTCGTGATCGCGGGTGGCGTCGAGAGCATGTCCAACATTGAGTACTACACGACCGCGATGCGCGGCGGTGCACGGGCTGGTAATGCGCTCCTCTTTGACCGCCTTGAGCGAGGCCGCGAGCGCTCTCAGCCCGTCGAGCGCTTTGGCGTCATTTCCGGCATGATCGAAACGGCCGAGAACGTCGCAAAAGAGATGAACATCGCGCGGGAGGATGCGGACGCGTTTGCCGCCGAAAGCCACCGCCGCGCCGCAGCTGCGCAAAGCGCCAACCGCTTTGCGGACGAGATTGTTGCGGTTGCCGTGCCGCAGAAAAAGGGCGATCCCCTGATGGTCTCGGCGGACGAGGGCGTCCGTGCGGACACAACTGCAGCAAGCCTGGGTGCTTTGAAACCTATGCTCAAGGGCGGGCAGGTCACGGCCGGCAACTCCAGTCAACAGAATGATGCGGCCGCGGCCATGCTGATTGTTGCTGAAGACAAATTGGCGGCATTGAATCTGAAACCCTTGGGGTTCTTGGTGGGTTGGTCGGCCTCTGGCTGCCATCCGGGCACCATGGGTCTGGGCCCAGTGCCTGCGGTGAAGAAGCTCTTCGCGCGAACCGGCAAATCTTGGAAGGACATTGGCCTGGTCGAACTGAACGAGGCTTTTGCCGCGCAGGTTTTGGGGGTTCTGCGCGGTTGGGACTGGGACGATCGCGCACGACTGAATGTCGATGGTGGCGGCATCTCCTTGGGCCATCCCATCGGGGCGACCGGCGCACGGATTGCAGTGACCTTGCTGCATCAGATGCAGCGCAGTGGAACACAGTATGGCCTTGAGACCATGTGTGTAGGCGGTGGTCAGGGAATGGCCGCGATCTTTGAGCGCGCCTGAGCCGTGCTGATAAGGGTCACCCCTTTGCCACAGGCGCGTCGCTCCGAATCCATGTAAACTGCACACAACGTCATGCGGCCCCACAATGGTCAGGAGCAGTCTGCCATGAAAATGACCCGTTACCACAAGCGCACCATTGCGGGGCGCAAGCTCCATCCCGAAACGCAAATGCTGTCTTATGGCTATGATCCGATGCTGTCGGAAGGCTCGGTGAAGCCGCCCATATTCCTCACTTCCACCTTCCTGTTCCGTTCCTCTGAGGATGGGAAGAAACTATTCGACGTCATTGGCAATCGAGCGCCCGCACCTGAGGGCCAATCGGGCGGCCTGGTCTATTCGCGCTACAACAACCCGAATATGGAATTGGTCGAGGACCGCTTGGCCTTGTTCGATGAGGCCGAGGACGCGCTGGTGTTCTCCTCGGGGATGGCCGCGATCACGACCGCGATCCTGGCCTTTGTGCGGCCCGGCGACACGATCGCTTTCACAAAGCCGCTCTACGGCGCCACTGGCGGCTTCATCGAGAGGTTTCTGGCGAATTTCGGCGTGAAGCATCTGGCCATCGAGGATGCGACCAGTGCCAAGGCCATCGCTGCCGCGATCCCGGACAAGGAATGGCCGAATTTGCGTTTCATTTTGGCAGAGACGCCCGCCAATCCCTCAAACAAACTGGTCGACATCGCGGCCTTGGCGCATTTGGCTCGCGACATTGGCACCAAGACCGGCCGCCGCCCGATGTTCGCGGTCGACAACACGCTCCTGGGCCCTGTGTTTCAGAACCCGCTTCAGCATGGCGCTGACATCAATATGTACTCGCTGACGAAATATGTGGCGGGCCATAGCGACCTGATCGCGGGCGCCGTCACGGGGTCTGAGGAAGCCTTGGCGCCGATCCGCACCTTGCGCGGCTTTATTGGCGGCAGCTTGGACCCGCACTCCTGCTGGATGCTGACCCGTTCTCTCGAAACCGTCAGCCTGCGGATGAACAGGGCATCGGACAATGCCTTCCGGGTGGCCGAGTTCCTGTCCAAGCACCCGCGTGTGGAGCGCGTGAATTATCCAGCTTTCCTCAAAGGCGACGACCCGCAGCGACAGATTTTCGAGCGCCAATGCAAGGGCGCGGGCTCGACTTTTTCCTTTGTCGTGCAGGACGGGCAGCAGGGTGCCTGGCGCACCCTCGACAATCTGCAGATCATCAAACTCGCTGTGTCCTTGGGCGGCACGGAGAGCCTCGCCTGCCATCCCACGACCACAATGCACTCCTCTCTGTCCGCCGAGGAGCGCAACCGCCTGGGCATCCCTGATGGTCTCATTCGCCTCTCCGTGGGCGTGGAACATCCGGACGATCTGATCGCCGATTTGAAGCAGGCTTTGGGATAGCGGAGCGCAGTGAGACTTTGGGCACTTACTGGGCAAATTTCGGTCCAGATCGCCGCCAATTATGTCAGCCGGGTGCCCACCTGTTCAAGGGGGCGCCAGCCGTCATTATCACCGGACTCTCAGCTTTGGCCATGCACGCGCTGGTTCTTGGATAATTGCCTCACCCGTGACGGCATGATATACAACCCAATGTGTATATCCAGGAGTCCGCAATGAAGGTCGCTAAATGGGGCAACAGCCTCGCCATTCGTATTCCTAAAGCATTGGCGGTAGAGCTTTCGCTGAAAGAAGGCGATAGCGTTACCTTGACCAAAACCAAAGGCGGCGTCGCGCTTGCAAAGGACGATGCGCGTGCGAAAGCGCTGAAGTGGATCCGCTCTCGGAAATGGAAGCTGCCGGAAGGTTACAAGTTCGACCGCGAAGAGGCGAACCGGCGGAAATGAATTTCTTCGACACAAACATTCTCATCTATGCACTCTCCGGTGACGACTATCGCAGCGATCGAGCAGTTGAGAGTCTGTCAGAGGGTGGCATCATCAGCGCTCAAGTGCTCAGTGAGTTCACGAACACGGTCCTCAAGAAGATGAAGCGCAACTGGAGAGATGTCGAACAGGCGCTCAAGCGGCTCGAACTCGTCGTGATCGATGTCGTTCCTCTCACCCGGCAAACCCATGCGTCGGCCGTAGCACTTGCACGCATGCACATGCTGGAATGGTTCGATGCGTTGATCTTGGCTGCGGCGCTTGACGCAGGATGCGAAAGGCTCATTACCGAGGATTTCCAGAGCGGGCGCAAGTTTGGAAAGCTCAAGATCGAGAACCCATTCGTCTGAAATTTGACTCTCCGCCAGAACCGCCCCACGATCCTCGGCAAATCATAATCAGGAGGATCGCCCATGAAAGCCGCCGTATTGCGCGAGGTGAAAAAGCCCCTCTCCATCGAAGACGTGCGGATTTCCAAACCTGGCCCGCATGAGGTCTTGATCCGCACAGCGGCGGCGGGCGTGTGCCACTCCGATCTTCACTTTGTGGACGGATTATATCCATTTCCGCTGCCCGCCGTACTGGGCCATGAGAGTGCAGGCGTGGTGGAGCAAGTGGGCAGCGAGGTGCGTACGGTCAAACCCGGCGATCATGTAATTACCTGCCTGTCGGCGTTTTGCGGTCACTGCGAGCATTGCCTCACAGGCTACATGTCGCGCTGCGTGAGCCCGGAGACCAAACGTCAGCAGGGCGACACTCCCCGCCTCGCGCGAGAGGATGGCGCGATGAATCAATATCTAAACCTCTCGTCATTTGCAGAACAGATGCTGATCCACGAACATGCCTGCGTGGCGATCCGCAAGGACATGCCGCTGGACCGCGCGGCGCTCATTGGCTGCAGCGTCATGACAGGCGTTGGCGCGGTCATGCATACCAGCCACGTGCGCCCCGGCGAGACAGTGGCGGTCATCGGCTGTGGCGGGGTGGGCTTGGCAGCGGTCAATGGTGCGGCGATCGCGGGCGCAAGCCGCATCATCGCCATCGATCTTCAGGGCTCCAAGCTTAATCTCGCTAAGGAGTTCGGCGCGACCGACGTCGTGAACCCAAAAGACGGCGATCCGGTCAAACAGGTTCAGGACTTGACGCGCGGCGGCGTGCATCACGCCTTTGAAGCCATTGGCCTCAAACAAACTGCCGAGCAATCCTTCAAGATGCTGGCGCGCGGCGGCACCGCCAACATCATTGGCATGATCCCCGTCGGCGTGCACATAGAACTCCACGGCGCGGAGTTTTTGGGCGAGAAAAAGATCCAAGGCTCGCTGATGGGGTCAAACCGCTTCCCCGTGGACATGCCGCGGCTCGTCGATTTCTATATGGCGGGCAAACTCAAGCTCGATCAAATGATCAGCCAGCGGATCAAGCTTGATCAGGTGAACGAGGGCTTGGACGAACTGCGCCGCGGCGAACTCGCCCGCAGCGTTATCGTGTTCCACTGACCTCATCGGCGAGCGGCATCGGCGCCATCGGCTTGATGCCGAGCTTTGCCCACAGCGCGTCGTCCTTGTCTTTCTTGGGATTATTGGTGGTCAGCAACCGGTCACCGATAAAGATCGAATTGGCTCCGGCCAGAAAACACAGGGCCTGAAGCTCCTCGCTCATAAAGTCGCGCCCCGCCGACAGCCGCACCACGGAACGCGGCATCATGATTCGCGCCACTGCGATCACGCGCACAAAGTCCAGGCCATCGAGCGGCGCACTCTCGCCCAGCGGTGTGCCGGGCACCTTCATCAGCGCGTTGATAGGCACGGACTCAGGATGGCGCGGAAGATTGGCCAAGAGCAGCAGCATGCCCACCCGGTCGCTCTCGCCCTCGCCCATGCCCACGATTCCGCCACAGCAGACCGCCATGCCCGAGTCCCGCACATGGGCCAGCGTATCGAGCCTGTCCTGCATCGTGCGTGTGCTGATGACCTTGCCATAATAATCGGGCGAGGTGTCGACATTGTGGTTGTAATAATCCAGGCCCGCCTCTTTAAGCCGCCCCGCCTGCTCGCGCGTCAGCATGCCCAGCGTCATGCAGGTCTCAAGGCCCAGCGCCTTGACCTCACTGACCATATCACACACCGCGTCCATATCCCGGTCTTTAGGCGAACGCCAGGCGGCCCCCATGCAGAAGCGGGAGGCGCCACCCTCTATGGCGCGGCGCGCCGCTGCCACGACCTCCCCGGTCTCCATGAGCTTGGTCGCCTTCAAGCCGGTCTCGAAATGGGTCGACTGGCTGCAATACCCGCAATCCTCTGGGCACCCGCCGGTCTTGATCGACAGGAGCGTGGACATCTGAACTTCATTGGCATCGAAGTGGGCGCGGTGCACCGTCTGCGCACGGAAGATGAGATCTGAAAATGGCAGCGCGATCAACGCATCTGCTTCGGCGCGGGTCCAATCATGACGCAAAGGAACTGGCGAATGTGAGGGCATCAATTATGTCCGGAAAAATCTGCTGATCCCCCTCCATAGCCGCCCCCTGCGGCGCTGTCCAGCGGCAGAGCGGCGCATCTGGACGTCAACGGCCCACGGCCGGCTCCTTAGCGTGCGCCCGGATCAGTGTCGCCATCGGATCATCAGCTTGTGCGCTTTTCTCTTGGCTCAGAACGGGGGGCAACTCATCCACTGGCACAAGGTCCGTTGGCGCTGCGACTGGCGTAGAAGGCTCAGGTGCAGAAGGAACAGGAACAGGATCTGGTGCAACGGGCTGTGGCGGCAGCTCTGGCAGCGGCTCGGTGGCGCGCGCCATCGCTGGCATGGCGGATGCGGGCAAATCCGGCCGCGCATCAACGGCGGGCGGCTTGACCCTTTGCTTGTCGAGGACCGCCGCCGCAAAGCTGCGCCAGATATCGGCGGGCAAGCTCCCGCCCGTGACCTTTTTCATCGGCGTCGGCGTGTCATTGCCCACCCAGACACCCGCCACCAGATCGCCCGTATACCCGATGAACCAGGCATCGCGGAAATCCTGGGTCGTGCCCGTCTTTCCCGCTACGACGCGAGAGGGCAATTGCGCGCGCTTACCCGTCCCCGCGGACACGGCCAGCGACAGCATACGGTGCATCTGTTGGGCACGCTCCGCCGAGAGTACCCGCCCAACGCCGCTGCCCTCGCGCTGATAGAGCACACTGCCATCGGCGCCAGTAATCTTCACAATACCAAAGGGCAGGGCACCGGTGCCGCCAGTGGCAAAAGGGATATAGGCGCCAGTGATCTCCGACAAGGTGACTTCCTCCGTGCCAAGACCAAGGGAGGGAACGGCATCGAGCTCAGACGCGACGCCAAATCGTTCTGCCAGGCGCCGGACAGCATGCGGCCCCACTTTGTCGGTCAGCCGTGCTGCAACGGTATTGACGGATTGCGCCAGCGCCTGTTCAAGGGCCAGCATGCGCCGCTCGCCTTTGTCAAAGTTCTGCGGGGTCCAGCCATTTTTTGAAAAGGGCGCATCCTCGACCAGATCGTCTGGTGTCATCCCTGCTTCCAAAGCCGCGGCAAAGACAAAAGGCTTGAAGGCCGATCCCGGTTGGCGCTTGGCCTGGGTGGCGCGGTTAAAGACACTGGTGCGATAGGACCGGCCGCCAACCATGGCCCGGATGGCCC
Organism: Alphaproteobacteria bacterium; assembly: GCA_003451645.1. Lineage (GTDB taxonomy): Bacteria > Pseudomonadota > Alphaproteobacteria > Micropepsales > Micropepsaceae > DMER01. Next base: position 5,371 of record DMER01000100.1, on the reverse strand, counting down.
CGTCTCTGGTCAGCGCTAGCATTGCGGCCTGGCTTGCGCCCAGTGTCCGGCCGCGCTCGTCGAGCACACTGGTCACGGCCAGATCGGCGCTGCGCTGCCACCCCAGGTCGAGCGTGGTCTCGACATAGATATCCATCTCCGGCTCGCCAATATAGCCTTTCAGCATCTCCATCACCCAATCGATGAAGTACTGACCGGTTCCATCCCCTGCATCCAGGAACAATTTGGGCTGGGTGTTGCGCGCCTCGTCATAGTCCGTCTGCGAGATAAACCGGGCCTCCAACATTTCGTTGAGGACGAGCCTTGCGCGGTCATAGGCGAGCGTAACATCGTTGGCGGGCGAATAACGCGATGGCGCTTTGAGCAGACCTGCCAAAATGGCCGCTTCCATAAGCGTCAGGCGCGCGGCAGGCTTTGAGAAGTATCGCCGCGCTGCGGCATCGATCCCATAAGCGCCAGCGCCGAAATAGACCCGGTTGAGATACAGCGTGATAATCTCGTCCTTGCTATACCGGTTCTCCAGATAGAAGGCGAGCAGGGCCTCCTGCACCTTTCGCTCAACCGTCCGGTCTGGCGTCAGAAAGAGGTTCTTCGCCAATTGCTGCGTGATGGTCGACCCGCCTTGCTTGACCTTGCCCGCCGACCAATTGACATACAGCGCCCGCGCCAGGCCAATGATATCCAGGCCAAAATGGTCGTAAAACCGGCGGTCCTCAGTAGCAATGACCGCATTGCCGACATAGGCCGGCAGTTCCGCCAGACTGACAGGCAGGCCCGCATCGATCCCACGGCGCCCGATGAGCGCACCGTTGCGGTCCACCAGAGTGACCGCGAAATTGGACTGCTTGTGAAAAAGCGCGTCTGTTGGCGGCAACTGGGTCCAATGATAGGCCAGGAACAGCCCGCCCCCCAAAGCAGCCCATACGCCAATGACCAGCCCCCAATGGAGTGCCGCACCCAAAAGACGCAACAGGAGCGGTGGCCGGTCTGGCTGCGGGGCCTCGTCTTGCTCACGCGCAACTGCCTCGGGCGCGCGGCCACGGCGGCCTCGGCCGGTTTGTGCGTTGAGAGGCGCGGGCTCTTTGCGCCGGGGCATCGCGTTAGGCGTCCCTTGGAGATGTGGATGCTTGCGAGGTCTACGGGCTTCACTGTTAAAAAGCTCTAAAGGCCCTGGCCCTCGAAAAGGGCTTTGAAGGCTCCGAGCCGCCGCGAGTCCGGCACGGTTGTAAAACTTCTCCTGGCAAAGGGTGTCTACTTAGGCGGGTCACAGAAAATCGCTGCAACAGCAATGGCTTAAAAGGCTGATCTGAACAACACACAGGGCCGCGAATGCGCGCGATGTGCACTCTGTTGCACAGACGGTCAATGCATGTGGCCCATTGGTGTCGTAGTCTTTTGCGCAGTGTTGCAAGCGGGTATGA
>DMER01000100.1:0-3750 GCA_003451645.1 Alphaproteobacteria bacterium | reverse complement strand
CAGTGTTGCAAGCGGGTATGGGGATACTTGTTGTGACGAGATGGGGGCTAAGTATTTGCGTCGCCGCGCCGGCGCTGTTCATGCTGTTGTCGCTTCTAGTGGGCGCTCAGCATGCGGCGTTTCAGCTATGCCTTGCCAAGGTATCGGGCGAGGCTTTGTCGGAGCGCCACACCAACGTTGCGGCCGTGAGGTCGCTGAACGCATCGCTCAAGGGTGAGGAGGACGTTGCGCGGGCCTATGCGCGCACCGCCGCGCTTTTGCATCAACGCTGTCAGGCAGGCCCGCGCACCAGGACGATTGAGGCTGCGATTGGCCGCATGCTATGGGCTCAATTCATCAGGATTGAGGCCGAGGCGCCAGTGTTGACGATCTACGCGGCCCATGGCGTGGCGCAACAACGTACCGCCTTTGACAACCGCAACCAGACCCGTCGCCATCATCCCTGATCGCGTCTGACACGGCTTCGGCAATTACCCGGCATGCACAACGAAGTGCTACTGTGCCTGAAGCGCAACCAGCCTTTGCCGGAAAGTCCCCATGTCAGAGCCCATCACCTTCCCGCGCCCCGCCATGTTCGTCTGGCGTTTTTCCAACCACTTGCATGTGCGTCTGCGCACCCTGAACTTCTGGCGTTGGCTTGGTGTCTCCGGGCAGTTGCTGGCAATCATGATCGTCTATCTGGGCCTCGACTTCCAGCTACCCGCAGGCTGGTGCTTTTTCTTCATTGCTTTGAGCGCTGTTTTCAACTTGATCTTGCTCTGGAGCTATCCCCAATCAGCACTCTTGGGCGAACGTGAGGCCGTCGCGTTCTTGAGTTTCGACGTGTTGCAGCTCACCGCTCTGCTCATGTTGACGGGCGGCATTGAGAACCCCTTCACCCTCCTCTATCTCGCACCGGTCGTGATCTGCGCGGCCAATTTGAGCTTCTTCGCAACCGCCATCATGGTGGCGCTCAGCCTGGCCTGCATTATCCTGATCACTTTGGTGCATGAGCCTCTGCCCTGGTTTGAGAGCAAGCCGCTTGTATTGCCCTCGCTCTATGTGGCGGGATCCTTCACGTCTCTCGTCCTAGGTTTGGGCTTCACGACGGTCTATACGTGGCGCACCGCTTACGAGGCGCGCAGCCTTCAGGCGGCCCTTGCAGCCACGCAAGAAGTGCTGGCCAAAGAGCAACGCTTGTCCGAACTGGGAGCTCTGGCTGCGGCCACCGCGCATGAGTTGGGGACCCCTCTTGGCACCATCACGGTTGTGGCGCGGGAGCTTGAGCGCGACCTGCCCGCGAGCAGCCCCTTGATTGAGGATGTGCGTCTGTTGCGCTCTCAGGCCGAGCGCTGCCGCGACATCCTTAAACGCCTCTCCAATCAGCGCACCGATGATGACGACACCGCCAATCGGCTACCGCTCACCGCGTTGCTTGAGGAGATCGCCGCGCCCCATCAAGGCTTCGGCATCGAGATTACCTTCGAGCCCAATACGCAGACCGAGCCGACGGTGCGGCGCAGCCTGGAATTGGTGCATTGTCTTGGCAATGTGATTGAGAACGCGGTCGATTACGCCACGGCCCGGGTGTCGGTCGCCTGGTCTGCGGATCCGGATACGATTGGCTTTACAATTAACGATGACGGCCCCGGCTTCGACCTTGGCATCATCGACCGGCTAGGGGAGCCTTATCTGACGACGCGCGCCGAGGGGCAGCTGCGCAGCGTTGATCAACCTGCAAATGCGCATGCGGAGGGCCATGTTGGCATGGGGCTTGGCATCTTTATCACCAAGACCCTGGTTGAGCGGGCTGGAGGGCGCTTTGAGGCTGGCAACAACCCTTCTGGCGGCGCCGTTGTCGCGCTCACCTGGCCGCGCGCGCTATTGGAGCGCAAACCGACCCGCAAACTTGCAGAGGCGCCGGCGGACCCAGTCTGACTGGACCAGAGAGTTACCATAAGCCACTAAAACCCAGAGTGGAATTTTGAAATTCTGCACAATGCCTCTATATAGACGATCAGAGCATATGTATAACCCCTGAGCACACACAAACAGCGATCAGCATACACAAAGTCATCCAAATGCTTGAAACAAAACCCAATCATATCCAGCACGCGATGGAGCAGCTGAGCGACCGGTCGCTTTTGGTTGTGGACGACGATGCACCCTTTCGCCAACGGCTCGCCCGCGCGATGGAAGCCCGCGGCTTTATTGTGACTGCGGCGGAGACCTTGGAGCAGGCGATCCTCAGCGCACGGCGCGCGCCGCCTGCCTTCGCGGTGGTCGACCTGCGGCTAGGCCAGACCGGCAATGGTGTTGAGGTTGTGGAGGCGATCCACCGCGCCAGGCCCGACGCCCGGGTGATCATGTTGACCGGCTACGGCAACATCGCGACAGCCGTGGCGGCGGTCAAGCATGGCGCGATCGACTACCTGTCCAAGCCGGCGGACGCGGACGACATCGCCAACGCGCTGCTGGCCCGCACGCATGAGCGGCCGCTGCCGCCAGAGAACCCGATGTCCGCCGACCGGGTGCGCTGGGAACATATCCAGCGTGTCTACGAACTGTGCGGCCAGAATGTCTCCGAGACTGCCCGCCGCCTCAACATGCACCGCCGCACGCTGCAGCGCATCCTGGCAAAGCGCGCGCCGCGCTAGCGACTATTCCTCAGCTTTCGTCGTATTGCGGCCGAAGTTCACAGACGCGGAATCCTGGCCTGCATCAATGATCGCCTTGCGGATCGTGCGGGCGCGCGTGAATTCGCGCATAAGCGTATCGCCGTCGCCCCAGCGGATCGCCCGCTGCAGCGCCGTGAGGTCCTCGGTGAAGCGGCCGAGCATCTCGAGCACCGCGCCCCGGTTGGTCAGGAACACGTCGCGCCACATCACCGGATCGGACGCGGCAATGCGGGTGAAATCGCGGAAACCGCCTGCGGAATATTTGATCACCTCGCTCTTGGTCACCTCTTCCAGATCGCTGGCGGTGCCGACGATGGAATAGGCGATGAGGTGCGGCAGGTGGCTGGTGACGGCGAGCACGCGGTCATGGTGGGTGGCGTCCATCAGATCGACCTTGCTGCCCAGCCGCTGCCAGAATTGCGAAAGCCGTTCCACCATGGTGGCGTCGGCGCGCGGCGGCGGCGTGATGATGCACCAGCGCCCCTTGAACAGGCTGGCAAAGCCCGCGTCAGGCCCGGATTTCTCGGTGCCGGCCACGGGGTGGGCGGGGATGACGTGGACGCCGGGCAAGGCGGCGCCGAGCACCTTTGCCACGCTTTCCTTCACCGAACCGACATCGCTGACCACCGTGTCGGGGCTGAGTTCCGGCGCGATCTCGGCCGCGACGGCGGCCATGGCGCCCACGGGCACGCAGTGAAAAACCGCGTCGGCGTCGCGCACTGCATCCTCGATGGTCGCTGCCGCTCGCCCGAACCCAATCTCGCCGGCGCGCTTCAGGGCCGCGGTATCGCGGTCGAACAGCACCACATCACCGGCTGCGCCCGTCTCCCGCGCCGCGCGCGCAATCGAGCCGCCGATAAGGCCGACACCAATTATGGCGATCCTGTCGAACACCGCCGCCATCACTTGCCCAGGAATTCCTTGAGCAGCTTCAGCGCCGCATCATTGCCCTCGACCGTGCCGACCGAAATGCGCAGGTGGTTCGGCATATGATAGCCGCCAAGCCCGCGCACGGTGACGCCGCGCTCCTTCAGGAAGGCCAGCGCCTCGGCGGCGGTCTTGCCCAGCATCAGCGCCTGGCTCTGCGCCAGGC
>DMER01000020.1:849-6834 GCA_003451645.1 Alphaproteobacteria bacterium | reverse complement strand
AGGGGGCCGTCCATACATGTCCCTGTAATTCGAGGCTCACCTTGTGACATCAGAAGTTCTCAACGAAATCTCCAAGCCTCCTTCAAGACAAAAAGCAAGGTCTACGTCATAGTACGAGTGACGCAACACCGAACGTCGTTGGCACTTCGCCACAACGCGAAATGGAGAACACCGATGAGCACACAGATTGATGAGGTGAAGCTGGAAGCGCTCGGCGGAAAAGTGCTTGGCGATGTCGCCGGAGCGATGGGCGTGCTGCTGGCCTATATCGGCGATCAGGCCGGCGTCTACGCTGCTCTGGAGGCGGCCGGGCGCTGCTCCGCGGACGCGCTGGCCAGCCGGCTCGGCCTTAACCCGAAATACGTTCATGAATGGCTCTCGTCCAACGCCGCTAATGGCTATGTCACCCACCATCCCGAAACGGGCGAGTTCTCACTCACGCCGGAACAGGCCCTTCTGTTCGCCCACGAGGGTGACCCGGCCTGCATGCAAGGTTTTTTTCAGGCGGTGGTCGCTCAGTTCGAGACCCATCAGAAGGCCGTGGAGACCTTCCGCTCCGGCAAGGGCCGGTCGTGGGGCGATCATTCCGCCTGCACGTTTTGCGGGACCGACCGGTTCTTCCGCCCCGGCTATGAGGCGAATTTGCTGTCGTCCTGGATTCCCGCCCTCGATGGCGTAGAGTCGAAGCTGAAAGCTGGCGCAAAGGTAGCGGATATCGGCTGCGGCCATGGCTCATCGACCATCCTGATGGCGAAGGCCTTTCCGAGCTCGGTCTTTCACGGCTTTGACTTCCATGCGCCGTCCATCGAGGAAGCCCGAAAGAAGGCCCGCGACGCCGGTGTGTCTAACGTGGAGTTCTTCGTGACCTCCGCCAAGGACTATCCCGGAACCGACTATGATTTGGCGTGCATCTTCGACGCCCTGCACGATATGGGCGACCCGGTCGGCGCGGCCGCGCATATCCGCGCCACGCTGAAACCCGACGGCGCCTTCATGCTGGTCGAGCCGCTGGCGGGGGACACGGTCGCGGACAATCTGCACGCGCTTGGCGCGTGCTACTACGCATTCTCCACGGTGCTCTGCACGCCGACCTCACTGGCACAGGAGGTCGGGCTGGGGCTCGGCACGCAGGCCGGCCAAAGGCGGCTGACGCAGGTTTTGAATCAGGCTGGCTTTCCAACAGTGCGCAGGGCGGCCGAAACGGCCACAAACATGGTTCTGGAGGCGCGGCCGCACTAGCCTCATGCCGGTCGCGCGGAGAAATCGGCGGCGGCTATCGCGGTTCCGGCGAAACCCACGCCGCTGTCTCCACCGCCCGATCGGATGGGACCGGCGCTGCGGTTCCCTCAAGCAGCGCTTCGGCGCGCGCCTTGAGAGATGCGCATCCGGCCGCGTCGCCCTGCGCCTCGGCGATCTTGGCGAGCGCGAAATACGGGAGCGCCAGCGTCGGATCCAGCCTGATCGCCTGCGCAAGCGCCTCCTGCTCGGCCCGCGTATCGCCCCTTCCCGCATGCCCCAGCGCGATCCCGCAAAGCCAAAAGGCGTGGCCCGGCAAGTTCGGGCTGATCGCGATCGCCTGCTTCAACAGCGTGACGCCATCGTCGTGGCCGCCCTTCAAGATCCGGCACCAGCCCAAGGCGGCGCGCGCCTGCGCGTTCGAGCGGTCGAGTTCGATGGCCCGCTCCAAAACAGGCTCACCCCGGTCCGGCTCGCCGACATCGCAGTAGGCGCAACCCGACCAGCCAAGCACCGCGGAGCGATGCGGATCCTTGCTGATCCCTTGCGCCGCCAGCTCCAGCACCTGCTGTTTCACCTCCTTGAACGGCTTCCCTGTCAACCCATTCCGCGACGCCAAGCCGGTGATCAGGGCCTGCATGCTGATCGCCGGGGCATAGTTCGGATCGATGCTCCGGGCGGCGCGAAGATGGCCGATGACCCGGGCGACGCTGGCCTTGTTCCAGCCCTTCCGGTCGAGCAGCAATTGCGCGCGCCTGAAGTGGAAATAGGCGGTCGGATCGATGCTGGCGTCCGCTTCCAACCTGCGTACTTCGGCGAGCTCAATCTCCGCGCCGAGCGCGTTGGCGATCTCCAGGATCACCAGGTTCTGCAGGTCGAGGAGGTCCGCGCGATGGCGATCGAGACTGATCGCCGCGAGGATCTGGCCCGTCTCACTCTCGATCACGCGCGCCGTCAGCCTGACCATGGCGCCGCAGGCGCGCACCGCGCCCGTGACGACATAGCCGACGCCAAGGCCGCGTCCGATCAAATCGGGCGCTTCCGGCGCCTGGGGCTGATAGAGGGCCGCAACGCGCGCAATGACCAGAAAGTCCGGCATCCTGGCCAGCTGGGTGGTCAGATCGTCATGCAGCGCGTCAACGAGAATGGCGCTTGCGGGGTCCGGATCTAGGCAGCGAAACGGAAGCACGATGAGCGAGGTGCGCGGGTGGAGCTCTCTGAGGTTCAGCCCCTGCCGGATTTCCGCCGCTAGTTCTTCGCTAGCAGCGTCTGCATCGTCTTGCGCGACATCGCCAATGAAACGGAACCCGGACTTGTGGAGGGTCTTGATGAGCTTCTGGCGGCGCCCGTCATCGCCGAGGGCCTTGCGCGCGGCCATGATGCGGCTCGAGATGGCTTCGTCCGATACGATGCGGCCCTTCCAGATCTTCGCCACGATCTCGTCTCTGGACACGACGCGGTCGCGTGCATCGATCAACAGCCCGAGCAGGTCGAACACCTGGGGCTCAACCGGTAACACGGCGCCGGAGCAGCGAAGCTCCCGGCGTCCCCGGTCGTATTCGAAGGTGCCGAACCGTGTGATCATTGGCGGCAAGTCTACGCGCGCCAGAGAACACAACCAACCCGATTTGAGGGGATCGTTGCATTATTTGAAATGGGCACAGGGTCGGCAGGTTCTATGCGGCTTTTCGCGTTATGCGGCTATGCGAAACAGGTTGTTCACAAATTAGATCTCCCCGAAGACCCCGGCAGGCTTGCCATGGACCCGGCCTCGTTTGATCCTTCGCATGGCCTCGTCTCCCTGCAAGGTTGCTTTGGCGGTTCGAAGAGATTGAAACTCTTTGCCAGGGTCAGTGATGCGTTTGAGCGCTACATGAGGCCTGGGTGCCAAGGCGGCAGAAAAGGCCGATGGACCTCCCGGCCATGGTGTGACCAATCCGTGGCCAGGACCGTCGCTGCGGGCGGTGATAAACTGAAATGGCGCGCCGGTGAGGATGAAACTGGGAACCGGTTTGTCCTCGTTATAAAACCGCTTTTCTAATCTTAAACGCTGACCGCAAAACTGTACGACGTGACAGCAAGCTTGACATTCGTCACCGCTCGGTGAAGAATGCTCTTATGTCGCGCCAGATCGCCTATGACCCGTTTCATGTCCGCCAGTGCCTCCTGCGCCAGTTCTGGGCGCAAGGGTATGCCGGCACATCGCTGAGCCGGCTTGAGGAGGCCTCGAGGCTTGATCGACGCCAGCTTTACAATGGCCTGGGCGACAAGCGCGCCATGTTCCTTCAAGCGCTTGACGACTTCCAGGAGATGGCAGGGAGGCGCTTCCTCAGTCCGCTTGAAGCGCCGACCGCGGGACTTTCCGAGATTCGAAACCTGTTGGAGACGTTCGCCTCACTCGCCGCCAGCGGGGATGGCCAGCTTGGCTGTTTCATTTGCAGCACGTCTCAGGAAGAGATTGCGGGCGACGCCAACGTGAAGCGCCGCATCGAAAGCTATTTTGATCGGATAGAGGCGGCATACCGGAACGCGCTGATGTGCGCCACGGAACGAGGCGAGATCGCGCTTAAGCCGGACGAGGCCGAGAGTCTGTCTGCGTTCCTTTTTGGCGTTCACGTGAGCATGTCGGTGCTTGCCCGCGCCGGGCAACCGGCGGCGCGCATCCGGGCGCTCGCCAATCAGGCGCTGCGGGCAATTGCATGAAACTTTTGACCATTTTTCACCGACCAGTGAATTTATGGACGCGGAGCCTCAGAGCGGACAGTCCGGAACCAAAATTGAATATTCATGCCGCGAGATGCGGCCAGAGTAAGACCTAACAACGAAAGGGGAAATCCATGACTGCAATAACTGCTTTGAGCCTGTTTGCAATCCTGACAATGACGATCATTACGTTCGAGATCATTTATACCTATGCCGCACGCGGCTTTGGCTTCGGGTTTTCATCGAACCGCCCGCAGGTGGAGCTGTCGAAATTCGAAACGCGAATGAAGCGCATCCTGCAAAATCATACTGAAAGTGCAGCCTATGTCGTTCCAACGCTCGCGGCTGTTCATCTGTCCGGCCTGAGCGGGGCAAACATCGAGCTTGCGGCGCTTCTTCTGATCGCGGGGCGCGCCGCCTATGCACTCCTCTATTACACGGGCGTGCCATTCATCCGCATTCCGGCTTTCTCGCTGGCGTCCCTTTCAACGCTGTACCTCGCCGTGTCCGTGCTGATTCACACACTGGGCTGAGGGATCGTCTCTGAAAGCAAGTCGTCACTCTATTTCACCGCCCGGTGAAGAAAGGAAGATCAAATGGCGAGACACGTTCAATTCTCCGCGCTGGGCGGGCCTGAGGTGTTGGAATTCATCGATGCGGAAACCCCGCCGCCAGGGCCGGGCGAGGTGCAGATCGCGATGAAGGCGGCGGGGCTGAACCGCGCCGAGTTGCTGTTCATGGCCGGCGCTTATCTGCTGCCGCCCGTTCCGCCCTCGCGCCTCGGCTTTGAAGGCGCGGGCGAAATTGTCGCTGCCGGCTCCGGCGTCACGCCCTTCAAGCCGGGGGCCCGGGTCGCCATCACCCCCGCGTTCAAGCAGGACGCCTACGGCGTGCTCGGCGAGGTGATCAACATCCCCGCCCGCGCATTGGAGCCGATACCCGAAAGCGTCAGCTATCGCGACGCCGCCGCATTCTGGATGGCGTTCGGCACCGCTTATGGCCTTCTCGTCCAGTGCGGCGGGCTCAAGGCCGGCGCCGGTCAAACCGTTCTGCTCAACGCCGCCAGTTCAAGCGTTGGCACGGCGGCGTTCCAAATCGCCCGCGCCAATGGCGCAACCGTGATCGCGCTGACGCGCACCGAAGCGAAAGTCGCGGCGCTGAAAGCGGCGGGTGCGGATCATGTGATCATCACGGCGGCGGAAGACGTCGCCGCGCGCGTGCGGGAGATAACGGGCGGCAAGGGCTTCGATATTGGCTGCGATGCGGTAATCGGCGAGGGCCTCGGCCCATTGGCGGAGGCAGCCGCCCGCGATGCGACCATCGTCGTCTACGGACTTCTCTCAGGCGCGTTGGGGCCGATCCCGTTCGGACCAATGGTCACGCAAGGCGTCAAGCTCGCAGGCTTTCACCTCGCCTGGTCGATGCTCGATGTCCCCGAGCGGCGAAAGGCGGCCGTATCGCACCTCGTTGAAGGTCTCGTCTCCGGCGCCTACCGGCCGGTCATCGACCGCGCCTTCCCGTTTGAGCGCATCCGCGAGGCCTATGCCTATCTCGCCGCGAACAAGCAGGTCGGAAAATTATCGTCGAATTTTGATCCAACTCTGTGTTTGAAAGGATACTCCCATGCGCAAAGTCAAAAGCCCAACCGAGATCGTCAAAGCCAACGCCGCACGGCTGCGAAAAAAACTGAAGCTGGACGCGCGTTACCCCTTCACCAGCCGCTTCTTTGAGACGCCCATGGGCGTGATGCACTATGTCGATGAAGGCGCGGGCGATGTGGTGCTGGCGCTACACGGCAACCCGACCTGGTCGTTCCTTTATCGAGACTTCATCGCCGAATTGTCGAAATCCCATCGAGTGATCGCGCCCGACCATATCGGCTTCGGTCTCTCGGAAAAGCCGCGCGACGAGGCGTTCTATTCCATCGACGGTCATATCCGCAACCTCGAAGCGCTGGTGACCGCATTAGACCTCACCAACATCACCCTCATTATGCAGGACTGGGGCGGGCCGATTGGACTCGGCATGGCGGCGCGTCATCCGCGA
>DMER01000020.1:0-631 GCA_003451645.1 Alphaproteobacteria bacterium | reverse complement strand
GCATGGCGGCGCGTCATCCGCGCCGCATCAAGGCGCTCGTCATCCTCAACACCTTCGGCTTTTATCCGCCGGCCGACAATCTCGATCCGGAAAACCTCAAACTGCCGGCGCCGCTGCGCCTGATGCGCACGAAAAGCATCGGCGACTTTCTGGTTCGCCGGCTTGGATTCTTCGAGCGCGTCGCGATGCCGACAGCGGTCGCGAGCGGCAAGCGCTGGAAGGCGGTGCGGCATGCCTATACCGGCGTGTTCGAACGTCATGCCGACCGCGCCGGCGTCATGGCGTTTCCGCGTCTCATTCCGACGACGACCCGGCACCCGACCGCGCGCCTGATGATCAATGAGACCGGCCCGTTCCTCGATCAGTTCAAAGGGCCGGCGTGCGGCTTCTGGGGCGTCAAAGACCCGTTTTTTCCGATCGAGGCTCTGCACGCCTGGAAAAAGCGGCTGCCGCAAGCAAGCTTCACCGAACTTCCGCACGCCAAACACTACATCCAGGAGGACGCGCCGGAAGTTATCGTCCCGGCCTTGGATAAGTTCCTCGCGAACCCCTTGGCGCGCTAGCCCATACGAGCAACTATTCAGCCTGACCAATCCGTGGCCAGGACCGCCGCCGCCCGCCGTGATAAACT
>DMER01000062.1:4478-4687 GCA_003451645.1 Alphaproteobacteria bacterium | reverse complement strand
GGTGTCGCGGCCCTTGCCTTGCGGGACATGCCGCTATCGATCTCGGCGGGTGTCGGGTTCATTGCCTTGTCCGGTGTGGCAGTTCTCAACGGCGTTGTAATGCTGAGCTTCATCAAGGCACGTCGGGAGGCCGGCGAAGACCTGCTCCCGGCAATCCGCGAAGGCGCGCTCCAGCGCCTCCGGCCGGTCCTGATGACCGCGCTCGTCGC
>DMER01000062.1:1316-4240 GCA_003451645.1 Alphaproteobacteria bacterium | reverse complement strand
GTCCTGATGACCGCGCTCGTCGCGAGCCTCGGGTTCGTGCCGATGGCATTCAATGTCGGCGCAGGCAGTGAGGTACAACGCCCGCTCGCGACGGTCGTGATCGGAGGCATCATCTCCTCAACGCTCCTGACACTGATCGTACTTCCGGCACTCTACCGGATTGTCCACGGGTTCCGCCCACGTGCGGGCGTCCCGTCTCGCACGCTAGGTGGGGAAGTGCCCGCAGAGTAAGCTCAGGATAGGGAATACAGTCATGGCGAGTTCGCAAGATTCCGGGGATACCCATCACCACGATGAGGATGGCTCAGGTGCCCGCGAGCTCGCCTTTTCTCTTCTGTGCGGAGCCTGCCTTCTGGCAGGCTTCCTCCTTGAGCAGTTTTCGCCGGCTCCGGACTGGGTCAGCCGGACTTTGTTCCAAGGCGCCTATATCTTCGGCGGCTTCTTTGCCGTTCGGGAAGTCGCGGAAAAGCTTCCGAGCGGAAAATTCGAAATCGACTTCCTGATGATCGTGGCGGCCGCCGGAGCCGCCATTCTCGGCGAATGGGCAGAGGGCGCGCTGCTGCTGTTTCTTTTCAGCATCGGCCATGCGCTTGAAAACTACGCCATGAACCGGGCTCGCAAAGCGATCACATCGCTGGCGGATCTGGCGCCCGAGACCGCGCTTGTGCGCCGCAGCGGCGTGCAGGCTGAGCTGAAAGTGGCTGATCTGCGCCCCGGCGATGAGGTCATCATCCGCTCTAACGAGCGGATCGCCGCCGATGGTTTCGTGATCAAGGGCGAGAGCAGCGTCAACCAGGCACCCATTACAGGAGAAAGTGCGCCTGCTGACAAATCTGCCGTGCCGGAGATCGAGGCCGCCTTTGCGTCTCCTGATGCGCTGCCTGCAAGGCACCGCGTATTTGCAGGCACTATCAACGGCGCGGGCAGCCTTGAAATCCGCGTAACGCGCGCGGCTGGCGAGACGGCGCTCGCAAAAGTCATCAGCATGGTCAGCGCTGCTGAAACCCGGCAGTCCCCGACCCAGTCCTTCACGAAGAAGTTCGAGAAGATATTTGTGCCAGCGGTCATCCTGCTTGCCGTATTAGTCGCCTTGAGCGGCCCGGTGCTTGGCGAGGCGTTCCGCGAGAGCTTCTACCGCGCGATGGCGGTCCTTGTAGCCGCCAGCCCCTGCGCGCTTGCGATTGCGACCCCCAGCGCGGTTCTGAGCGGCATCGCCCGCGCCGCGCGCGGCGGTGTTCTCATCAAGGGCGGTGCGCCGCTTGAGGCGCTCGGAACACTCGACGCGATTGCGTTCGACAAGACTGGTACATTGACCGAGGGCATGCCGCGCATTGTCGAGGTCAAGGCACTCGCCGGTACGGATGAGATTGACTTGCTGCGGGTTGCCAGTGCGGTCGAGGCGCTCAGCGATCATCCCCTGGCAAAGGCGGTTGTTCGCGACGCTGCAGCGCGCATCGGAGACACCGCGCTGGTTGCAACCGGTTTCGAGAGCCTCACCGGCCGCGGCGTCTCGGCGATCGTCGAAGGCGAAACTGTCCTAATTGGCAAGCCCGCTTTCTTCAACGGAACGGATGCCAAGGCCCTGGCCGTAGACCTTACGGCGATCACGTCCGACATGTTCAGCCGGGGCCAGACGCTGATGGTTGTGTCGAAAGGCGATCAATTCCTCGGCGTTATCGGCTTGATGGATACGCCAAAACCTCAAGCAAAAGCGGTGATCGAACAACTGCGTGCGCTCGGTTTGCGCAGGATGATGATGATCTCCGGCGACAATCAGTCGGTCGCCGATGCCGTGGCCCGAGAGGTCGGACTGGATACGGCCTTCGGCGACCTTATGCCGGAGGACAAGGTCCGCAAGATTGCTGAACTGTCTGAGGGCAAAGGCGTCGCGATGGTCGGCGACGGTGTCAACGACGCGCCCGCCATGGCAAACGCGACCGTGGGCATCGCCATGGGCGCGGCAGGCTCTGATGTCGCGTTGGAGACAGCCGATATTGCCCTGATGGGCGATGACCTCCGTACGCTGCCTTTTGCGGTGGGTCTAAGCCGCAGGGCGCGCTCCGTCATCCAGCAGAATCTCTGGCTCAGCCTCGGCATCGTAGCGTTGCTGATTCCGGCAACCTTGCTTGGCCTCGGGATCGGCCCCGCGGTCATCATCCACGAGGGCTCGACCCTGCTGGTGGTCGCAAATGCGCTGCGCCTCCTCACCTATCGGGCCTGATATCGCGATGCTGGGACAGAAGGGTGGTTGGGGCAGAGCACATAGTTCGCCATGGGAGGAATCCCTTGGGAATTGGATTGAGCCTTCGCAGAACGCCTGCGCCGCGAAAAGATGGATCGATGTAGCGGAGATCAGTTGTGTGTTTGCTTGCTTCTGGAGGCGCCGCTGTGCCGGCGAAATGACATGCTGCACCTGATCCTGAAAGCCGCTCTCTCGGGCGTCCTCGTGCTGGCGATCTCTGAAGCAGCCCGGCGGTGGCCGGGATTGGGCGGCCTGGTCGCTTCCCTGCCGCTGGTCTCCATCCTTGCCATCATCTGGCTCTGGCGGGACACGGGTGGTGACGCGTCCCTGATCGCCCGGCATGCCCGCGCGACGCTCTGGTACGTCATCCCAAGCTTGCCGTTTTTTCTGATCCTGCCCGCGCTGTTAGATCGGGGAACAAATTTCTGGCTATCGCTGAGTGCCGCGAGTGCACTCACGATCTGCCTCTATCTTCTGGCCGTCTGGCTCGCCGGCCGGTTCGGGTTGTCATTCGGATAAGGAGAACCAAGATGCGCGCTGTGTTGCTGATGTTTGGGGTTGCATCCCTGAGTGCCTGCATATCAATTCCTGATGCAATCATTCCTCTGACTGCGGAACAGACTGCAGCCATCGAACGAGACTGCGGGCGTCGTCCGATGTCATTGCTCAAAAGCTCGACATC
>DMER01000062.1:865-1107 GCA_003451645.1 Alphaproteobacteria bacterium | reverse complement strand
CATTGCTCAAAAGCTCGACATCGCCGCGCGTTGTCACTTATTCAGCGTGCAAGCGCAAAACGCTGCAAAGGATCGCGAACAGCATGGCAACGACAAATGCGAACTGAACTCTGCAAAGGTTGGCGGCGCACGAGTCCATTCTCTCTCGGTTTTGTCCTGATACTTGCGGTGTTGACTTTTTCCCTACCGGGCGAAGCTCTCGCCCACGCCGTTGCCGAGGGTGACAAGGGCTATATCCAGGA
>DMER01000062.1:438-613 GCA_003451645.1 Alphaproteobacteria bacterium | reverse complement strand
CTCGGCGCCAAGCACATGGTGACCGGATACGACCACATCCTCTTCCTGCTGGGCGTAATTTTTTCCTCTACCGGATGAAGGATATCGGCATCTATGTCAGCCTGTTTGCCATAGGGCATTCGACCACCATGCTGGCGGGCGTGTTCTTCAATTTCGGCATCAACAGCTACATCAT
>DMER01000062.1:0-190 GCA_003451645.1 Alphaproteobacteria bacterium | reverse complement strand
TCGTCTACAAGGCGCTCGACAATATGGGCGCCTACCAACGCTGGTTCGGTTTCCAGCCGGACACCAAAGCGGCAACGCTGATCTTCGGCTTCTGCCACGGCTTCGGCCTCTCCTCGAAAATCCTCGATTACGAGATTTCGCAGGACGGCCTTTTGCCGAACCTCCTTGCCTTCAATGTCGGCGTCGAGAT
>DMER01000237.1:27364-34671 GCA_003451645.1 Alphaproteobacteria bacterium | reverse complement strand
AACCGCCTACACCTTGAAGAGCGAGGATGATCTCGACCGCAAGCTGATCCTCGAACATCCCCGCCGGCCGGGGTGGACGATTACCGCGCCGGACGCAAAGTCAGTCGAAATGACCGAAAACGTGTTCCGCATCCCCGCAGCCTTGAAAGCCAAAGAAACACAGACCCTCAAAGTAGTCACAGAGTGGACGCGCGAAGACACGATCATCCTAGTCGATCTGCCTGCGGAGCAATTCCTGGTCTATGCCCGCAATGCGCGGCTGACCGAGGCTCAGCGTGCGGCCTTCAACCGCATGGCCGAGCTCAAACGCGAAATGGATCAGACCGATCAACAGCTCCAAACCGAAAACTCCGCCCGCGAGCGCGTCTTCGAGGAGCAAAACCGCGTCCGCGAGAACATCAAGGCAGCCCCCGACAAGAGCGACCTTCAGGCGCGTTATCTGCGCAGCATGAACAAGCTCGAAGACGAGGCAGACCAGCGCAAGCGCGCTATTGATGGCCTGGAGGCCAAGCGCGCGTCGCAACTGGCGGCGCTGAACGCCTACATCGCCACGCTCAACTTTTAGGGCTCCGGCGCAGCCATTGCATCAAGGCGGCGTTTGAGCTCGGCCTTGAGCGGCATGCCGTCGGGCAATTCGCGTTGCAGTGCCGACCAAAGGCTGAACGCCTTTGCACTGTCACCCGCTTGCTGTGCGGCAAGCCCCAAATAGAACCGCGCCATGATGTTCTTTGGGTCCACGGCCATGGCATTCGCAAAGGCCTCTTGCGCAGGTTTGGACACCGTGCCGCCTGCGGTGCCGACCTCCGCCGCCCCCAGTTGGGCCCAGAACTCGGCAGGGACAGCAAGACCCCGTTTGGGCAGATCGACCGTGGCGCGCCTCAGCGCGTCTTTCACTTTGGCCGGCTCATCCAGATTGCGATAGGCATCAACAAGCAAGCGCCAACCTTGCGCGTCGCCTTTGCCCGCCGCCAGCGCCGCCTCAAGCGCATCGACGAGGGACTGATACTCAGCCCGCGCTTTCAGGGCTTGCGCCCTTAGTTCCGGCGTTTGGGATGGCGCCTCTGGATTACCGAGCTGAAAATAAAGCGTCAGCGCCGCCACAGGAATGAATGTGCAGAGTACGAGCGCCAAAGCGCGCTTAGGCTTGGTTGCAGGTGCCGTGGGCATGTCGCCCTCGCCCGCAATGTTTTTAAGAAAGCGTCGCGAGATTTCGGCCTTGGCCGATTCAAATTCCTGCGCGCTCAGGGCGCCGTCCTTGCGGCTACGCTCCAGCTCTTCCAGCTGGCTCGCAAAAATGCCCCGCGCAGCAGCCGAAGCAGACACCTCACCGGCAGCCGAACCAGGGCGCAACAGCGGAAAGGTGATCGCAAGCACCACCGCCGCCGTAACGAGGGCAATTATAATCCAGAATATCATGATAGAGCGGACACAAGCCCGGAACGCCATGGCCGGTCAAGTGGGAAGCGGCCGGACTGTTGTGGGAGCAGCCAGCCACTTCCCGTCATGCGGAACATGACTTGAGGCCGGTTGAAAGGGTCAAAAGGGGTGGACCCAGAGCCAGCCTCCCCCTTTGAACGCCCGGCCCTCGTCCTCTCCGTCGGCACGCCCGAGAGCGGCACTAATGACTGCTGCGGTGCAGGATTTCGTGCGCAATGCCCGTCTCGTACACGACACCTTCTGTGGTTAGCACCACCGCGTTCGGCACATCGCAGCGCGCAAGTCCCTTGTGCTCAAGCGCCTTCCACACGGCCTGGTTTGTCAAGCCCGTGGCATCCGCGCCGCGTACCACCGCGTCTCCCAGATGGAAGTGGTCGCCATGTGCAGCGGGGAAGCGGCGGATCGTCACCTCGCCTTCGCCCGGCCCCGCCTCCATCGCTTGCGGGATTCGCCCCAGCGCCTGCAACAGCGTCAAGGTCCGCAGCTGCAAGGGGTTGAGCTTCAATGGATTGGCATTCTGTGTCATGGATCAGGCTCTCAAGCGGTGAAGGAATAAGACTCTGTCATCGCCAGTCTACCGTTTGCATTGGAGCCCAAGCAATGACCATGGCACTGAGCGGCATCCGCGTACTAGATTTTGGCCGCTTCATCGCAGGCCCCTATTGCGCCGCGCTGCTCGCCGATATGGGCGCTGACGTCATCCGCATCGAAAAGCGCGATGGCTCGGAAGACCGCACGCTGATCCCGCTCAGCTGGCGCGACGGCGAGCCGCAAGATGGCGCCATGTACCTTCAGATGAACCGCAACAAGCGCGGCATGACGCTCGACCCGATGCATGCGCAAGCACGCCCCGTCATCGCGCGCTTGGTTGAAACCGCCGATGTGGTGGTGGCCAACCTGCCCTACTCCACGCTTGAGGCCATTGGCATCGACTATACGTCCCTCGCAAAGATCAACCCGCGCGTCATTCTCACGACGGTGTCTGCCTTTGGCCGCGGCGGTCCTTATGCGGAGCGTTTGGGCTTTGACGGGGTCGCGCAAACCATGTCGGGCGCTGTAGCTTTGTCCGGAACGCCGGAGCAGCCGATACGCTCCTATGCGCCGTGGGTCGATTTCTCGACCGCCTCGCTCGCAGCCTTTGGCACACTGGCGGCTCTCATGGCGCGGGAGAAAACTGGTCGCGGTCAAGAAGTCGAAGGCGCCTTGCTGCGCACCGCCGCGACCATTATGAGCACCGCGCTGATCGAGCAAGACATCTTGAAACTCGACCGCCAGGCGACGCTCAATCGTGGCCAGACCGCCGGGCCGTCCGACATTTTCCGCTGTCAGGATGGCTGGATCACGGTTCTGATCAATGGCAATCCGCTCTTCAAACGATGGGCCAAATTGATGGGCGAGCCGCACTGGCTGAGCGATCCGCGGTTCGCAAGCGATGCAGCGCGCGGCGACAATGGCGCGGCCTTGAGCGAGCGCACGCAACGCTGGTGCGCCGAACGCAAGGTCGCCCAAGCGATCGCAGAGCTTGAGGCCGCCAAAATCCCGGCAGGGCCGCTTTATTTCCCGCAACAGCTCCTCGACGATCCTCACACGCAATCCGCAGGCTATTTCCACCCGGTGAGCTATCCAGGCTTGCCCAAGCCAGCGCCTTTGTCGTCCACACCGGTCAAGCTCTCGGCGACACCAGGAACCATTCGCCACGCGGCACCCCAACTTGGACAGCATACGGATGAAATCCTCGGCAGCCTCGGCTACACGGCCCAAGAGATTGCGCATCTGCGCGAGGCGGCCGTAATTTAGGCTGCCTTCTGGGCCGCCGCGATCCGGCGCTGTAGCAGGTCGGCCTCGGCGTCGCCATTGAGGCTGCGCACCACTTGCGCCATGACCCCTAAGCTTTGGGCTGCCGCGCTGCGCTCGTTCCCCTCGCCCAGCCGCAAGGCCGACAACAATGCCTCAACATAAGGGATGAGATGATCGTCAATTGCGGTTTTCGCGGCCTTGTGCGCGGACAGATAGCCCATGTTCTGGGCTTCGCTCTCCAAGGCCGCGACGATTGCGGCCCAGCGCACCGCCCGTTGCACCTTGTCCCCATCCGGCAAACGTTGGAGGTCTGGCTTGCGCGGCGCCTTCATATAGGCACCAAAGCGTTGAAGCGCGAAAGGCGCCGTAACCTCCAGCGGAGCGCGGTCCAACAAGGCCGTCGCGCCATGCGCCGCGCTTGCCCGCAATTTGACCAGCCGCGTCCCCCACCGGCCATCCCGCTTGATGCCCAACTCGCGCGCAAAGCCTGCGGACATCGCTTGCAGCCGCTCGATCTTGGCGGCCAGCATCTTGGGGTCACCAGGCGCGGCGGGTGCGGCCTTGATCTCGTTGGCCAAGTCTTCCATGTCGTCCATCAGAAGGTCACCGGCCAGGCCCAGATCGCTCGCGCTAATCAGCGTATCTTGCGTGCGGCGCGAGACGACGCGCACCAGCCGCATGACCTCCCAGGGCTTACCCAAGCGGTTCATGACCGCGACCACAAAATGGGGCGCCAAGGCTGGATGCGTCTGGACCGCATGGTCATAGAACTCGCGGAAGCGCGAAATCAGAGCCTCTTCCAAGGCGGGGATCGCATCCGGCAAGATGGCCTGCAAAGCCAGCATCTCGTCCGCGCCCGATAGGATCAGCGCAATCTCAGCGGCATCACTGAGCACGTCCTCGCCGCCCAACTGCATGTGCAGCCGCAACCGTTCAGGGCTTCCCTCTGGCATCGCGTCCAGGGCGCTTGCGATGGCCTTCCCGGCGCGGTGATGCATGTGCTGTTTGAGTTGGTCTGTCTTGGCCTCGTCCCGATCCAGGATCGCCTGTGTGAGTGCGGTCGTGAGCGCCGCAAAGTCCTCAGGGATCAAGTCTTTGGCCAGCCACGCCCAAACTGGCGCTATGCTTGCGCGTGCGATGCGGCCGGGCTGCTTGCGCGCGCGTTCGCCGGTCAACAAGGGTGCAAAGGGCTGACAGAATAGCCGCAACGGGGTGCGCCAGCGCGGCGGCCTCGCCTGTCTGAGGAGATGGCGAATGGCCGACAGCACTTGATCCGCCTGCGGATTATTGGCCTTGAGCTTGTCGGCTTCGAGGCGCATCGCAAGTTCGGCGGCCTTCTCGGGCGTCAGGGCACCAAGCAGCCGCTTCAGATCATCCGTCCGGTCAGAGTCCATCACCACAACACATTTCACCGAGGCTAACCCTGAGCATCATACTTGGCGAAATGTTAAGAAAATAGGCGCACCAAAACAGGCCTCTTGGCTCACTCAACGGTTGTTGCCGCTGCCGCCGCCGGGATCGCTGCCGCCGTCATTGCCGCCGCCGCCTGCATCCGGGCCCCTGAACTGACGGCCGAACACGCCCATTCCAAGGTCAGTCGCCTCATCGCCCGTGCTCCAAGACTTTTGCTCCGGCGCTGACAAATTGCCACGGCTGTCGATCTTGACCATGTCGCCTTGCGCCATCGCCGCGCATTTCGCATTGGCGCCGCACACTTCGCCCGAACCTTGCTCAAAGAAAATCGTAGTGTCGGAGCCCGGTTGAACCTTGGCCCGGACAATCGTGCCCCGGATTCCCACCGTCGCCGTTGGCGTTTGCAGTTTGACCTTGTCCTTCTGCACCGCGCCCGAAATGAAGCGGAACACGCCCTTGGTCAGTTTAATCGCTTGCTGCGACGTGGAGCCAGGGCCGGTATACACAAATTCGTCGACGACCGATTCCGACGATGGCCCTAAGGTCAGCGTGCTGCCGTCCACAAAGGTCACTTCCATCGCGGCTTCGGCGACCGTCTCCAGTTTCGCATTCCGCAAAATCGGGCTCAGCCGGTAGACGGTCTCGCGGTTGGCGGCCGGCGGGGTTTGATAGGCGACTAGCCGCACCCGTGTTGCTTCGCCTACCGTTTCGGCGCGCGCTGGCCATGCAGCCGCAGCACTCGTCACGGTCAAGCCAGCCAGCAAAATGCGCTTGATGGACATGTTTTCTAACTCCCACTCGACCTTGATTGGCCGCAACGCAACACAGCGCAGAGATTAGGTCTGGCCGGCCCCCCGCGCAACTGACACCGGTCACGTTTGCGCAGTGCGGCAGGCAAATATTCATGATAATGTCACAAAACTCTTATTCGCGCTTCAACTTTACGTGTCATGCGCACACCGTTCGTGTTCGGCCCGGTCCCGGCGCCGGACCCCGATGTTCGACTCCATCCAAAATCGGCTCGTGCGTCACATCTCATCGCATTCAAAAACACTAAGGGGTTTGGCGTGAAAGGTCACGACTTCAAGAGGTGGCGTAAGAGCCTGGGCTGGAGCCAGAAGGAGGCCGCCGAGGCCTTGGGGCTCAAGCGTCGTGTGGTGCAGTATTACGAGAAGGGGGAGCGCGACGATCAACCGGTCAAGATCCCCAGAACCGTGCGCCTGGCGTGTTACGCGCTGACCTTGGGCATCGAAGATTATGACGGCCCGCCCAAGCTTAAGGACCTGGTTGAGCGCAACGATGAGACAAAGCAAACCAAGAAGCTCGCCAAGAAGAAAGTCTTGTCTACTGAGAAAAAGAAAAAGCACGCCGACGACAAGCCCAAGAAAAAGCTCAAGAAGAAACTAAAGGCCAAACCAGACAAGTCCGATTTCGTCCATGCCCAATTGGTCGAAGATCGCGGCCTGCGCGTCCGGCAAGCGCGCCTGGAGACCATCGAGGACCTGGACATCGACGATACAGACTCTGGAAACTAAGCCTCGCCGGCCGTCTAACCAAACACACTTGCCAGAGCTAGCGCGTCATGCCCAGATCGGGCGCCTCACCCCGTAAATGTCTGGTCTAGCCGCCCATGCCGAACCTCAATCCCCGTCTGCTCGCAGCCTGTGTCCTGGCTTTGGTTATGGCCGGTGGCGTTGCCCAACTTTTCGGTGATCGCTCAAGCCCATCGCCCGCCCTTGCGGCGGAACCTGCACGTGCAGCCGCCTCGGCGGCAAAGCCGGCCTCTGTGGGCAGCTTCGACTATTATGTTGTGGCGTTGTCCTGGTCACCGACCTATTGCCTTGAGGAGGCCGATCCGCGGCGCGACCGGCGTCAGTGTCAATCCACACGGCCCTTCGCCTTTGTATTGCATGGCCTGTGGCCCCAGTATGAGCGCGGCTACCCGAAAGATTGTCAGACCGATGAACCGCGGGTGCCGGATCATATTATTGAGGGCGTCCTCGACATCATGCCATCGCGCGGCCTGGCCGGACATCAGTGGCGCAAACACGGCGCCTGCACGGGGCTCAGCCATCAGGCCTATTTCGATGCCGCGCGGGCGGCCTATCGCAAGGTCCAAATCCCATCGGCCTACACCCAAGTCAGCAACTATGTCACCACCTCGCCGGTGCAGGTCGAGCGCGCGTTTCTCGCCGCCAATCCGGGACTGAGCGCCACTGGCGTGCAGGTCACCTGCACCCGCAAGCATTTGCGCGAGGTCAGAGTTTGCATGACCAAGGACTTCAAGTTTCGCAGCTGCGGCGCCGACGTCCAAAAGGACTGCACTCTGCCCAGCGTCGTCATGCCCCCCGCCCGGTAACCATCAGGACAATCCCATGCGCCGCGATCATGCCTGCCCCGCTGGCCAAGTCCACCGGCTGACCCTCGACAGCAAGATCTTGCAGCGCAATTTGCTGGGCGATCCGGCAAAACGCGTGATCGATGTCTATATCCCGCATGGCTCGGATGGGCGCGGCCTGCCCCTGCTTGTCGATCTGGTGGGCTTTACCGGCGGGGGCCCATCGCACACCAACTGGAAGAATTTTGGCGAAAACCTGCCAGAGCGGCTGGATCGCCTGATCGCTTCGGGCGCCCTCCCGCCTGTCGTGGTGGCAATGCCC
>DMER01000237.1:26569-27176 GCA_003451645.1 Alphaproteobacteria bacterium | reverse complement strand
TGGTGGCAATGCCCGATTGCTTCACCAGGCTTGGCGGCAATCAATACATCAATTCTCCCGCCATGGGGCCGTGGGCGGATTATCTGTTGACGGAGTGTGTGCCCTTTGTGGAACTCAGTTTCGCATGTGGCGGTACCGGGCGGCGCGGCCTCTTCGGCAAGAGTTCCGGCGGTTATGGCGCGATCGTTCATGCTCTCCTCTACCCGCATTTTTGGGCGGCCGCTGCGGTCCATTCCGGTGACATGGCGCATGAGCTTTGCCACTTGCCGGAGTTCCCCAAGGTCCTGCGGGCGCTTGCCAAGACGAACAACAGCATCGAGACCTGGCTAAAGGACTTTTTCGCCAAGCCCAAAACGGCTGACAGCGACGTGCACATCTTGATGATGCTGGCGATGTGCGCATCCTACGACCCAGACCCAGGGGCCTATATGGGCATCCGGCTGCCGGTCGATATGGATACCTGCGAAGTGATACCCGAGCGCTGGAAGGGCTTTGTCGACTGGGATCCTCTGACCCTGGCTGTGACCCACGCCCAAGACCTCAAGACGCTCAAGGCGCTCCATATCGATTGCGGTACGGATGATCAGTACAACCTCGTTTATGGTGC
>DMER01000237.1:22985-26380 GCA_003451645.1 Alphaproteobacteria bacterium | reverse complement strand
AGTACAACCTCGTTTATGGTGCCCGCCGGATGACGCGGCTCCTCAAGGCCCAAGGCATCGCGCATACTTACGAAGAATTCCCCGATAATCACAGCAGCATCGATTACCGTATGGATGTGAGCCTGCCCTTCTTGGCCAAGGCGCTCTCCCAAGATTAATCTCAGGCTCGTTCCGTTCCCGGCAGGATCAACTCAACCTTCAGACCGCCCATATCGCTTTGGCCCAAGGCGACGCGCCCGCCATAAAGGCCAGAAATCTCCCTCACAATGCTCAAGCCCAAGCCAGAGCCGGGCTTGCTTTCATCGAGCCTTTCGCCGCGTTTCAGCACCTTCTCCCGCTGCTCCGGTGACAGCCCCGGCCCGTCATCCTCAACCGTCACCACGACTTCACCGGCCGCATTTCCCCGCGCCACCCCCGCCTTGACCGATGTGTTCGCCCATTTACAGGCATTGTCGAGCAGGTTCGCGGCCATCTCCTCCAGGTCCTGGCGCTCACCGCGAAAGGCGAGTCCCTGGTCCGCACCCAACTCGATCTCAATGCCTTGATCTGAGTATATTTTCTCCAGCGTGCGGGACAGATCGCTCAAGACCGGCACCACGTCCGTCCGTGCACTGATCAAGGTATTGGACCCAGCTGCGCGCGCGCGGGCAAGGTAATGATCAACCTGCCGCCGCATGATCTGGGTTTGCCGCATGACAGCCTCCGCCAAGGCAGAGCGATCGGCTCCTGCCTCATTGGCCAGCACGGACAATGGCGTCTTCAGAAAATGCGCCAGATTGCCGACATGGGTGCGTGCGCGCTGCACGATGTCTTGATTGTGCGCCAGCAAGGCGTTGACCTCACGCGCCAGTGGCGCAATCTCGGCCGGGAATGTGCCGTCCAGCCGGTCGGTCTTGCCTTCGCGGATCGCTGTGAGACCCGCCTCAATCTGGGTCAGGGGCTGCAAACCGAGACGGACTTGCAGAACGACCGCGCCAATTAGCCCCAAAGCTAGGGCCGACACAGACCACCACAAGGTCTGATTGAACGCGGAGATATCCGCCTGCACTTCCGCTGCGTCGCCCGCTACCATGAAGGCGTAAATCGCACCGGGCGCGGCGCTCGCCGCAGCCCCTGGCGCCGAGATCGTCCGCACCCGCATCACATACCGCAATTCTTTGCCTTCTGGACCCAAGGTCAGGCCGCTGCGGTCATCCGCAGGCTGAAGATCCTGGGGCAGCTCCAGCCGCTGATCCCAGAGCGAGCGTGAGGTAATGAGGCCATCGGTGTCATCCGGCGGGTCGTCCGAATACTCAATGGGAGGCTGCGGCGGCTCGACTGGTGCCATGACCAGCTTGCCGCCTTTTCGCTCCAACGGCGTCACCTGCCAGTACCAGCCCGAAAAGGCGCTATCGAAGCGGGGATCGGACAAGGGCCGCACCGCTACGATCTTGAGCTCCGGGGCTTCTTGGCGCGCAAACAAGGCGTTGAGGTCCGCCTCCAGGCGCCGGTCAAAAGTGCGTTCGACGGATTGCTTGAACAAACCTGACAAGGCCAATCCGCCCAGCACCAAGCCGAGGCCGGCCCATACCGCCGCGATGGCGGTCAGGCGTGTGGCCAGCGAGGCGCTACCGCGCTTAGCTGGCGTCATGCGCATCGGTGCTGGCCGGGTTCTCGAGCAAGCGATAGCCCAGGCCCCGCATCGTCTCGATCGCATTCACACCTAGCTTGCGGCGGATGCGGCCGACGAACACCTCGATCGTATTGCTGTCGCGATCAAAGTCCTGATCATACAGGTGCTCGATCAGCTCGGTGCGCGAAACCACCCGGCCTTTGTGATGCGCCAAATAGGCCAACAGGCGATACTCAAGACTGGTCAGCTTGACGGGATTGCCATTGACCGCGACACGGGCGCCACGCGTATCGATGCGCAAGGGCCCGATCTCAATCTCGGATGTCGCGATCCCAGCCGCCCGTCGCACCAAAGCTCTCAAGCGCGCCAGGACTTCTTCCGTGTAGAACGGCTTGGAAACATAATCATCCGCGCCAGCATCGAATCCGGCGACCTTCTCGCTCCAGCGGTCGCGCGCAGTGAGGATCAAGACCGGCATCATCCGGCCCGCGCGCCGCCATTTCTCCAGAACTTTCAGGCCATCTATCACGGGCAGGCCCAGGTCCAGCACGACAGCGTCATAAGGTTCGGTGTCGCCCAGGAAATGGCCCTCCTCGCCATCCTTGGCGCTGTCAACAACGTATCCCGCCTCGCGCAAGGCCGTGCACAGTAGCCGGTTCAGGTCCGCATCGTCTTCA
Organism: Alphaproteobacteria bacterium; assembly: GCA_003451645.1. Lineage (GTDB taxonomy): Bacteria > Pseudomonadota > Alphaproteobacteria > Micropepsales > Micropepsaceae > DMER01. Next base: position 24,091 of record DMER01000237.1, on the reverse strand, counting down.
ACAACCAGAATGCGCATGATCGCCTCAGGAGTTTAGAATTTCGCCGGTTTCTGCGTCGACAATGAAGTTAATCACCCGCCCGTCATTGGTCTCCCACACGATGCGGTAGCGCCCGTTGCGAGGCCCTTGTGCATCGATCAGCCGCCCAGGCGTGCGGGCCCGGATGCGCGCGATGATGCTTTGCAGCGGCATATAATTGCCAGAGTTCACCTGATAGTAGCGGCGCGGATAAGCCTCGGCCGCCTGCACGCCCCCGAACACTGAGAACGCCACCACGGCCACACCAACGCACAACACACGGAAAAGACCTTGTTTCATGCCCGCTTATATACGCGGGCCGGGCTGAACCCGCAATGAATGCGGCGTCCAGGGTGCATTCAGGGGGCGCATGCTTTTCTCCTCGCCATCGGGTCTGGGCTTTTTCGTGAAGGAGACACACTATGCGTAAGTTAACTTTGGCACTTTTGCTTTCGGCAGCCGCTTTGGGCGCCCAACCGGCTCTGGCCGATGGCGGCTATAATGGCCATGGCGGCCGCGATCGTGACAGCTGGCAACAAAAGCACCAGCAGCACCAGCCGCGTGCGGATCGCGACTATGACGGCCGTCCTGACCGGCTTGAGGACCGCGCCTATGATCAACGCTTTGACCGGGACCGTGATGGCCGCCCGGATCATCTCGAAAACCGCGCCTACGACCAATTTCAGCCCTACTCCCACCGCCTCTATAGCGGCTGGTACCCAGGCTGGCAGAACAAGTGGTGGGACGAGCGTCACATTCTCCCCCCGCACCGCTTGATCCGCAGGCTGGAGCGTCAGGGCTTTTACAATGTGCGCCTGTTCGGCTTTAGCCACCGGGGCATGATTCGGGCCCAAGGCTTCGATGAGCGCGGCTTTTTCGTCCGCTTGCGCGTTGACCCTTATAGCGGTCGGGTCATTCGCGTGATGCCCGCTTAACGCTTATAAAGCCTCACTTTTTTGGGCGCTCTGGAGGATATCCAGGGCGCTCATTTTTTGTTCAATTTTGTTCTACTGGCAATCGGCTTTGATCTCGATCAATGTTAACGGGCATTGGTGTCCCGATGTGACAACGTGCCTACCCCCCACCCC
>DMER01000237.1:22303-22784 GCA_003451645.1 Alphaproteobacteria bacterium | reverse complement strand
AACGTGCCTACCCCCCACCCCTCCGGGCTCGGAGGCAACAACAGGAGAAGTCTCATGGCGCAAGCACGTAAGCCCCGCCTCATTGATGTCGACGGTTCCCCGTCCGAGGCCTATGACCACGACGCCCAATTCTCGGCCGCTGAGGCGGTTGAGGCGATGAACCAAGGCTTTGCCAATGCGGGCGAAACCGCCAAAAAGGCCATGGAAACGGCGCAGACTATGCAGGAAGAAGTCACCCAATTCTGGCGGCAGCGCTTTCAGGTCAATAATGAGGCGGTGAGCGAGATGCTGAAATGCCGGTCCTGGCCTGAAATGATCGAAGTCCAGCAAAACTGGCTGAAAACCACCGGCGATCAGTACAGCTCCTATCTGACCCGCATGTTTTCGCTCATGCAGTCCAGCTTTGGCATGCCGCGCGACAAGCACTAAAAACTCCAGCTGAACGCGGCGGAAACACCAGAGCGTTTTCGAGCGAAGTGGA
>DMER01000237.1:12772-22029 GCA_003451645.1 Alphaproteobacteria bacterium | reverse complement strand
GGTTCCGATTCCATCGAACCGAAACGGCTCTAAGTTGTGATCGCCGCCCATAGGCCGTCTGCGCCGTGGGCGGCGGCCCAATGCCCCAATTGCTGTGGGGCGGCAGAAGCTTGGTACTCCGTGCGCCAAGAGTGCAAACGCGCGGTGTAAAAGCGCAGATCATGTTCATGGGTTATGCCGATTGCGCCAAGTGTTTGGTGCGCGATCGCGGTCGATATCCCCGCGGCCTCGCCGCAGCGCACCGCGGCCGCCAGCGCAGCTGGCCGGAATTGCGCAGTGCCGGCGGCCGAAAACGCATAGGCCGCGGCTGTTGATGCCGCCGCCGTCTGGCCTGCAAACACGCTCAAATTTTGTTGAACAGCTTGGAACTGGCCGATGGGCCGGCCGAATTGCTTTCGCGTGCGCGCGTAATCGACTGTGAGCGCGAGCATGCCTTCAAGCGCGCCCGCAATTTGCGCTGCACGCATGGCAAGACCCCACAACATCGGGTCCTCCGCAAGACGGGGAATCCAATCACGCTCGGGTTTGGCGCTTGTCATCAGGTCATCGCGCGGCTCGCTAGCCAGATTGGCTCCTTGCGTCACAGACATGCCATCGACGCTCAGCCGCCAATTCTCGGGCGCAATCCCGCAGATCAGGGCCTTCGCAAAGCGGCCATAAGGCACGCGAGTGAACCGCTCACCATCGCCGATCGCCAGCGCCGCCGGGCCATCAGAGATCGCCAAACCCGCTGACCGGGCGAGCATTCGGGCGGCCATGGTTTCGCCCAAGGGCGCGCTGAGCAAACACCGTCCCGCCTGCCGCAGAATGGCAAAGGTTGCGGCCACGCGCTCCGCCCACGGACTATCATCCATGGTCAAGATATCCAGAAAGCCTGTCGCTTCCACTGTGGCCCACACCCGAGCAAACACGGCCGGATCGGCAGGCGCCGCCCAGCAAGACCGCTCTGCCAAAGGCGCGAAGGCCCGTTCGCAGCTTTCCGAGGTCAAAGTTACAAAGTCGCTGCTTACCATCAGCCCTACCTCAACCCCAAGCCACGGGCGATAATGCCGCGCAGGATTTCCCGCGTTCCTCCGCGTAAGGAGAATGCAGGTGATATCTGCGTCATATAGGCCTGCACCCGCGCACCCGTATCCGCGCTCAAGGGGTCCAACTCCCGCCCAAAGAGACCATTGGCGATCTCGGGGATCTCCTGCTCGAACACGGCACCCAAATCCTTAACGATGGAGGCCTCCAAGGCAGGGTTAGCACCTCGCTCCAGCATCGCCGCAACGCTCAACGACATCTGCCGCAAGGTCATCAGATGCGCGCTCAGGCGCCCAATCGCGTGGGCTGCGCGCTCGCCGGGCTCTGGCCCTGCCAGACGCACAATCTCCTTGAACAAAGCCATCGCGGAGAGGAACCGCTCCGGCCCTGATCTTTCAAAGGCCAGTTCCGCCGTCACTTGCGCCCAGCCTTGGCCCTCTGCGCCAATCAGCGCGTCCAGCGGCAGAAGGGCTCCATCAAAGGTCACCTCGTTGAAATGAACATCCCCCGTCAGATCGGGGATCGGCCGCACCTCAATGCCTGGCGTCGCCATGTCGACGAGAAACTGAGATAAGCCCGCATTGCGTTCATTCGCGCTTTCGCCCGTACGGAACAGCGCAATCATATAATGCGCCTTATGCGCCAGGCTCGACCAGATCTTGCGGCCCGTGACACGCCAGCCATCCGCCTCGCGCACCGCGCGTGTGCGTACCGCCGCGAGATCAGACCCTGCGTCCGGCTCGCTCATGCCGATGGCGAAATACACCTCCCCGCGCGCGATCTGCGGCAAGATCTGCTGCTGCCGGGTATTGCCATAGCGGATGAGCAGTGGCCCAGACTGGCGGTCCGCAACCCAATGCGCCGAGACAGGCGCCTCGCCCGCTAGCAACTCTTCGATGATGGTATAGCGCTCCAGCGCCGTGCGCGCATGTCCGCCATACTGTTTCGGCCACGCCATGCCGATCCAGCCACGTGCGCCAAGCCTCCTGGAGAATTCTGGGTCGAAACCCGACCAGCCTTGCGCGCGCAGCACGGCATCCTTGCCCGGCAATTCCCGCGCCAGAAAACTGCGCACCTCATGCCGGAGCTGGTTCAAGCCCTGTGGCGCGGGACTGACATCGAACGTGAATGGAAGCTGGAATGAACGCATTCCATAGTGTTGCGCAAAGGACGTGCTGCGGTGAAGCCCCTAATGCACGCAAAAGCGCATTAAATGGAATCGTGAAACGATGAACGCGCACGGCTCTTGCGCCGGCGCGATACATAAGCACGGTAAGCAAATCCACCCGCAAACCCCACCGCAAATAGCACGGCGGGCACCACGATTTGGAGCAGCAGAGGAATGCCTTCTGTCGCGGAGGCGTCCTCCATGTTTTATGTACCCGGAGCGGTTTCAGCTTTCACATGCGCGCGCCGCTTTTGGCGCTGCGTCCATGAAACCACTGACCTGACCGCGTAGCCTGAGAGGAACCCAGCCGCCAAAATGAGTCCGGCGCCTATGAATGCTGAAGCCATAAGAGTCTCCACACCAAAAATCTCAAGCGTCCCCACGCGCAGCTTGCGCACCGAACGCCTGATACCTCACCGGGAATGCATTGATCGAATAATCAAACGCGAATCACTTCGCAAGAACAATCCGTCGCGACGCTAGTACTTTTTTTGCAAGTACTACAGATTGCGGATTTTCGGCGGCTCGCTGCAAATTGCCTTAACTGTGTTGGCAAGTTTCAACTCTTGATAGGCGGATCCTGTGACGGATTTCTATACCGGTAACTGCGCCATCCCCGTTTGCCTACTTTTTGGACTCGGTGCCCGTCCTGCATGCTGCGACCTGTCGCCTGAGCACGAAATAGTCAGTGATCGCCTCAACCAAGGGTGAACCTTCCGGCGCGGCAGCCAACTCCGCCGCCAGTTTCTCATTGAACGCGGCAGAGTAGGTCCGCAAAGGCGGGCACAGAAACCGCCCGCTCTCAGAGCCCCTCGTCGCGCACCCGGCGCACAAGCTCATCGCGAGTGCGAGGCCCATCAGCGGCAATCCGTGCTTGCTCATCTTGCACCTTGGTTTGCTCATCCAACCCCACCGCCCGTTGTGCCCAACGCCCAGCCGCATAGGCGAGTGCTGCGGTCAATACCCGCTCCAGCCACTGTCCCGCAGCTGCAAGCAGGGCCTGCAGCCAGCCGCTCACGGCTTTTGCTCAGGCGGCGTTTGTTCATTGCGCCGCGCATAACCAATGTTCAGCGCAATCACTTGCAGCAAGCGGTGCAGCTTACCCACAATCTGATCGTCCTTGGGCGTTGCAGTAAGCGCGGTGATGGCACTAGCCGCGCTGATGACCGCAAAGATCGCGTTGAGCCAAGCCGGGAAGCTATCAAAGAACGTATGCAGGGAATCGAGGATCGTCTCCATCACGAAGGACTCCTATCAGGTGGGGTTGAAGAAACGCGTCGTTACCAGGACGCCAGTGTGCGCCACCCGCCATCGGCATAGAGGCGCACCGCATTGTCCGTGGTGTTGATGACCAGCATGCCCTCTTGCGGGCTCGCTGGGTCGCCGGCCGACGCCTTCACGGTGTCAAGCACGACATAGGCGCCGCTGCCAGCCGTAACCTTCGCAGCCGTAAGTGTTGCAAGGGTCAGATTGCCTGCGCTTTCGATCCAGTTCGCGCCATCGTGGAAGACCAGCCGGTTCTCGCCCTCGACCCAGGCGGTCCACCCTGCGCGGGGTGTGAGGAAGGTCCAGACACCATCCTGCCAAGCCGCCACTTTGCCTGCCTGCCCGGCCCAGGCGCCAGTAGGTGCGGCGGCGACAATATACCGGCTGCCATCGGTGGGGTTCACCGGGGGTGCGGCCAGCGTGCGGCTCTGCACGCCCAGCTGCACCAACAGATCGAGCTTCTGCAGAGCGCTGTTCACCGTCACATGTTTCTGCGCTTGCGCCGCCGCCAGCAGCGGCATTTGCAGGTTCGTCGAATTAGACATAAAGCGTTGCTGTCCTACGTTGCCCAACGCCAAAGGCGCCGGAGGTTTGAGCGATGCTCACCGTGATTGGCGACACGCTGCTGCTGCCCCAATCGGTGATCTGCATTGCCGCTGTATAAAGGGCTTGCGGGCCCGTACTCGTCAGTGTTCGGATGATCGCGCCGCCATTCAGGATCTCGATCTGATAGGCCTCTTCCGGCTCGTTCAGCGGGACGTCGCCCCCGTCCCACACATCGCCGCCAATCCGTGTGCGCCGCACCCACGTGATGGTGACATCGCCACTCCCCCCATCTCTGCGCCCCGCAATGTGTACGGGGCTCAAGGGCCTCAGCCCCAGCCCTTCAAAGCGCGCCGTCTCTTGCACATAGCGCGCGTCATTGAGCGGGATATTGCCGGGCCCAGCGCGCAAGATCATGTCCCTGTTTCGGTTGTCCGGACTGACCACCAGCTGCCGCACGGCGCTATTCATCAGCACAAAGATGGCTCCAGCCGCGACTGGATTGCGCATCTCCGCCTCGGTGCCTGCCTGCCCGCGCAACAAGCCAGACAGCTTGTAGGTGAGCGGCGCGGTCAATTCGGCCGTGCGGAATTGGAACACTTCCCAGCGCCCATCTGCGTTGCGGATCGCGGCCGCATTCGCCCCATTGAGCACCTCGCCGGAGCTGCGCGACGACAAGGTCCCGCTATAGAGTTTCACCCACACGGCATTGCCGTCATCCCACCGCCCCTCCGGCCCTGCATAGAACGCGGTGGTCGTCTCGCCCATGATGGCGGGTGCGGTCAGGCTCACTAGCACTTGCGAGCCCAGACCAAAATACTCATGTACATCGATGCGCCCGGGCCATGGCGAGGCAAAGGCCGCCGCATGCGCTGCATGCGGACTTTCCGTGCCCGCCAGCAGAGGAAGATCAAGATATTGCACTGTGGGCGGACCAATCACCAAGGGCACCCGGTCATTCCGCGTCCGGTTCGCATTGCTGGCTGGCAGCAGGATGGACGGCTCGATCCGTTGCGCCTCAATCTCCCGGGCGCCCGCGTCCGTCAGATCGGTGACCGTCAGCATATGGCTGGGGCTTGACACCGCCCAGGACAGAGTGTCACCCGGCTCAAGAGCTAACTTCGATGGTGCCAAGGCAAAGCGTACGGTCTCGCGCGACGCCCAGGCTTGCGCGAGGAGGCGATCGGCGATGCCTTGCGCTTGCGCACTTTCCAGGACCAGATCGAGGTTCAACCTCGCAATGCGCTGGCCACTGGCCGCGGGCCGCCGCGCCTCCGCCAGCCCTGCGCGATAGTTCGCCCAGGCATCGCTATAGGCAACACGCACCGCAGGCGGCAGGTCGGTTTCCTGCGCCCTGGTCACCTCAAAGCGCTCCGCGTCTCCCTCACTCAGCGCCAGGTCGCTCTCAGCAATCGTCGACACCGGCGGTCTGCCCTTCGGCCGTATGCGGATAGTTCCTGCACTCTCGAAAAGATCGAGGTGATAGGCACTGCCCAGTGCCTCCAGCGCCGCACGCGGCGGGGCGGTGTCATTCACCACAAAGCCTGTCAGTGTCTCACTGACCTCCGCGGTATCCGCATCCGTAATGCCCGCTTGCGCGCACAGCTCGCTCGCCGCGTCGCCAACGGGCACCAGGCCCATCCGCCCATTGATCCAGTGCCCTCTCTCCCAATTTCCGCTATCGGACCAAATCTCAGCTCGCGACGGAAACTCCGGGTATGGCCGCGCATCCCAGGCCCAGACGAAGACCCGCGCCATGTCGATCATCCGCCCACCGTATACTCCGGACACGGGATTATTGCCCGCGACGGGGTCCCAGTAATCCAGCATCGCCTGAATGTACTGCCGCTGAATCACATCATCGCGCCGCCCGCTGGAGAAAAAGGGAAGCGCGCTCTCGGAAGATTTCGGGTCATAGAAAACGTTGGGCTGATTGGCGCCCTTATCGACCGCGGGGCAGCCCAATTCGGTCAGCCAGAACGGTTTGCTTTGCGCGGTCCAGGCCGTGGGCGTAAGGCTTCGCACACCGCCCGGGCGGTTATAATGCGCGTTTAGCCACCAATTGCGCAGGTCCTTGGCGCGGAAAACCCAGGGCTCGCCATAGGCGCCATCAGTAATCGTCGTGCGCGTCTGTGCGACGCGGTCCGTGCCCGAGGCGTAGTACCAGCTATGGTTCTCACCGCTCTCAATATTGGTCTTCAGGTAGGTCTGACTATAAGTGTTCGCATGGCCTGCCACCGCGTCCAGATGCGTGCTGCCCTCGCGCCAATCGCTTAGCGGTGCATAGTAATCAATCCCAACTGCGTCGATATTGCTGTCCGCCCACAGAGGATCGAGATGAAAGAAGACATCTCCCGATCCATCCGCTGGCTGATAACCGAAGTACTCTGTCCAATCCGCCGCATAGGTGATCTTTGGGCCCACTCCCAGAACAGCGCGCACATCGGCGGCAAGCGCCTTCATGGCCGTCACAGCGGGGAAGGTCGTGGCACTATCGCGAATACTGGTCAGGCCGCGCAATTCCGACCCAATTACAAAGCCATCGACGCCACCGGCGGCCACACACAGGGACGCCAAATGCAGGATAAACCGCCGGAATGACCACTCCGACGGGCCGCTATAGCTGACCGTTGTTCCGCTCACTGAGAAGTGTGCGGGTTCGGCCGTCCCAAAAAAGGCCGCCACTTGCGCCGTTGCCGCGGCCGTCTTGTCTACAGTGCCCGCCATACCTGCTGCTGGGTGACAGGTGATACGGCCGCGCCAGGGAAAGGCGCTTTGCTCCGCCAGCGGATTATAGGGATTGGGCCGGCCATTCCCCGTAGGCACATCCATCAGAATGAAGGGATAGATCAAGACCTGCAGCCCCCGGGCCTTCAGCGCCTGGATTACCTCGACAATGCTTTGATCTGAGGGCGTACCGCCGAAATTGGGCCCGGACGCTCCCGCCGAGATAACATGCGCTGTGGCGCGCGTGGCGCCGCCTGCGCTCCAGCTCACAGGCTCGGTCACCTTGACCGTATTCTCAACGCCGGGCCGGATTTCACAAACACCACAGCGCAGATCATTCCCGAACCATGACACCGTCAGTAGCGCCGCCCCGCAATTGGGCAGGTCCAAATCCAATTGATCCAGCGACTCGGTGATGTCCGGCACGCCCAGAGCATTGTTCATGTTCTCAGGCAGCGTGGCGCCAGGACCCAATTGGCGGCGCACTATTGTCGTCGCATAGGCAAATTCGCCCGAACCTGGAATGATGTTCACTGCCTTGATCTTGGTTTCCAGGCTGGCATTCTTTGCCCGGCGGATGACCTCGAATTGCAATTGCGGCACGCGGTTGCCAAAGGTTTCGAGCGGCAGGTTCTCAAACACTAAATAGGCAAGACCGCGATAGGCAGGCACATTACCGGTGCCTTCCACCGCCTCAATGAGACTGTCCGGGAGCTGATCCTCCGTACCGCGATAAATGCGAATAGTCAGACCGTTGCGGTCCAATGGCCGTCCGTCCGCCCAGATGCGGCCGATCCGCGTGATCTCGCCGTCGCACAGCCCCACGGCGAAACTGGCGGTATAGCTATAGCTCGTCACGGTGGTGGTTGAGGTGCCTTTGCCCGCCTCCTGCGTGCTTTGCGTTTCCTTGAACTTTGCGGCCCAAATGATCTGCCCGGCCAGCCTCGCGCGGCCCCACACTCTGGGGATCGGCGCGCCCTCGCTTGATGTTTGAACTTGCAGATCGGACAACCTGGGTCCGCTCACACTCGTCCGTCGTCCGAACAATTGCGCATCGGCATAGGACCCGGCGAGCGAACCGATCGCGCCGCCAATGGCGGCACCGGTCACGGTTGCGCCGAGCACGGATAATCCGGACGGCAGCAAGGCACCGCCGATGGCGGCACCCACCGTCCCCAATAGCAGCGTCGCCATCGCTTACCTCACGCCGGGAAATGCAAAAGCAAAGGCGACGCGCCGCCGCCACCATGGGCTCAGGGCCGATTCTACTACATGCATGCCGCTATAGGCATGGATCATATGTTGCGGCCCGCTCAGGATCGCCATGTGGCGCGCCTCGGCATGCTCGTACATACGAAAGATCAGGACATCGCCTTCTGCGGCCTGCGCCGCCTCAATCGCAATCATGTGACGCGCCGCACCCGTGGCCAAAGTCTCGCCCTCGCCCGCCAGGCGCCACAATGCGCCATAGGCTTGCACTTGCTCCGGCTCCGGACCAATCAGCTCGCGCCACACCCCTCGTACGAGACCTAAGCAATCGCAGCCCGCGCCTTTTACGCTCGCCTGGTGCTGATACGGCGTGCCGATCCAGCCCCGCGCCGCCGCGACGATCTCCCCGCGGGTCATGGGGTGAGCTTGCCGCCATCATTGTTATCGCCCTGGCGCGGGCTTGAGACCACCCAATCATTGCCGGGCATCAAGGGAGAGCCGCGAAAGTTTAACGCGTTGGCGAATTTGACCTTGCAGGTCTCGAAGCGCTTGTCGCATCCGGCCATGATCGTAAAGGCATCACCCGCAGCGATCGCGAGCGGCATCGGCTCCCACAAGGTCACAGTGGCCGCGGCAAACTCTTTGACGATTTGCGAAAGGCCGGCATTGGCACCGCTGGTCCAGGTCAACCGTCCGTAGGCGAACCACCCGGAGGCAAAGGCCGCAAGACCGCTCGCCGTGAAACTCTGCGCGCTTGCAACCGCCGTCACCGTGGCCGCCGCTGAGAAGGCCACACTGTTTAAATCAACCGTGCACCGTGCATCGCCCAGATCGGCATCGCAGGCGAATTGATAGACCCGCCCCACGGGCTGATTCAGGCGAGCGCCGCGGCCCCGCAATTCGGCGCGGAAGGCGAGTGGCGTGCGGGTAATCTCGCCCAATTCGCCCCTGAACAGCAGCACGCGCTGCGCAACGTCCTGCCAATTGACCCGCCAGATCTCAACCGTCGCACCATCATAGCGCCCAGCGGCAATGTCCGTGTGCGTGATGTTGGGTGAGGCCAATGCTCCGGAGACGTCTTGATTGCTGACCTTCAATCCCAATCCTTGCTCAATCGCTGTGGAAGCAAACCCGCTCTCGGCGGTAAAGGTCACCCCATCAAAGCTCAGTGCACGGTCGTGATCCGTGAAGCCCAGCACAGTGGTGTCGGCCCCTGTCAGCTTCCAGCAATGACAGAGTGTCGTTGCACCACTGTCCAAATGCGTTTGCATGCCCGCTGGCAAGGTTCTCATGGCAAGCGCACCTCGATGAGCGGAAT
>DMER01000237.1:12093-12542 GCA_003451645.1 Alphaproteobacteria bacterium | reverse complement strand
CCTCGATGAGCGGAATGTTGGGCAGTTCGCCCGCCTTGAACGCCGCCAGATTGAGTTCCAGCCTATCCGTGTCAAAGCGTACGGGGACATCAAACTCAAAACCGGCCGTCACCGGAACACCGTTTGCTGGCGCCGCCGTGAGGGTCACCAGCCCCTTGGCGGCATCCACTGTGAAGCCGCTGCCCAGGGTTTGTGCCACGCCGCCAACCGCGATCTGCACCGTTCCCGCCACCGGCTTCTTAATCGTTCGCGTGTACGTTACCGGCCCCGAAACATAGGCCTTGCTCAATTGGAACACAGTGGCCGCCCCGTTCCCAGCCCCAATTACCTGATCCGCGATTGTCACGGAATTGCCGGGCAGTCCAGACCGGAAGTCCAAATGATCCTTCCAGCGAAAGGCATAGAGCCTGCCTTGCCGGGCTTCGAAAAACGCGATCACCGTGTACAGA
>DMER01000237.1:8988-11865 GCA_003451645.1 Alphaproteobacteria bacterium | reverse complement strand
CATTAAGCGTGCGCAAGCCAAGGCCCGCATCATAGCGCCGCCGTCCATGCGCCCACGGACTATTGCGCTCCTCAAACCCAGATCCAAGTACCACAATCTCCGTCCGCCGTTCGGGTCCCCCCACCGAGCCAAAGGCGATGGAGGCCGGAAACCGCACATCATGAAATGACATTTCTGGCCCCTAAAGATTTCGCGCGCCGCGGCTGCCGAGCCGCTGCATGAGGCCCGCGATCTGAGACTGCGACCTCCGGAAACTCTCCATGTCGCGCGCATGAACATTGATCGTCACTTGGCCCCGCCCGCCAAAGCCATGCGGCAGAACGGTTCCTGATGCTCCGGGCACGAAGAGTTCCGGCCCCTGCTCTCCGACAAGGTAGGCCCGGCCCGGATCAACCGGACCGCCCTGCGCCCGCGCGCCGCCGAATAATCCGCCCACGGCGGTTGTCAGAACATTGGCCAAAGGCTGCGTAACAAAGCGGTTGAGTGCAATCCGGCCCAGATCCGCCGCGACGCTGCGCGCCATGTCCGCGAAGCTCAACCGGCCAGTCCTTGTCGCTTTGACCAGGACGTCCTCAATGGTCTCGGCCGTCTCGCGCATCGCCGCGCGGATGACCGCACCCGCCTCAATGGCCGGGGCGGCAAGACCGTCCTGAAACGCTCTGCCTGCGGCCTCAACACCGGTCTCGATCTCATCGGGGCACATCAGGATATCTCCGCATCAATTGATCCAACTCGTCTTGACCAAGCCCAGGTGCCTCATCCGGCGCCGTCAGTGTGCGCCATTCACGCAGGCTCAAAGACCAGAACTCCGTAGGCGGAACATGAAACTGGCGCGCCGCATCGCGCATCCACTGGCGCCACGGAAATGCCCCAGGTCTGGTGGTCATGCGCCGAGTCCACTCCGCCCGAATGTTTCTGCGATCGCTGCGGCAATCGCTTTGATATCCATGGGCCATTGCGCCAATTCTTCATCGCTCACGGCCTCGCCGCCGCCGGCCAGCAGAGCCCTCAGCACAAGGAGCAAGTCGCGCATCGACGGCGCATTCAGCCGGGCACCCAATGCGTCCAAGTCTGGCGCTCCAAACGCCTCTTCGAGCTGCGCAAGTGCACCCAGGGTCAGGCATAGCCGGTATGTCCGTCCCCCAATCGTCAGAGGCACTTCGCCGCGCGCGGCATTGATCAGTACACTGTTCATACCTAGATGACCGTGAAGGAGAGCGCCCCTGCCGACGCCAGGCTCAAGGCAAAGGTCACTTCGCCCTTGTATTCGCCAGCGTATTCCAGCTGCGAAATGATAAAGTCACCTGCAATCGTGCCAAAGTCGGGGATGATGACCTGATAGGGGTTGACCGATTGCGAGAAGAACACGGTGCGCAAGGTTGCATCCGTCGCGCTGTCCTTGAATACGCCCTGGCCGGAAACGTTGGCGGACTTCACCCCCGCCCCGCCCAGGAGTTCACGCCACTCGCTCGCACTATCGGCATTTGTCGTGTCAATTGTATCCGCATTCAGCGTCAGCCGTGTCAGGCGCAAACCCGCCATGGTCGTATAGATCACCGGATCGCCGCTCCCAATTTTCAGGAGCAGCGCCTTGCCTTTTTGAGCCGCCATTGATGGTCCTCTTGGTTGTCAGGGCGTTTCGGTCACAGCGCGAAAGCGCGCGAGAGCGTGATAGGCGCGGCCATCGCGGGCCCGTGAAAACTCGATGGTCTCACAGCGCAGGTTGATCAGAGTGTGCTCCGTTAACACCAAGGGCGCGTCGTGCAACACCGTCCGTATACGGCCGGCGATTTGCTTCACCTCCCGGCGCCCCGCATAGCGCGACCAGACATGGATCAATACTCTGTGCTCACTCATATCGCCCGTGACGCTGCTGCTGTCGGACTGCGTGCCATCACCAAAAACGGCGTAGGGAAAGATCGCGTCATGCGGGGGATCGTCATAGAGGCGCACCGGATCGCCCAACAAAGTCTTCATGGTTGCATCCGCAGCTAACGCCCCAAAGATGGCGTCATGCAGAGCCAAATTCGCACTCACAACGGATCCCCATCATCGGCCGTAATCACCACGAATGGCTGTTGCGGTCCGGCATCCTCCAGCCCGCGCAAATAGAGCCGGCGGCCGCGCCACACGGCGCTTTGCCCCGCTGCGATATCGCTCCGCCGCCGGACGGTTAGCCGGTAACGGGCAATATGCTGGCGGCCCTCGTCGCCGGAACTTTCACCGCTCGACAAAACCTCGATCTGTGCCCAGACGGTGGCAATCACGGTCCAACTCAGCACCGCCCCGCCACCAGCGTCGGGCGTGCGCAGGCGCGCCGCAATCTGTATGCGCTCGGTCATCCGTCCGATCACAGCGTGATCACCCGGTATGGGGCGATCATCGCGAGCACATCCAGTGGCGCCGCCGCCTCGTCCTCACCTCGCCGGGCATAGAGCCGTGCCGTCTGGACCAGTACCGCCTGGCGCAAGACTGCTGGAACATCCGTAGGCAGAGCGCCATAACCACAGGTAATGTCGATTTCGATCCCTGCCCGCGTACGGCCCGGCACCGGCCAGGCCGCGGACACTCTCATGAGCGCTTGCGGCTCGCGGCCCAGAGCCAATCCGTAGTTCGAGGCAACCCAAATTGCCGCCACGCCGCCGGCCGTGAAGGTCCGGATCTCCGCGACCGATTGCACCGGCGGGCGCCGCAAGATCACCGCGCCGCCATCCGGCCAGGCATCCAAGGTCAGGCGCCAGGTCTGGGTCATCAGTGCACGGCCAGTTTCGGCCTCAACCCATTCACGCGCGGCCGCGATGCACCGGGTGATCAGAGCGTCATCATCGGCGATATCGATACGGGCATGCGCCTTGGCTTCGGCCAAGGTTACGGGCT
>DMER01000237.1:3197-8757 GCA_003451645.1 Alphaproteobacteria bacterium | reverse complement strand
GGCTCGGCCGCCGGCGCCGTGATGCGGTTCAATTGCATGGATGTGCCTTGTGTTGTCTCGGCTCACTGAAATTTCGGCAGGTAGGCCGTGTCGATCTCATCCGCCCGCAGAACCTCGATGCCCGCGCCCTGCAATGTCGCGGTATCAAGGGGGCCAATGATGCCTTGCGGGTTTTCTGGCGTTTGCCAAATCCCGAGCGCGCAGTGAAAACCTGGCTTCAGCACGGGCGCTTGTGCCCATCCGGGTTCTCCATCCGTACGCGGAACACCTGGCGTCATGATCCAATCCGTGAACAGATGATGGTACTGAATATGGCCGTCATTCTGCGGCACTTGCTTTTCACCCGTCTCAGGGTCGGCCGGCAATTCGGCGTTCAACGCAGCCTCATAGAGCGTGGTCAGAACCGTCCGCATTTGCTCTTCCGTGGACGCCGTCAGATAGTACACCATCGAATGTCCTTACACTGTTAGAGCGTTCAGGCGCGCTTGATCCGGCGTCTGAGGATAGAGCGACAGGGCCCGCAGATGAATGCGCCGCCCGGCGGGATTTGAGGCCCCGGTCAAAAATTCACCGAGTTGCAAGGTTGCGAGGTTGGTCAGCGGCGCGGATGGTGCCGTGCCCGTGTCGTCAATCAGAAATGTTGTTCCGTTCACGGCACCAAAGGTCGCAAGATTGGTGAACCCGATCGCCTGTTTGCTGATCGCGCCATTATGCGTCAGCGTTCCGGACTGGCCGAAATTCTCGGTCGCGCCATTTTTCCGGAAAGAGGCCCGCGCCAGCGTCGTTGTGTACAGAATGGCCCAGTCGCTTCCCGTGATGGCTGCATCGACAATCGATGCGATCGCTTGCTGAAAACTGCCGTCCGAGCCACTGGCGCGGTCGATCGAAAATTCGGCCGCAAGGATAAGGTTGCTCTTGTCCAGCTCTGCGCCCAGCACGCGCCGGATGACATCGCCATTGCGTGTCACTGCGGCGGTCGTGGTGGGGATATAGGAGGTCGGTATGCTCCCGAGTTCCAGTTGCGCGCCCCAAACATGCGCACTGACCGCTGATTGTCCGCCTGGCAGACCGAACCCGCCGCGCAAGCCAATTTGCATGTCGGCGGTGGATCCCGCTGCCGTTTCTGTGGTTGACACGCGCTGCCAATCGGCGGTCAAAACATGGGCAAGATAGGATGACCAGCCCGCGTGCCGGAACAGGATCACCTTTCCAACATCGGCCAAAGTTGCCGCTTTGATCCACAGCGAGCCCGTATAGGCCTGCCCCGCCGCCGTCGCCGGCCCTTGCGCCACTCTGGAGAAGTCGGTGGTGTTTGCACTGCCTGCGGGGATTGAAAGATCGATCCGGTCCGCCGCCACAGCTCCGTCTGGCGCCACGGCGTCATTATGCGTGATGGCGGGCAGCACGCCTGCGCCACCGGTCACCTTTGCCCAACTGGCCGAGGAAAAATCGCCACTCTGAAGAACGAGATTTGTTGAGGCCTTCTCGATCAGTATCCCCAATGGTGATCCCGCAATTGTATGGTCAAACGCCGGAGCATTCGCCCCGCTTGCCGCAATGACCCCGGCCGCATTTCGCACATATTTTGTCGAGCTCGACCATGTGAACAGGTCCAGCACATTGCGCGTGCGCGTGGCCGTGACGCCGGTTGGCTTAACGAAAAACTGGCGTTTGAGGAAATCTAGGCCCAGGCCATCATGGCTGCGCCACACGCGCCGGCCAGAGCCGGGGCTCACACCCAGAGACAGTTTCACAAGGCGCCTCCTAATCGGCCGGTTACCACAGCGCCACAAGGTGCGTGGCAGTTGTGCCTGTGGCCAAGACCCGTTTGGCGCTGACCGGAAGAATGCTCCCTGCAAGGACGTTTTTGAACGTGACCGCGACCGTGTCGCCCTTGAGCAGCGCCACGACATCACCATCGCCGCCCACATAGAGCCCGCGGGCGGTGAATGCGAGGTCATTCGTGTCGTGCGGCACGATGCTGACGGCATCAAAAGCGGGGCTTTCAAGCCCCGCGCCATGAGATGAAAAGGTGTCAGGCATAGGTATTCCCCTCGCTTAAACCGGGACGCCAGGCGTGGGCGCAATGTGGGGATGGCCCAGAACGGCGACCGCGGCCAGATTTGCGGCGCCGCTGTTATTGGCGGGCGTGATCTTGATACGGACGTATCGCTTTGCACCCTGGTAGCCGATCTTTCGGGTCTCATCGTCATCGGCAAAGGTGAAGTTGGCCTCCGCTATGGTGCCGATGAGGTCGGCCGCGGCGGCCACTGCCGCATCGGACAGATTGGCCTGATCGCCATGTTCAACGCTGACCGCAAAGGTCGCGTCCGCATCGGCGAGCGACCCCGTGGCGATCACAAAGGTCAGGCTGTCATAGCCCTGTTTGTCGATGATCTGACTGGTCAGGGCGGTGTTGTCGCTGACCGATTGCGGGCTGATGGCGCGCAAGGGATGGATGCTGGTGACGAGGTCACGCATAGGCTCTACTCCTTATACTGATGGATGGTTGACGGTTTTAGGATGCGGCGAATTTCATCGCCTTGATGGCCTCGAAATTCTGAATGCCGCCGCCGACGCGCTTGGTGGTGTAGAACAGCACATAGGGTTTGGCGCTGTAGGGATCGCGCAAGACCCGCACACCCGCCCGGTCAACAACAAGGTAGCCGCGCTGGAAGTCGCCAAAGAGCACCGCGTAGGAATTGGCCGCGATGTCCGGCATGTCTTCCGCCTCCGCCACCGGGAAGCCCATCAATGTCGCCGGTTCGCCAGCAATACTCGACGGCTGCCACAGATAGGTGCCATCGCCATCCCTCAGCTTACGGATCTTCGCCTGCGTCGTCCGGTTCATGAGCCAGCGCCCGTTCATGCGATAGGACTGACGCACCGCATAGATCAGGTCGATCAGGCTGTCTGAGGGGTTGGACGCTGCGAAATCCCCCGCATTGCCGGTGGCGATATAGCCCACCTTGCCCCAAGACCAGCTGGCATTGGCCACAAAGGGATAGGTGGTCAGGCCACGCGGCCGGTTCACGCCATCCCCGCTAATGAAGGCCTGGCCCTCCTGTTCCGCGAACTCGGTCTGCACTTCGTCCGCGAGCCACTGTTCGACATTGACATAGGTATCGTCGAGCAAAGACTGCGTGGCGGCCGGCATCGCATAGAGCTCCATCGCAGGAAACTCGATGACCGATAGTGCGGGCGTCGCCGTCTCCGTGCGGGCCTGCACTTCGCCGACCCAGCCCGCCGCGGCGCCTGTGGTGGCAAAGGGCTTTTTGAAGCTCGCGGCCGAAATCTGTCGCACCGAGGCGATGGCGCGCACGGGCGAGATCTTGGCCATCAATTTGTCGATCATGGCCTCCGTTTCGCTGGGCACCAGATAGCCGCCATCGGGCCCGGATTGTCCGTGTGCCGACTTCAGTTCAATCCGGCTGACAGTGCTGCTGTCACCTTTACGCATATAGGCGTCCCACGCGGCCTTGTGCTCCATACCCGCACGGTCTGTGCGCACGCCATCGAGCTGCGGGCGGCGCGCGCTCAGCGCCATCTCGTCAAGCGCTTGTTTCTGTGTGTCCAAGGCGCGGTTCAGCCGCTCCACCTTTTCTTCCAGAAGGACGTCGGCGCTCAACCGGCGCTCAATCTCATCCAGGCGCTGATCATTGGCGGCCTTGAACTCCTCCCAGATGTTGTGGGTGGTGCCGGGCTCATGCGCGCGTGCGCTGCCCGCCTTGGTTTCGAGATTTCCATCTGCGTCCATCAGGGTCGTCCTTCTCTAAGGTGTGGGGTGCGCGTCTTGAAACACATGTCCGCGCGGGCCTTGACGCTTGTAACCCGCGCGGCGTCCAGCATGGGGAAGGTCACGACGGACACCTCCCACAGATCGATTTCGGTCAGCGTCCGAACGGTTTCACCCGGCCTTCGCACGGCATTTATGGTGCGGAAACCGATCGACAGCCCATCGAGGGCGCCAGCGCGGATCAGTGCCAGGACCTCTCGTGCCCGGCCAATGCCGGCCAACAGACGTCCGCGCACGAATAATCCGCGCGCGTCTTCCTTGATCAGTGTCCACACGCCCACAGGCTCAGCTGCCAGATGCTGGTACAACATGCGGATGCCAGAGGCGCCCTTTTTGGTGAGGGAGCGTGTAAACGCGCCCGGCGCAACCCGGTCGCCAGCCTGATCGGTGACCCCGAACAGGCTCGCATAGCCCTCAATAATGCCATCCATTTGCGCCATTGGCGGTTCGCGGGTCTGTTTCAGCTCAAAGGGGATCGCGCCGCTTCGGGTGACCGGCGGCCTTAGCGTTCTGCCGTTTTGATTCACTTACTTTACCCGCTCGCCTCGCGGACCCATGGCGTCTGTCTGCCGGTCCAGTTTGCCCTCAATCCGCACCGCGCTTTCGTGCAGGGCGTTCAGTTTCTCCTCCACCCGCACGAGCCTGTCGTTCAAGCCGATGTGGCGCTCCACCTCGCGCTCCAGCCTGATGAAACGCTCATGCGCTTCGCCAGCCCACACGAGTGCGATGCCGGTCTGGACCGCCAACGCCAGCAGGACGCCAAACGTCACCCGCCGGTCAAAGGTCAGCCGCTGTTCACTTGCACTCATTCAGATCAGGCTTCCATAGCCAGTGGCCGAACGCTTTTCATCCGTGGTCAGAAACTCCGCACGCCCCACCCGGTCCCAGAGCGCGTCCCGTTCTGCCGACAGCGCCTCCACCGCATCGGTGTCATAGGCCAGCCGCAAAGTGCTGCCAAAGCGCGGCCGAAGCCAATTGGTCAGCGCCTGCGCGGTCTTGGCGACAAGCGGCAGTGCCGTCTGGCGCCAAAAGGCCAAATTCGCCTCCCGGTAATTGTTGTAGGTCGCATCGCCCGGAATGCCGAGCAGCATCGGCGGCACGCCAAAGGCCAGCGCGATCTCGCGCGCCGCCGCATAGCGCACCCCGCTCAGGTCCAATTCCTGCGGTGAATGCGAGAGGCTTTGCCACTCAAGCCCGCCTTCCAACAGCAAGGGGCGCCCGGCATTGCGCGCCCCCTGGAACTGCGCCTCGAGCTCCTCCTTCAGGCGTTCGAATTGCTGATCGCTGAGGTTTGGGGAGTCTTTCGCACCCCGGTAGATCAGCGCGCCAGAGGGCCGCGCGCCATTGTCCAGCAGCGCCTTGTTCCAATCCGCGCCAGCATTATGCGTATCGATCGCCGTGCTCGCGGCCTCGGCCGGGCTCATGCCATAATGATCATTGAGCGGATTAAAGAGCTTCATGTGCAGGATGGGCATGAACCCATCCGAATCGGCCCGGAAGCGCGCCGTTTGTCCGCCGACAGTATACTCAAAGCCTTGCGGCCAGCCGGCAGGTCCTGGCATCACTTTCATCCGGTCTGGCCGCAGGGCGTAAAGTTCGCGCACCTCCCCGCTAATCGTGGCGGCCTCAAGATAGGCATTGCCGGCTGTTTGCAGATGGCCGTACCACGCCTCCATCAGGCTTGAACCCGATTCTGCCGGGTTCGGACGGTCCAGCAGGCGGAGCAGCGGGTGCTCGCTCAATTCCGTCCGCCCGTCAAACAAT
>DMER01000237.1:2186-2975 GCA_003451645.1 Alphaproteobacteria bacterium | reverse complement strand
GCCAGGGCACGCTGGCCGCCGTCTCGGCAATCATCCGTACACAGCGATAGGCGACCGCATTGCGGGCAAAGCCCGCTTGCGTCATCCGCTCAAAATCGCGCGGGGTCCAGACCGGCCGCCCGGTCAAGCTGAGTGCGACCAGCGCACCGGCCCTGCTCTGCTTGTGCTCCGGCGCTTGCGCGGGCACATGGGCGCCGCGCGGCCACAGCCAGTCGCGCCAGCTGCGGTTGGTTCTTGTCATATCGTCTGTGTCCTGACCATAAAAAAGGCGGCCCGCGAGTGCCTCGCTGCCGCCATCAACTCTGATCCAATTCTGGTGATGTAACTCAGATAGGGATTGGAGCGTGCCGCTGCAAGGGGCAGCTCACACTTTTCTCACCCTGACCACAGCATCGCGCTTCAACATCAACTCCGTCAGCGCCCAAACCAAAGCATCGAGCCGGTCAGGGCTCTTAGGGTCCGTCCCCGTAAAATTGCACATCTGATCTTCAAGCTCGGCAAGCGCACCCACATGGGCCACCCGGCCCTGTTCATAGAGCATGGCGACAGGCTCGGCGCGGGCGCGCTTGCCACGCGAGGCATGCACCTCGCGAACCGGCACACTGGCATCTATCTGTGCCATCACGGTACGGACCAATTCGCCGCCCTGGTTGGTCTCCACCACCAGGCAATCTGCCTTCAGGGTATGATAGAGCGCTTGCGCACGCGCAGCCCATGCCGCCGGTGTCAATCCGTGGGCGGAACGGTCCTCAAGCACATAGGCGCGCCCGTCCTGCGCCACGCCAGCCG
>DMER01000237.1:0-1942 GCA_003451645.1 Alphaproteobacteria bacterium | reverse complement strand
CGGGCCGCTCGATACCGGCGGGTCCACCGCCACGACGATCCGCGACAAAGCGGGCGCAGCGCGCACACGCGCGGCCTCGATGATCGCCCGGTTCCACAAGGCCCCTTGCGCGTCCTCCAGCAATTCGCCGTCCAATTCCTGACGGCCAAGGGCCGTCCCTTCATAACGCTTGACGATCCGTGTCAGGAACTCCGCCGACAGATGATCCGCATTGTCCAATGTCCGGGCACGTGTCACCACCAAGCCCGGTTCGTTCAGCAAGCGCCGCAAATCCGGCCGGTTGCGCGGCGTCGTGGTAATCAGCATCCGCGGCCTCTCACCAACCCTTAGGGCAAACAAAGTCGTATCCAGAACCTCCTGCGCATAGCGCCATTTGGCAAACTCATCGCCCCACACGAGATCAAAAGCATGGCCGCGGACGCTGTCCGGGTCCTCGGCGGAGAATATGCGCGCCTGCGCCCCGTTGCTCCAGCGCAGCATGCGCTCGGATTTGATGAAGCGCGGCCGCTCGTCCCGATCCATGGCCGCGCGGCGAATGCCGCTCACGCCCTCGATCATCACATCGCGTGCATCGGCCAGCGTTTCTCCGATCAGGGCCACATGCCGGGCCGCGCCAAGCGCCACCTGCTCCATGACCCATTCGGCGCCCGCGCGCGTCTTGCCGCTGCCCCGCCCGCCCATGAGCAGCCAGATGGCCCACGCACCTTCCGGCTCCAATTGATAGTCATGCGCGAAGAGGGGGAAATAATCCCGGTACAGAGCATGCTCTTCATCCGTCAGGCTTTGCGCGAAGCTCCGCGCGCTCCAATTTTTCCGCAAGGCGAGTGAGTTTAGCCTCAAGCGCCTGACGGTCGATCTTAGAGCCTTCCTCGCCTCGTTCATGGGCTTTGATCTTGCGTTTGGTGGTGGCGGTAACCTCTGCGGCGCGGGCGAGCGATTGCACGGCGCGGGCGTGTTTGCCAATTTCATCCGCATCCGCGGCGGTGCAGTCTCCGGCGGCCGCGAGCTTCTTCTCCATGGATTTCAGGATGCGCCCAATGGCGCGCATATTGCGCATGTTTAACAGATCCTCTGTCGTGCGGATTTGCGTATCGGGGGACGGTTCGATCCAGTTTTCGCGGGCTTTGCGGTTGCTGATGGCCTGCGTTGACACGCCATAGGCGCGCGCCATCACGGCGATTGCTACGCCCTCGATCTCGACCGCCTCGCGGATGGTGCTCCAATCAAGGGCGCTTAAAGGTGAGCGTTTGTTACGTTTTGTTTCGTTCTGTTTCGTTTTGTTACGTTCATCGGCCATGGTTCCGGCCCCAAAAACAAAGGCGGCGGACCCTGATGGTCCACCGCCCTTTAAGCCAATTCAGGTGATGTATGGCAGATAGGAATTGGAGCGTCACGCCGCAAGGTGCCAGCGCAGATTATTTTCCTATCATCCGTACGCGTCAGCGGATGGCGACCGGATTGACCACCATTTGCACCGCACCTTTGAAGCGCGGCTGGCCCAGCACGAACAGGAATTCCGTGGCGCCATCGCGGGCCAATTCGGCCGTGTTGATATTCTCCAGGATGTGGACGCCGTTCTTGGCGAGCAGGATCTGGTGCACGGGAAAGGCTTCAGTCTTGGTCTCAAAGGGGATGACTTCCAGCGCCGCCGTATCGGCGCCAATGGCGACGACGCCCAGGCCCGCCAGATACTCAGCACCCCCTTTGCCCAGTCCCGGCTGCTGGGCGATGAACTTGGCCGGGTCTTTGGTGGCGAGCGCCTGATAGCCGGTGTGGAACAGCACCACGTCGCCTTTGCCGATCGTGACCCCCGCGGCCTTGGCGGCGGCGTCGATCTCGGCCTTATTGAAGGCGGTGCCCGCAGGCACAGGATTCTTGCGGGTCAGTTTGACCATGTCGAGCAGCACGCCGCGCGTGGCCATCGGCGGAATGTTCTCCGTCC
>DMER01000010.1:2580-2753 GCA_003451645.1 Alphaproteobacteria bacterium | reverse complement strand
TGGGTCGCGGGGCTGCATACGCCTGGAAAGCACTATCTCGCGCGGGCTGATAACATCCGAGTAAATACAAGGGATCGCTTCGATCCGGCTGGCCAGTTAAACGAGACGGCATCCCCGCTCGCCGACGACCTGCCTGTATCGGCGTTGATCATTTCTAACTGGCAGCCGCCAGC
>DMER01000010.1:1986-2265 GCA_003451645.1 Alphaproteobacteria bacterium | reverse complement strand
ATGGCCGCTGGATCGTGTTGTAACCGTTGCCGTGCTGCGGCTTCCCCATATAGCTGACACAGCCGGACCGGCGGCCAGGTTTGCGGATGGATGCGCGCACGACGCAGCTGAGCGGGCGAGCGCCGCGCTCAGCGTGCCTGGCGATGTTTTGACCGCGGATCGTATCGCCGACTGGGCGACTTCGCACGCCGTCGAGCGCATTGTGACGCCTTATGCGCCAGCGGGTCTCGCGGCCTGGGCCCTCGCCGATCTGGGCCCTAAGCTGGCGGAGCGCGGCAT
>DMER01000010.1:1267-1792 GCA_003451645.1 Alphaproteobacteria bacterium | reverse complement strand
CCTAAGCTGGCGGAGCGCGGCATCGCGCTGCACCTGATGATCCGGCCCTGGGACCGGGCCGTATGGCCTCACGCGACGCGCGGCTTTTTTCAGCTCAAAGCCAAGATTCCAACTTTTCTCAGTTCACTGGAGTTATTTGCATGACGTCTCACGCCCATCAGCCTGCCACCCAGGCCCGCGCCATTCTCAAAATGCTCGACCGCGTCGAACCGGGAAAAGTCACGACCGCCAGCGACCTGGCAGCCGCTGCGTCGGTGCCTGCCGATGTCGTTTCGCGGCTGGTGGACGCCAAGACCTTATTCCGGCCCAGCTGCACGCCCTGGCATCGGGTCGTGCCTGATAATGGCTTGATCCGGCCGGCGCAGACTGATGGCGAGGGCTTCTCTCAAGTCGCGCTTCTGGCCGCCGAAGGCGTGCAGGTTTCTCACTACGGCGAGGTGATGCTCGATCTATGCCGCGCCGATCTAACAGCGACGGCTCCTTAGACCCGATGGTCCAGGCCGTCTGGTTCAAGCGCGATCTGCG
>DMER01000010.1:0-1071 GCA_003451645.1 Alphaproteobacteria bacterium | reverse complement strand
GTCTGGTTCAAGCGCGATCTGCGGATCGAGGATCATGGGGCGCTTGCCGCCGCGTCGGTGGGCGACCGGCCCGTCTTAGCGTTTTACATTTTTGAACCAGAGTTGTGGCGGCAGCCCGAAATGTCAGGGCGGCATTTCGCGTTTCTGATCGAGTCGCTGAAGTCGCTTGACGGCGCATTACGGGCGCGGGGTCTGGGCCTGACCGTCGAGACGGGCGACGCTGTCGACGTCTTTGCGCGGCTGCACAAGACAAATGGGGTCGAGGCGATTCATGCGCATGAGGAAACTGGATTGCTATGGACCTATGAGCGCGACCGGCGCGTTCGGGCCTGGGCGAAGCGCGCTGGCGTGCCTGTGCGGGAGCACCGTCAACATGGCGTGTGGCGCGCGTCGAAGGGGCGCGAAGGCTGGGCGACGCGCTGGGACCGGATGAGGGCGGCGCGGACCATCGATGCTCCTGAACGGATCAAGGGTCCAGTTCCGCGGCCCATCGATTGGCCCGATGCGGCGGCATTCGGGCTCGATCCCGATCCATGCCCGGAACGGCAAGTCGGGGGCCGCGCGGAGGGGCTGAGCCTGCTACAGTCGTTCCTGGACGTTCGTGGGCGGTACTATCGCAAAGAAATGTCGTCGCCTGCCGCCGGCGCGCAATCCTGTGCGCGGATTTCGGCGCATTTGTCGCTGGGGTGTCTGTCGATGCGGGAGGCATACCAAGCGGCGCTGATGGCGCGCAGCACTTGGCGCGGCGAAGGCGACGTCGCGTTCGCTCAATCTATCGACTCCTTCATCGCGCGGCTGCATTGGCATTGCCATTTCATCCAAAAACTCGAAGACGAGCCGGAGTTCGAACGCCGCGCGATGCATCCGGCGGCGGATGGTTTGCGTCCCACCGCGCCCGAGCATGCGGCGATCGTCCGGCGGTGGGAAACGGGACAGACGGGGTATCCCTTCGTCGATGCCTGCATGAGGTCCCTGCGCGCCACCGGCTGGTTGAACTTCCGCATGCGCGCCATGGTCATGGCCTTTTCGAGTTATCATCCGTGGCAGGATTTGCGGGTGCCCGCGGCGGCG
>DMER01000021.1:2161-4936 GCA_003451645.1 Alphaproteobacteria bacterium | reverse complement strand
GCGCGGCATGCGCGCCTTGGCCCGGCCTGCCGACAGTTTATCGATCATGGGAAGGGTAAAGGCAGCTGTTTTGCCGGTGCCCGTTTGCGCGATTCCGATCAGATCGCGGCCAGACAGGATGACGGGAATGCCTTGCTCTTGGATCGGGGTGGGCTGCGTGTAACCGGCTTCGGTGACCGCGCGTAACGTTTCGGCCGAAAGGCCGAGCGCATCAAAACTCATGAGTGACTCTATGGCTCCAACAATCTTGAGAGAGGTTTATGATCAGAGCCAGCAGCCTCTCTCAACAAGGCGCGCCAACTCGGGCGGACAAACTGGCCGGAAACCTTGGCGTGCCTCGTTTAACGAAAATCGGCAACGCAAGATGGGCCATGCATCAACGTGGCACCGCACAGTGGGGACCCCGAATAGGCCCCGTCATGCGATCTGCCAATGGAGCGGGGTTATTCCTGGAGAGAACGACCGTGTCAACTGGCGCACCGTCTATATCGTCAATTTGTGTTAAGTAATCACGACATTTCTAGGGCAGGGGTGCGAATTCAATGGGGCCGAGCCTTTTGAACATCACAATTGGAATAGCCATTCTAGCGGCGATTTTCGCTGTGCTGCAGTGGTTGTGGCCCAGCGTTCCGAACCAAAAGACCATCCGGCCGGGCATGCTGTCCGATCTTGGTTACTTTCTCTTGACTCCGCTGATTACGCGCAATTTGACCCGGATAAGCGTGGCGCTAGCATTGATTCCGGTCGCCTGGATCTATGGGACGGACCTCCAAGGCCTGACCCAAGGGCATGGCGTCGTGGGGGCGCAGTCGCTCACGATGCAGGCCATTCAAATCGTGGTGATTAGCGATTTTCTGCGCTATTGGGTGCATCGCTGGTTCCACACCGGCTGGCTGTGGCGGGTGCATGCCATTCATCACAGTTCGCAGACCATGGACTGGCTGGCCTCCGTCCGTGTACACCCCATTAACGATGTTGTGCCGGCCCTGCTCACCGTCCCGCCCCTCATCATCGCGGGGTACAACCCGGCTGCGGTCGCGGCCTTTCTGCCCTTTTTGACCTTTTATGCCATTATGATCCACGCGAATTTGCGCTGGGATTACGGCCCGTTGCGCTTTGTCTTGGCCTCGCCCGTCTTTCACCGCTGGCACCACACCAAATTGGCGGAAGGTCAGGACAAGAATTTCGCCGGGTTGTTCCCTTTGTGGGACCTGCTCTTTGGCACGTTTTACATGCCGCGCCGTCAGCCTACGGACTTTGGCGTCGACGATCCGGTTCCCGGCCATATCTTCGGCCAGCTGATCTATCCCTTTTTGAGTTCCAAGCGATAGGCTTCGGCATCGCGCTCGCTGTTGCAGCAGAACAGAACACGGCGGGGCAAGGGCAGCGCCGTCAGATGCGTGCGCACCGCACTAACCGCAATGGGGCAGGCGAGAGCCATCGGCACGCCGTAAATGCCGGTGCCGAGCGCCGGGAAAGCGATCGCCTCGATCTGATGTGCCTGCGCCAGGACCAGGCTGTTCGCATAGCACCGCCGCAGCAGGTGCCTGGTTTCTTCCTCCGTATGCTGAGCAAAGATGGGTGCCACGGTATGGATGACAAAGCGTGCATTGAGATCAAAGCCCGGCGTGATCACTGCCTCGCCCGTAGGACAACCGCCGATCGCACGTGTGGCGTCCGTCAGCGCCGGGCCCGCCGCGCGCCGGATGGCACCGTCAACGCCGCTGCCGGGCGCCAGCGCCGCATTGGCCGCATTCACGATGCAGTCAATCTCAAGCTCGGTAATGTCGCCCGTCACGATCGTGATGGTCATGCGATCCAATCGGCCGCAATCCGGCCCACTTGCGCCAAGATCGCTTGATCCTGATCGCGGGTGTCCTCGCCATCATACGGCGACTCGTAAAAGGCCGCGACGATCACCGGCGCGCGCCGGGGTGGCCAGACAATGGCGACGTCATTGACCTTGTTGCCCACGCCCTTCACGCCATTCATCGTCCCGGTCTTGTCGCCCGCCCGCCATTGTTTAGGGAAGCCCGCGCGCAGACGTTTCAAGCCCGTCTGTGTGCGGATCATCCAATCGATCAGCATCTCCCGCGATGCTGGCTTAAGCACATCCTCCGTACACAGTTTAGCCACCATCATGGCGATGGCTTCCGGTGTGGTCGTGTCCTGCACATCGCCTGCTTTGACGAGGTTCATCTCCGGCTCATACCGGTCGATGCGCGTGGCGGGATCGCCCCAGCGGCGCCAGATAGCTGTTACGGCTTGCGGTCCGCCCAACCTCTTGATCAGCAAATTCGCCGCCACATTGTCGCTAGTCAGTTGCGCCGCCTCGGCAAGGGCGCGGATAGTAAGGGCACCTTTCGCCAAATTGGGGCCTGTGACCGGCGCATGAAAAACCAAGTCGGCTTTCGTATACGGAATAATCTCGTCAAGGCTCAATTGTCCCTTGTCCGCCGCTTCCAGTACAGCTGCCGCCAAAGGCAATTTGAAAGTTGAACACAGGGCGAAGCGCTCATTGAGACGGGTGCCAATGGTGGCCCCAAATGCGAGGTCCAGAATGGCCACGCCCAGCCGCCCGCCGGCGGATGCCTCAATGACCTTGAACCGCGTCTGAGGTAGCACGGGCTTGGCCAACGCCGGCGCTGCGGCACTGAAACCCACTGCGCCCATGCCGCCCAGCAGTGCGCGGCGGTCCATCTTGGTTTTGATCACATGTCCCCCTAAGTCCGAATAGTTGAGAGTATGCCAACTCTAGCGCAACGGGCGATCAAA
>DMER01000021.1:1002-1855 GCA_003451645.1 Alphaproteobacteria bacterium | reverse complement strand
ACTGACCGCGCGATGCACTAGCTGCCGATCCCGTCCTTTGCTAAGGTGATCATTGTCACGCTTCTCCTCTTTGCCGGGCCGACGTCATGCCAAAGCCCGATCCCAACATACCCGGCCTCGTCTACCGCCATCTCACGCCCGCAGACTGCGACCTGCTGGACCGCGTGGACCCGGACGTCTTTGATGGGGCGATCGACCCGCAGCAACTGCAAGTGTTCTTGGGCCAGAGCAACCACGCGCTTATCGTGGCGGTCCACGCCGGGATCGTCATCGGCCAAATCCGGGGCGTGGTCCATCACCAGCCGGATAGTCCGCCGCAACTTTATCTCGACAATCTGGGCGTGGCGCCAGACTTTCAGCGTCAGGGTGTGGCGCGGCGCCTTCTCACGATGATCACCGCCTGGGCCAAAGCCCAAGGCTGCACGAGTGCCTGGGTCGCCACAGAGACAGACAACGACGTGGCGCTTTCCTTCTATCGGGCTTTCGGGTTCGAAACACAGACGGTCGCCTATTGCGAGGTGCCGCTTGACTGATAGATGGTGAGGTCAGACGGCAGGGATGGCAACGACGTCAATCTTCCTCGGATAGGCTGGCAATTGCCACAGTGCATGCTGCTCGCAACGGCCCAAAATCCGTTTGAATGGTCTTCCATAACAGTCCGTGAATGATCCCGTCATAGTCATGCCTTAGGAAATTGCCGATCCCTCGGATGTCTCCCCATGGCTGATTTGGGACAAGTTGTGGACCGAGTTCACCGAGTTTCGATGCCGCTTCACTGATCCGCTGAAAGGCGCGCTCTATCGCGTCACGGCGCATTGTGTCGCCAAAGAAGCATTGTTCGAGGGTCAGGCCC
>DMER01000021.1:471-709 GCA_003451645.1 Alphaproteobacteria bacterium | reverse complement strand
TTGGGCCTGTCAGTAGGCACGGATTTGTTCCGCATTGACGCGCGTCGCGACCCGGCCTGGCCGTAAGGGGCCTGGGATCACGTCGACCGGCCTGCCGAATATTGCCTGCAGTTCCTGTTGGCAGGATTGGAGCTTTCCAAACAAGACCAAACCACTTGGCTCGGTTTCGTCCAAGTCTACCAAGACGTCGATATCAGAGTTCTCGGTGGCGTCGCCTCGAGCGAAAGACCCAAAGAGC
>DMER01000021.1:0-250 GCA_003451645.1 Alphaproteobacteria bacterium | reverse complement strand
CGCGGAAGTGACCGGCGCGCTGGCGCAGCTCAGAGAGTATACTTTCACGGGTTAATGCCATACTTGGAGATTACCAAGCAGCAAGTGCGCAGTCACGCTAAACATCCAGCTCCTTCGCAAATTGCGCATTTTCCTGGATGAACTGAAAGCGCAATTCGGGCTTCTTGCCCATCAGACGCTCCACCAGGTCGTCCGTCACCGGACGGTCGCCCTCTGCCACCTGCACACGCAAGAGGGTCCGCGCGCCAGG
>DMER01000128.1:12183-12414 GCA_003451645.1 Alphaproteobacteria bacterium | reverse complement strand
CCCAGTGACATCGGCGAGCTGCTCCAGCGCCCGATCGAGATAGGCGTAGGAAATTGCCTTGGGATCGGATGGCAGTTTTATGCGCAAGTCAACGGTAAGGCGCAACTCTGCTTCCTTAGGGATGTTGACGGTCACCTGCGGGTTCGCCTTAGTCAGTGCTGGATCGTTTGGAAGGTCAAGGGTGCCTTCCTCTTGCGGCCGCAAGATCAAAGGTGCGGCGGGCCCCGTGGG
>DMER01000128.1:11635-11978 GCA_003451645.1 Alphaproteobacteria bacterium | reverse complement strand
GGTCAGTTCGGAGAGCTTTTTCTCTTGGCTGGGCAGGACCACCCGGATGCGGATCGCCAGCAGGTCATATTTCGTGGCCGCCGCGAGGCGCTTGGACAAGTCGGCAAAGCGGGCATAGGGGATGGTTTTGCCTTCGGCCGCAGCAGACGCAGCCAGCCACAACGCCGCCATAACACAGAACAAGGACTTGATCATCTTTCACGCCACCATGTTTCGATACGATAACCCGTTGCCGGTGTCACAGCCGGGCGTCCAATGAAGCGCCAGCGCGCCACATAATCAGCAGGCTGATAATAAAGAGGGACTGTGTGGTATCCCGTCATGATGATGCCATCGAGGGCAC
>DMER01000128.1:6697-11424 GCA_003451645.1 Alphaproteobacteria bacterium | reverse complement strand
TGATGATGCCATCGAGGGCACGGGTCGCATCGACCAACTCTTCGCGCGTGATGGCATCCGTAATCCGCTTGATCGCCAAATCGGCATCGGCGCTCTTAAGCCCCGCATAGTTGAACGATCCTTTGGTGCCTGCGGCCTCAGACCCCCAACGGAAGGCCTGCTCATTGCCGGGCGATAGGGTGCCCAAAAAGTGGAAAGGCACGAGATCGAAGTCGAAGGCGTTGCGCCGCGCGGCCATCTGTGTGGCGTCAATCGTGCGCACGCGCAAGGTGACGCCAAGCCGGTCCAGATTGCGCTGATAGAGGAGCAGCAATTTTTCAAGATCGGCGTCTGTATTGAGCACTTCGATGTCGAGGGGGAGCCCGTTGGGGCCGACCATGCGGCCTTGCACGATCCGAAAACCGGCCGCCGTCAAAAGCGCAATCGCCTCGCGGAAGTTGCCTCGCATCGCGGCAGGGCCACCGCCTTGCGGGCTGCGGAATTCGGTGTTCGCGAGACCGGTATTGTCCCAGGCGCTGTTGATGCGGCGGAACTGACCGGAATAAAGGTTTGTGTTCGCCCATTCGAAATCAAGCGCCAGGTTAAGCGCTTGGCGGACACGCACATCGTCAAAGGGCGGGCGGCGCGTATTGAACACCAGGCCATAGAGGCCACTGGCGCGCCCGTGGGCCAATTCCTCGCGCACCACCCTGCCATCCGAGAGGCTGGCAAACCGGTAACCGCGAGCCCAGCGCTTGGCGTCGATCTCCTTGCGGACGTGATACTGGCCGGACTTGAACGCCTCAAAGGCCGCGTTCGCCTCGCGGTAATAGTCGATCCGTATGCGGTCAAAATTATAGACGCCGCGATTGACCGGCAGATCGCGGCCCCAATAATTGGGGTTCTTGACAAAGGTGATCTCGCGTCCCGGAACGGCACTGGCAATACTGTACGGGCCGCTCGCCAAAGGCGGCCTCATCCAAATGTCCGTAACCGGATTGTCTGCCAGCCACTTTGCGGACAGAACCGGCATGAGGCCCATGATCAGAGGCATTTCGCGGTTTCCGTCCGGCCCGAACACAAAGCGGACAGTGTGCTGGTCGCGGCGTTCGACACGCGCGACCTTTTTGTAGAAGGTGCGGTGATTGGGGCGGCCCTTTTCCCGTAAGGTCTCAAAGGTCGCAATGACATCGTCCGCCGTCAGAGGGCTGTCATCGGAGAAACGAGCCTGAGGATTCAGGCGGAACTCAACCCAAGTGCGGTCCGCCGGCGTCTCAATGGATTGCGCAACTAACCCATAGAGCGTGAAAGGCTCATTGGCAGAACGCTGCATCAAAGATTCAAATACCAGCACCTGCAGATTGAGAGCCGCAGTGCCACGAATGTTGAAGGGATTGAGACTGTCGAAGGTTCCCACTTCACCCAGCACCAAGTCGCCCCCTTTGGGCGCCGATGGATCGGCATAATCCAAATTGGCAAAGCCGGCATTGAGGCGCGGCTCACCGTGCATGGCGATCGCGTGTTTGGGACCAGTTCCCGGTTGCAGTGGCTTTTCCGCAAGCGGTTCAGCGCGCGCTATTGTCAATGCGGCAAAGAGCACCCATGTGACAGTGGCTTTCACGAAGAAGGGAATGTTGACGATGGACGCCAAGAAAATGCTCGACCAATTCCTCAACAGTGGCATGGCCACCGGCGTGCTTGCGGGCGGCCTGGCGGCCTCCGTGCTAGGACGGTCGGGATTGGGTCGGGACGTGATCAAGATCGGCGGCCTTGCGCTTGTGGGAACCTTAGCCTACCAGGCCTATCAGCGTTCGCGGCAAAATCAACAGCAAGTGCCAGGCGCGCCCGCGCAGCCAGGCATCACCGATGCGGTCAAGGGCGTGTTCTCGGGCCAACCCGGTGCAACGGGTGCCTTGGGCGGCATGCTGGGCGGCGTCCTGCAGAATATCCCAGGCGTGGGCGAGATGATGGGTCAGAGAGAGGCGCAACCGCCCGCAGGATCGGGCTTTGGTGACGCGGCGGCGGAGCCTCAAGCGCAGGAAAACTCACTCGCCATTTTCTCGGCCATGATCGCAGCCGCAAAAGCCGACGGGCATATCGATGCGCGCGAAAGCCAAGCCATTTTCGAGCATATGGACCGCGCAGGCCTTGCGGCCGATGAGCGGGCCTATGTCATGAATGCGCTCGCCAACCCGGTCGACCTGGAAAGCCTGGCCCGTATGGCGACAACGCCCGAGGTGGCGGCGCAGATGTACACGGCGTCGGCGCTGGTGATGGGCGATCTCAATGCAGCGGAGCAGGCCTATCTTGACAAACTCGCGCAACGCCTTGGCCTCGATGCTCAGTTCACGCACGAACTGGGTGCTCAGCTGCGGGCGATGCGGTAGACCTTAGACGGCGCGAAATCTGCGGAAAAGACCTCACGCTGCAGCAGGCTTCAAAAGCCGGATGCTGGAACGCACGGCAGTCAGGCCCCAGGCCAGGGGCCTACATCAGCTTCAGCTTGTCAGCCGAAATGCGCCCATCGCGGCCGGGCGCCATTTCGAAACTGACCTTTTGGCCTTCGTCAAGAGACTGGATGTTGCTGCGTTGGAGCGCAGTGATGTGGACGAACACATCCTTGCCGCCGCCATCGGGTGCAATGAAGCCATATCCCTTGGTCGTGTTGAAAAACTTCACAGTGCCTGTAGGCATGTGCCGCCTCTTTCCCTGGTCCCTGCAAGGAATTCACGCGACGCGGTTTTTTCCCCAAGCGCGCCCCAAACCAGGCCACGATCGTGCTTGCAGTGGCCGGCCGGCAAACCCCAGGCACCCTACGGCACGGCAAGCAGCGCCAAATTCAGACGCACAGGCGGCGTGTCACCCGCAACACGCAAACACCGCTATAGATAATGAACGTTTAGGGGGCGAGGCTCAATTCAATTATCGTGAACATTTGGCGACGCATCGCGTTACGCGTATTGATGAAAATTATGGCAGAATTGCGCGGATTCTTGATTGCAGTTCGCGTGAACTATACTGCAATGATCGCGATTAACCTGTAGCCGGAAACAGCGAAGGCGGAGGCGCCCAGGCAAGGCTAAGACCGATCCAGACCAAGATAAGCCCCGCCACAACGCCAACCGCTCGCGTCCCGTACTCCAACCACTGAGGCCGGTACGACAGGACCGCGCTCGCCGATTGGCGTGCCACGACCGTGAAAATAGCAATTGCTGCCACGGTAATGGCTGTGCCGACCGCCATGGCGAGGGTTGCAAGGACACCTGCCCAAAACACGCCCATGGCCATCGAGAACAAAAGCACGAGTATGGCGCCTTGGCAGGGCCGCATGCCGATACTGACTATGACGGCCAGGGTCTCGCGCCAATTGCCAAGCAGACTTTTGTCCGGAGGCAGCGCCAAATGATCGGCGTGATCATGGTGGGCACAATGGTGGCCCTCGTGGTGATGATCATGATCACCTTGCGGGTGGCCGTGAGGCGCGTGCGCATGGTGGCTGTGGCCGTGAGCCGCCTGAGGCGACAGGCTGCCTAGGGGCCGATAGCTCCAAAACCCGATCTGACCGAGCCAGCGCAGAACAGGGCCCCCAACGGCGCGTATGATGAGATAGAGCCCAAGGCCCGCGATCAAAACATAGGATATGCGCTCGAAGGTCTCGGCCAGGCCCACCACATCCCGGCTTAGCCAGCCAAAAATCAGCGCCAGTATGCCAACCGACAAGATCGCAGTGAGCGCTTGGGCCGCAGACGACAAGAACGCCAAGACAATGCCGCGCGCCACGGCGCTGTCATCGGCGGCGAGATAGGCACTCAGCACAACCTTGCCATGGCCAGGGCCTGCGGCATGCAGCACACCATACCCGAACGAAATACCGAGCAGGACAAAGAGCGCCTCAAGCGAGCCTTGCTCTTTCAGATCCCGAAGCCCCTTGGCGAGGCTGCGATAAAGGTCTTGCTGCCAGGCGAGGATTTGAGCCAGAGCCTCCGCGCTCCAGGAGCGCTCGGCGGAGGGTGTGGGTTGGGCCTGTTGAGCGGGCGCTGGCTGCGGCCCAAAAGGATGTTGCGCGCTCAGGGGGGCTGCGAACCCGCACAGGAGAACAAGGAGCAAGACAAAACGGCGCATCAAGGTACCGCCCCTGCCGTGCACCGGATGTCGTAAATCGCGACGGGCAGCATGCCGAAAATGCCATCGGCTGGCGGTTGCTGCTTCAAAGACTCGCTCAGATTGAGGGCCATAGGCGGGGCAGGTCCGTCATTCTTGCGCATTGAAAAACCGCACGCCTTGGGTGCGGCGGAGGAAAAGCGCACCGGATTGGTCTTGGAGGGTTGGATATCGATGTAATAGGAGGGGTCGAAAGAGGAGAAGGAGAGCTTCGTTGTTTTCGGATCCACGGGATTTACCAAGGGGAGCCGAAAACTGAAGGTCAGGCGGCCATTTTGGAAGACCGCCGCCGAATTGCTGGCCTTGGTGACCTCGGCGGATTTCCCGTTCAACTCGATGGCAGTGAAGTAGCGGAACTTCTCCAGGTTCTGGAGATAGGTCGTCCCCAGTTCCTTCATCTCCCCGGCGTCATATTTGCCGTCCTTGTTCTTATCGAGGCCGTCGACCGCCGCCAAGGAATAGAACTCGTCAAAGGTCCACGCGATGCCAAGGGCGGTGACTTGACCCTTGTCGTCAAAGCCGACGGCGGACGTCATCTCGATCCAGACATGCGGATGGGCGCGGGCAGGCCCGGCCAGACCGGTCCA
>DMER01000128.1:6202-6453 GCA_003451645.1 Alphaproteobacteria bacterium | reverse complement strand
GCAGGCCCGGCCAGACCGGTCCAGGCGAGCAGAACTGGGATAATTGACGCCAGACAAATGCGGTTCAATTGGCGAACTCCTGGATGTGACCCGCCCTACTTAGCATGTTTTACCCAACTTTCCAGCGATGGGGCCGCATGGCCCTTGCGCCAGGTCAACGACAGACGGAGGCGGCCAGGTCTTGATAGCATCGCAATGCCGCTTCTGAGTCGCGCCCCTCGCCACCTCATTAAAGGTCAGCCCCCATGCTG
>DMER01000128.1:4172-5988 GCA_003451645.1 Alphaproteobacteria bacterium | reverse complement strand
CGGTCAGCCCCCATGCTCGCGAATGTTAAGGCTATTTTGCACCCGACGGATTTCTCAGACACCTCGATGGACGCCTTTGTGCACGCCCTGAAATTAGCCGTCTCCGCCCAATGCGACTTGCACATTGTCCATGTCGCGTCGCGCGAGGATGAGTGGGCCGGCAATGTGGGCCCAAGGGTCCGCCATATGTTGGCCCAATGGAAGCTCATGGATGAGTTCGACAGCATGCAGGCGGTGGGTGAGAAGTTTGGGATCAAGATCGACAAGATTGAGCTGCCCCCGCAAAACCCAGTCTCGGCTGTGCTCCACTATCAAGAACGCCACCCAAGCCAGCTCTTTGTCATGGCCACAGAGGGGCGGGAAGGGCTGCCGCGGTGGCTCCACGGGTCAGTTGCCGAAACAGTCGCGCGCCGGGCGCATGTGAACGCACTGTTTGTGTCGCCACAAACGCAAGGATTTGTGGTGCCCGCCACGGGCGAGTTCCGGCTTGGGAAGATTCTCGTGCCCATCAGCGACGACCCACGGCCCGCCCCAGCGATAGAGCTTGCGGCCGCCATGCGCAAGCTTGCCGGGGATACCGCGGAGGTCCGCTTCGTGCATTTTGGCGACCACCCTGGCGCGGCTCGGGCGGATGACAAGGGCTTTCCCGCCGGCACGGTCTTTCTTCCCGGTGGCAATGTCGTCGACCGGCTCCTGGAGGAAGCAGAGGACTGCGACGCCGGTCTGATCGTGATGGCCACCGCAGGCCATGACGGATTGATGGATGCCCTCAACGGGTCGACCACGGAGCAGGTTTTGCGCCGCGCGCCGTGCCCGGTGCTGTCGGCGCCGGTGCCTCTGGGACGATAGCGGGCAGCTAGCGTCAGCGCTCTTGGCGCCGCACCACCAGATACATCACCATGACGATGGCGCCGAGCGCGCCCATGGCACCACCAATAATGGTGGTGATTGTGCTGGCCGCCTCAGCAGCACTGCCGGACGGCGTCAAGGCGCCTGTCCGCATCTGCTCGAGCAAGTAATAGCCGATCCCGAACAACAGCAGTTCAATAACCACGCCAGCAATCAGAATGCGTGTCGAGCGTTTCATTCGCATGTTTCTCCGCCAAGAATGATCAGGATTGCTCCGCGCTACCGCAGGCTGTGAAATTTAAAATGAGCACAAGCAGCAACGCCAATCCAGTGCAGATTGTTTGCGGACAGGTCAAATTCCCAGGTGCTTGTTCGAGGCGCTGTGGCACACACGCGCCGAGCACGGACTGAGCAGCGTTAGAACGTGGTTAACAGAGGCGTCCAGGTTGATCATCCTGTGGATAGACGCTAACGGATAGGCACAGTCAGACGAGGTGATCGAGCAATTATGGCACCGCAGTCTGCGCTGAATTGCAATGTTCGGGGTTTGCGCGCATGCCAAGGTGTAGACTGCTTAGTTCGGCCGGTAGGTTGCTGTTGTGTTTTGGTGTTGCTTTCGGGAGCGGCGCGGTCAAGGCCGAATACTACTATTTAGAGGGAGGGAGGCTCTCTGACCTCAGAGCCTTAAGGCCCGGTGTGCAAGTGGTCGTTACGAATGAAAGCGGCCAAATGACCATCGGTGGCCAAACGGTGACCATGAATAATGTCAATGGCTTAGCGGGCGGGGCGGCAGATGGGGCCTATGTGGCCGTCGCCAGTGGAGAAGCGGTTCTAGGCTCTTTGACAGCGGTGGCGGGCGAGGCGATCCTGATCCCACCGTACGGCCGGGCGCCCAGCATCGTGACCTTTGATGCGGGCCGCGCCCGGGTCTTGCTCGGTGATTCGCGGGATCCTGCAGTGCAGGCTG
>DMER01000128.1:0-3917 GCA_003451645.1 Alphaproteobacteria bacterium | reverse complement strand
CCGAGGGTCAGGAATGGGGCCTTTTCTTTGGACGTTACCGTCGCACCTTGCTCGACCTGCAATCGCCAGGCGGCCAGCGCACGGAGGCGGGCCGCGCCTCGGTTATGGGGGCCCCGGAAGTGGTTCGCATCCGCTATTCCGGGGTGAGCGATCCCGGCCAAATCGAGGAGATGGTGGTTGAACGCGCGGCGGGAGCTCTTGCGTCAGGCGACGTGGCAGTGTTCGCGCAATTGCTCGACCCGGCTCCTTACGGCGGTGAAGACCTCAATGGCGGCGGCCAAGACGCGCGCCTGCTCGTGGCACGGCAAGTGATTTCAAGCTTTGGTGGAGCCGCAACCTCCCAAGTGCAGCGGGGCGCCGAGCCGGGTGTTTGGCGCGCCGGCCGCGTAACGCTCCGTACACGGCCATTCTCTGATTTCATTTTCATATCTTCGGTTGAGTAGGCGAGGTCCACGATGCGCAATTTCAAAATGGCTCTCCTCTTGACCGCAGCCATCACCGTTGGGGATGCGGCAGCGTCAACTGCCACACAGCCGCAAGAAAAGCAGCGCTACGAGGCGTTCTTTACCCGCGAAATGTCCGATGGGATTGTCCTGTACTCGGAGAAAAAGCACATGCGCGTCTCGCGGATCCGTAAGGGTCGCGAGGCCGTTACCATGTATGATGAGTTGAATGGCGCCGCAGCCCTTCAAACGGCCATAGAGACCACAGGCGGCGGCGTGCAGGAGCCGGAAGAGCGTCCCGTTGATTTCGCCTATCGCTATGATTACGCGACCCAACGGATGCATGGGCCGGAAGCATTCACCCGCTATTTCAACCATGTCATCCGTCCGCTGATGATCAAGCACGATGCCGGGGGCGGTCCGTTCAACGCGCGGTTTGCGGTGACCCTTGCGCAACTGGATTTGCCGCGCCTGAAGGGCGCGCCCGCTATCATCAATGTCAACAAGCGGTATGCGGATTTCGAAGGCCGCCGCTTTGCGCTGATCAGTTTCGACATCCCGGCCTTTGCATACACGAGCGCACAAGGCGAGCAGCTGGTCCATTGGGCCAACGGTGCGGCTATCACGGACGCAAAGGGCGGGGTCACGTACTATCTCGCAGTCCGCCATCGGGCATCTGCGGGCGCCGGGACAGCCGCTGCTCGGCCCATGTATGTCGAACAGTCCTCCCATGCGACGGACGAGGAGGGCAGGGCGCTCCTCGATCTGCGCCGTTTCGCGGCTGGCAGGGCCTTGATCGACGGCGCGTTGAAAGGCGAAACCGGCCGCCCCGGTTATCACTTGGCCAGGCCGACGGATCAGCAAATCGATGCGATGGCGAATGGCGATTTCTTCGCCGCAGCCGCAGGCCTCACCGTTGTCGGCTTGTCGGTTGCCGAAGGTTCTCCCAACGCGCCGGGCGGCACGGCAGCGGCAGGTTCGGGCGGGCAGATTACCATCGCCGGGGGATCGGTGCAGCTTCCGACACGGCCAGGGTCACGTCAATCAAACCCACCTTCGCCACCACCTCCGCCGCCGCCCAAACCCTTTCTTCCAATGCCCGGAGAAGAGGATTTGCCTGGCGCTGTTAAACCCCCGGCGGCTGGAACTGCGGGCGCGCCGCCACCAGCCCGAAAGCCGCCTCAGCCGTTTCTCCCATTACCCGGTGAGGAGAACCTGCCAGGAGCAATCAAGCCTCCGGGAGCAAGCAAAGGCAAAAAAGTTCTGCAATTGATGGGCAAGGGCGCGAAGTTTCTCACCAAAGGTCTGGGCGGTATCGGCGCTTTGCTGGATGCGGAAGATTTTGCAGGAAATATCGGGCGGCTGGCAGGGTCTAATCGAGGCTTTGGTAGCCTTGAGGACAACTATGCCGATCTTAGTTGGCAAAATGCGGCAGGGCGTATCGGTGGATACATCCTGAATGCCGCAAACCCGTTGTCAATTCTAGAGGATGCCGCCGATATTCGGCAAGCCATCGCGGGCAGCCTCGAGGCAAACCGGCAAGAGCTTCTTGCCCGGCGGCAGGAGATCGAACTCTCGCAACGCCGGACGCAGCAGATCCGCGATGAGGGCCGCAGAATCCAAGAACTCCTCGGCCAGATTGATGCCGATATCGCCGAGATCAACAGGTTGAAGACCTTGGCGCTGACGCAGGCGCAGAAGTATCGGGATGCCTTGCGCCAGCAGGGTGGCGGGTCCGAACAGGCGACGGAAACCGAGCGCCAGCCCCAACTGCCCGGCGACCCTGACTACCCCACGCTGACCAAGGAGCAACGCGACGCCATTTCCCAGCGCGCCAAAGAGCGGCGAGAGCGTCTGAAGCTTGAACAAGAATTCGGCGATATTGGTGACCTGGGCGATGCCTTTGACGGGACACTGACTGGCGATCTCATTGGGGCGGAGGGCGGAGATTACGACTGGGGCGATCTGAGCGGCACAGAGATCACAACGGAGCTTCTCAACATTCTGTTCACCGAGCAGATGCTCGCAGCTGAAGAGCGTCGACAGCGGGAAAAGGCTGCTTGGGACAAGTTGAAGGCAAACCATCAAGACCTCACGGAATTGTTCGGCGACTTCATTGAAAACAATATGTTCGATTTTGGCGGCCTGACGGGGAAGGGGCTGTCGGGCGTCATTGCCACCGATCTGTCGCCCTATGCGGAATGGTTGTTGGAACAGGACATCAACCGGCTCAACGCGCTGGCGCGGGCGGCGGGCTATCCCAACCTTGCGGCTGCGCTGGCGGACTCGCGAAACCTGATTGCCAAGGCGCGCGACACCGGCTTCCGGCAATGGGCGTGGTCGCCCGGTGTGGGCACTGGCGCCATCGGCTTGTGGGCCTCGGAAGCCCAGCATGAATTGGCGCGGGCGCAAGTCTTGCTGGGAGACTTGCTCAACGACAGCCGGTTTATCGACTCGACGGCGGGCTTGAGCGATTTGGCCATTTCAGGCACGACCCTTACGGCTATCTTCCGGGATTTTGGTCTCGAAGACGGTGACATTATCGACATTACGATTACCCAGTTGGGCCAGACACTCTTCAGACAGCGATTGTCCCTCACAAACGCGGGGACCGCCATTCAGAGCAATCTGAGGCAAGGGGTTGGCCGCGTTGAAATCTTTGCGGTCAACGAAGGCTTCGCCAGCCCCAATACGGCGGAGATAACAATAGACAACGTCGTGGATGGGGATCCGGTTCAACAATACCAATTGCGCACAGGCGAGATCGCCATCCTGCGCGTTCAGACAGGACGATAATCCTCATGCCGATCATGCCCCCTCAAGCCCGCCTGCGGGCCACACAAATGGCAGTCACTTTGGCCTGTTTGGTCTCTCTACAAGCGGCGGCCATGGCACAGCCTGCCGACGTCATCGAGAGCATTAGTCGCGGCGATCAAGCCGGCCGCGCCATTGAGCAGGTCCGCGAGCGTCTCGGCGAGCCGCAGGGCCTGCTGCCCGACATTGGCGGCGATCCGGGTGTCTATGTCCTGATTGAGGAAGACATCTTTAGCGTCGCCTTCGATGTGGGCCTTGGCCACACCAACGAGGTCGACAAGGGCGATCTGCAGGAGGCCACGAGCGCCTATACGACGCTGCAGTTTGACATCGGCGTCGACACGCGCATTGCGGACAGCATCAATGCGGGGGCGAGGCTCGCACTGTCCGAGACGATCTATCACGCGGAGCGTGGGTTCGACAGCGCGGCGCTGATCGGCTCGCTCTATGTGAGCGAGCCTGTGTGGGGCGGGGTTGTTCTGACCGCGGACGTGACCGGCGGGCTCAATGGCGGCTATGATTTCGACAATGGGTCTGCCTATGTCAATGGATCGCTGAGGGCCGCGCGTCCGATCGTTTTGGACGAGGGCGTGGTGCTCATACCGGTGGTCTTTGCGGGCTTGGTCTTTGCGGAGCAGAGCGAGCAGGACCGCTGGGAGG
>DMER01000195.1:3151-4548 GCA_003451645.1 Alphaproteobacteria bacterium | reverse complement strand
CGACACCAAGCGTAATTTCCGGCGCTATTACTGCAAGCCCGCGCCGCTGCTCGGCTGACGCGCGCACCAACGACACGATCGAGTTTCGAGGAGACAAGCAATGGCCAAGGGCATCAAAGACAGGGTCGCCATCATCGGCATGGGCTGCTCGAAGTTCGGCGAGCGCTGGGACGCAGGCGCCGAGGAATTGATGGTCGAGGCCTATCTGGAGGCGGTCAAGGATGCAGGGATAGAAACGAGCCAGATCGAGGCCGCGTGGTTCTCGACCCATATCGAGGAGCAATCGGTGGGCAAGGGCGGCACGCCGCTTTCGGTCGCCTTGCGCCTGCCCAATATCGCGGTGACGCGGGTGGAGAATTTCTGTGCCAGCGGCTCGGAGGCGTTTCGCGGCGCGGTCTATGCGGTGGCGGCGGGGGCGGCCGATATCGCGCTGGCGGTAGGTGTCGAGAAGCTGAAGGACACAGGCTATGGCGGCCTACCCACCGCGCAGCCAGGGACCCTGCTGCCGCAATGGGGGGCGAATGGCTCGGCGCCGGGTAATTT
Organism: Alphaproteobacteria bacterium; assembly: GCA_003451645.1. Taxonomy (GTDB): domain Bacteria; phylum Pseudomonadota; class Alphaproteobacteria; order Micropepsales; family Micropepsaceae; genus DMER01. The sequence goes on along the minus strand of DMER01000195.1, from coordinate 4,005 downwards.
CGCGCAGCTCGCCTCCGCTTATCGCGCCAAGCACGGCGTGTCGAAGGATGAGCTGAAGCGCGCCATCGCGCATGTCTCGGTCAAGAGCCACGCCAATGGCGCCAAGAACCCCAAGGCGCATTTGCAAAAGCCGATCACGGAAGAAATGGCGATGAACGCGCCCATGATTGCGGAGCCCTTGGGGCTGTTTGATTGCTGCGGCGTGTCGGATGGCGCGGCGGCGGCGATTGTCACGACGCCGGAGATTGCCAAGGCGCTGGGAAAGACGGACCTGATCACGGTCAAGGCCTTGCAGCTGGCGCTGTCGAACGGGTTGGAGAGTGCACATAATTCCTGGGACGGGAGCTATTTCCATACCGCGCGCATCGCTGCCAAACGCGCCTATGAGGAAGCGGGCATCCGCAATCCGCGCGAGGATGTCTCGATGATCGAGGTGCATGATTGCTTCTCCGTCACGGAATTGGTGACGATGGAGGACCTGTTCATTAGCCAGGAGGGCCAAGCCTGGCGCGACGTGATGGACGGGTTCTATGACGCCGATGGCAAGGTGCCTTGCCAGATCGATGGGGGCCTGAAGTGTTTCGGGCACCCGATCGGGGCATCGGGCTTGCGCATGCTCTATGAGATGTATCTGCAGCTGCAGGGGCGGGCGGGGGCGCGCCAGTTGAAGGACCCCAAGATCGGGCTGACGCATAATCTGGGCGGCTCGCCGTCGATGAATGTGTGCAGCGTGGCGGTGATTGGGGCCTATCAATAGGGTCCTGTCCAGCGTTTGCCTGCCTGAAGTACCCCCGCCCCAAAATCGCAGACGCGATTTTGACCCGCCCACCAGGGGCGGGTAAAAATGAGTAGAT
>DMER01000195.1:630-2901 GCA_003451645.1 Alphaproteobacteria bacterium | reverse complement strand
GAGAGCGGTCGCTTGGCGGTAGGCCTCCAAGCGGCGCTGGAAATTCTGCCGGGTGTTCTCGAAGAACAGATTGACGCGAGGCGGATAGAGGTCGCGATAGCGGGGACCTGTGAAGGTGAAGAGCGGCGGCGGCTGCTCATCAACGAATAGCAAGCCGTTCCAGCAATCGGCGCCGGAGCGGGGCGCGGAAAGCGAGACCCCGGATTGATTGCGGTGATCGGTCTGTGCGGCGCCGCTGTTCATGCTTTCATCGGCAGCCCGGCCATCGAGCGTCCAGGTCAAAGGATTGACGCAAGCCAGTGAGCGCCCCCGGGTTGTTGTAAACCGTGTGGCATCGTCCCAGACAGGAAAGCTGGTTCGGGGCAAATCGTTGCGCGCGCCAGCTTGTGCCGAATGCCAGACATTGATGCAGCCCAGCTGCTCAGGCTCCTGACAGGGTTCAAGCGGCTTCAAGCTGCGCTCGAACTCCTCCAGCGGCAAAGCGATCTCGGACAGATAGGCGGTGAGGAAGCGCTCCCGCACTGCCTCGTCCTTGGCCACGACAGTCGTCAGCAGGCGGACGGCGTAGAGCGCGCCTTGGCCCTGCGCGGCGATAGCGAAGGGGCGGTTGCCATTACGTGCGCTCAGGAAATTCTTGAAGGCCGCCTCGACATCCTCATAGGCCAACAACCGGGCACCTTGCGCGCTTCTGTTGTGGGTCATGAAAGCAAAAGGGCTGGCCTGGCGGTATTGCGGGATGAAGATGTTCGCGGCATCGGCAAAAGGACCGGCATAGAGCGGCACCACATCCCCGACCAGCCGGTCACGCACAGCCTCATCACCGATCCAGCTGTTCCAGCCGTCCCAGCCGAAATAGATCGATGGATAGACAAAGAACAGGTCGGCCTTGAGCAGCGGTTTCTTGGGCAACATCGCCCAGGCGCCATCATTGGTGTAGTCAGGCGCCGGCGGGGCGTTGGCGCGGTCAAACTCCGCACGCGGCTTTAGGGCATAGCGCGCCAGATTATCGCGGAAGGCATAGGCCAATCCGCCCGCGAGCGCGCAGACCAAGACCACGCCAAGGGCCACGCGGGCCCACGGACGCGCCACCAAAGCCTTTAACCACTCCAACACCGGCCGCACCCTTCTCACACAAACGTCATAGAGTCGCGCCAAAATAGCGTCCCCGGCAGTTCAGGCGAAATCATTTCGCGTTTGCAATATGTTGTGGTGGCTTGCGGGACAGCCAATATGGTTCTACCGATAGGGGTAAATGGGGTTCCAGCCATGATCGTGGTCGAAGATGTCGTCTATGAGTATCCCTCCAAACGCGCCTTGGACGGGGTGAGTTTTACGATCCCGGCAGGCACGATCACCGCGATGGTGGGGCCCAATGGGGCAGGCAAGACAACGTTGCTGCGCTGCTTGGCGGCGCTTGAGCCGCCTTACTCCGGGCGGATCACGATTGATGGTGTCGATACGCGCGAGGACCCACGGCGCATCCACGAATTGCTGGGCTATCTGCCCGACTTCTTTGGCCTTTATGAGGAGTTGCCGGTTTGGCGGGCGCTGTACTTCGCCGCGCGCTCGCATCGTTTGAACGCCGCCGATGCGGAGAAGGCGGTTGCGGAAACGGCCGCTGCTGTTGGCTTGGCGGACCGGCTGAACCAACGCGCGCAGGAGCTGTCGCGGGGCTTGCGCCAACGCTTGGCCATTGGTCAGGCGATCGTGCACAAGCCCAAAGTCATCCTGCTCGATGAACCGGCGGCAGGGCTTGATCCCGAATCACGGCGGTCGCTGTCGCAGCTGCTGATCAGTCTGCGGGACCGGGGCATGACTCTGATTGTCTCCAGCCACATCCTGGCCGAGCTCGATGATTACGCGACCGAAATGTTGATCATCAAGGATGGCAAGATCGCTGGCGGCAGCGCGGTGACCACGCGTGCAGGCGATCAGGTCAAGGTGCGCGTCGAAACGGCCTCCAATGATCCACGGCTGTTGCAGCTGGTCTCTGGCCGCTCCGATGTGACGGTCAGCACCAGCGGCGCCGATCACGTTGAAGTGATCCTATCGAATGACCGGGCGGCGCATGCGGCGCTGCTGCGCAGTCTGATCGAGGCCGGATTGAGCGTCTGCGTGTTCGCGCCGCAGAAGATCACGCTCGAGGACACCTATTTCAACGAAACGCGCAAAGGCTGAGGGCTTACCCATGAACGCAGAGCTGATGCGGAATTTGTGGCTGGAGGCAAGCCCGCGCCGGTTGCTTATCATGGCGGGCATATTGGGGCTGCT
>DMER01000195.1:0-439 GCA_003451645.1 Alphaproteobacteria bacterium | reverse complement strand
GGGGCTGCTCTTCTTAACGGCCGCTGCCGTGGCGCCCACCGAGGAATTGCGGGCCGTGGCGATTACGGCCGAAACTGTGTTCTATGTCCTCGTGGTCTTATGGGGCACGCGCAATGCCGCGAGCAGCGTGGTTGACGAAATCCGCGACCGGACCTGGGACTTGCAAAGGCTGTCAGCCATCACGCCATGGGAGATGGTGTGGGGCAAATTGCTGGGCTCTACCTCCTGTGTCTGGTTTGGCGGGCTGATCTGTTTGGTGCCCATCACCATGCATGCCCTGGCAGACCGGGGAGCGGGAGCGGCAGGCCTGCAGCTGGCTTATTTCCTCTCTGTCGGTCTGATTGCGCAGAGCGTGTCCCTTTGGACCAGCTTGGTCGCCGTGCGCAGGCGTGTCTTTCAATCGCGGCTGGGGGCCTTTGCCTTTCAACTGTTCGGGATC
>DMER01000044.1:5715-6210 GCA_003451645.1 Alphaproteobacteria bacterium | reverse complement strand
TGGATGGTCGTCGAGGCCGACGAGTCAGATGGCACCATCGTGAAACTCCCCGCCACGATTGCAGTCGTGACCAATATCGATGCGGAACACCTCGATCACTACAAAACTTTTGATGCGGTCAAGGCGGCGTTTCAGACCTTTGTCGAGAACATTCCCTTCTATGGCTTTGCCGCGATGTGCATCGATCATCCAGAGGTTGCGGCAATGATTGGGCGGATCAATGACCGGCGTATCTTGGCCTATGGATTTAGTCCGCAGGCGGATGTCCGTGCGACCAATCTGCGCTTCATCGATGGTGCCTCGCAGTTTGATGTGACGCTGTCGCAGCGCGTACGGGGCGGGGCTGGCGTCATTGAAAAGCTCAGACTGCCTATGCCGGGTGAGCACAATGTGCAGAATTCGCTAGCCGCGATTGCGGTGGCGCAGCAGATCGGCGTGCCCGCTGAAACGATCCGCACAGCGCTCGCGCAGTTTGGCGGGGTGAAGCGGCGCTTT
>DMER01000044.1:1845-5522 GCA_003451645.1 Alphaproteobacteria bacterium | reverse complement strand
GTTCGGCGGGGTGAAGCGGCGCTTCACAAAGACTGGCGTCTGGAATGGTGTAACGGTCATTGACGATTACGGGCATCACCCGGTTGAAATCGCCGCGGTCATGAAAGCCGCGCGGCAGGCTGCCTTGGGGCGGATCATTGCTGTCTTGCAGCCGCACCGCTATTCCCGCCTGAAATCTCTGTTCAATGAGTTCTCGACCTGTCTGCATGGCGCGGACATTGTCATTGTGTCCGATGTCTATGCGGCCGGAGAAGCGCCGCTTGACGGTATCAGCCGGGACGCACTCGTGGACAGCATGCGCTTGCATGGGCATCGGCATGTTGTCGCCCTGCAGGACCCTGAAGAGCTGCCAGGCCTGATCGCCGAACTGGCAAAGCCCCTGGACTATGTGGTGTGCTTGGGCGCCGGGTCGGTCACGAATTGGGCGCAAGCTCTGCCGCAGCAGCTGCATGCCCGGTCGGACCCAGCGAATGGCGAGGGCGAGCGGTGAGCCAAGTTGGGTTGACCTCGCGCCTTCCGGCTGTGCGCGGCCGTTACATCCCAAAGGCGGCGATGAGCGGACTGACATGGTTTCGGGCGGGCGGACCTGCTGACGTGCTGTTCATGCCCGCAGACACCGATGATTTGGCAGAGTTCCTCGCTCAGTGTCCGGACGATGTTCCGGTGATGGCGGTGGGCGTAGGCTCCAACCTCCTGGTTCGTGATGGTGGCATTGAAGGCGTGGTGGTGCGTCTTGCGGGCAAATCCTTTGCGGGCATCACAGTCAACAGCACTCAGCTCACCGCGGGGGCGGCAGTGTTGGATGTGGCGGTCGCGAAGGCGGCCCTTGATGCTGGCTTGACGGGGCTTGAGTTCATGCGTGGGATTCCTGGATCCGTAGGCGGTGGCTTGCGGATGAATGCGGGCGCCTATGGCCGTGAGTTCAAGGATGTCCTGGTCTCAGCGGCCGCATTGGACCGCAAAGGCAGGCGCTACGTTCTTTCGAATGCGGACATGTCGTTTACCTATCGTCAATCTTCTGCGCCCACAGATTTGATCTTTGTTGAAGCTGTGTTCGAGGGCTCGCCCGGCGACAAGGAGCAGATCGAGGCTCGCATGACCGAGATTACCAATGCGCGCGCGCAAACCCAGCCGATCAAGAGCCGCACGGGTGGGTCAACTTTCAAGAACCCGCCCGCGCACAAAGCGTGGCAGTTGATCGATCAGGCCGGCTGCCGCGGGCTTTCTCGCGGTGACGCGCAGGTATCAACACTTCATTGTAATTTCCTCATTAACCATGGCGAGGCCAGTGGCGATACGCTTGAGGCACTTGGCGAAGAGGTGAGGGCGCGAGTCCTTGCCGCAACGGGCGTGCAGCTTGAATGGGAAATCAAACGGATTGGACGCAAAGGGGTGAGCGCGTGACGGCATTACCGCATGTGGCCGTATTGATGGGAGGGTGGTCCGCGGAGCGGCCAGTGAGCCTCGTCTCTGGGGCAGCATGTGCCAAGGCGCTGCGTGAGCAGGGCTACCCCGTCACCGAGGTCGATGCGGGCCATGATTTGGCCGATGTGTTGACCCGTATCAAGCCAGATGTCTGCTTCAATGCCTTGCACGGGCAATGGGGCGAGGATGGCTGTGTGCAAGGGCTCCTGGAAATTCTTGAAATTCCGTACACCCACTCCGGCGTTCTGGCCTCATCCTTGGCGATGCACAAAGAGCGCGCCAAAGCGGTGTTCGCGCAAGCGGGCGTTCCCATCGTCAAGTCAAAAGTGATGGAGCGCCATATCGCGGCGACCCAAAGCGGGTTTGAGCCGCCTTACGTGATCAAACCAGTCAATCAAGGCTCGTCCGTAGGCGTCTTTGTTATTCGGCCTGGCGACAACCGGCCGCCAGATGCGCTGATGGACCCGAACTGGACCTTGGGCTCCGAGGTCATGGTTGAAGAATTCGTGCCCGGCCGTGAGCTGACCGTTGCCGTTATGGGCGACCGGGCACTGGGGGTCACGGATATTGTGTCCAACACGACCTTCTATGACTATGAAGCCAAATATGCAGCGGGGGGATCGGTCCATGTCATTCCCGCCAAGATCCACAAGCATGCCTATGACGAGGCGATGGCGATCGCGCTTGCAGCCCATAAGGCCTTAGGCTGCCGTGGGGTGTCGCGCACCGATTTGCGCTATGACGACACAAAGGGCGAACCGGGGCGGATGATCATCCTGGAGGTCAATACGCAACCAGGTATGACGCCCACCTCGCTCGTGCCGGAGCAAGCGGCGTATCACAACATGACCTTTGCGCAGCTGGTGCGATGGATTGTGGAGGACGCATCGTGTCAGCGGTAGAGTCCGCCGATGATGACGTGCTCGAAGCGCCCCGTCCGAGGCGGCGCAGGCCCGCCGCTGCGCGAGGCCCGGCGCCGCAACGGCGCAAGGGTGCTCCCGTCCGGCGCCGCCAAAAAGTCGACGAGATCGAGGAAGATGTCCCCAATTTCTTTCAGCGCTGGAAGATGGCGGCCAGGACGTCGGCCTCGCGGTCTGCGCGCACATTTGCGCTCGTCGCATCCTTCTTCGCGCTCGTGGCGGCTGCAGGTTTGATTGATGGCGGCTATTTGCCCGGTGCTTTCGGCAGAATGAAAGCATCGGTGCTCGCCTTCATTAGCGACCAAGGTTTGCGCATCGACAAAGTGCATGTCGTCGGCGTTGTGCAAGCGCCGCGCGATCTCATCGATGCGACAATTGGCTTCAAGAGAGGCGATTCCATCCTGTTCGCCGATCCGGCGGAAATCCGGGCGAAGCTCGAGGCTCTGAGCTGGGTGGCCCGCGCCGAGGTGCGCAGAGTCTGGCCTAACCGCATCGAGGTCCTGATCGTCGAGCGCAGGCCGCACGCATTGTGGCAGATGGACGGCGTGATCAAGGTCGTTGATCGCAGCGGCCAGCCGATTGCCGCCCATGATCCGTCGCGCTTCCGGCATTTGATGCTCGTCGTGGGCAAGGGAGCCGCAGAGCGCGCAGATGGTCTCTTTAATTTGCTGGCGCGGGAACCCAGTGTGAAGGCGCGGGTCAAGGCCGCGATACTTGTTGCGGAGAGGCGCTGGAATTTACTTCTTGATAACGGCGTTGAAGTACGTCTGCCAGAGGTGAATGCGGAGGTAGCATTGCACGATCTGGCGGACCTTGATTGGAAGAACAATATCGAAGCGCACGGCATCGTGGCGATCGATTTGCGCTTTCCAGACCGCATGATTGTGAAGGTGCCGCCACAGCCTGATACGGCCCCGCAAACGCCTGCTGTTGAGGGCAGGGATACCTAAATGCAAACGGGACAGGGCCGTGGATCCGCGCGCGGAAGCCGGCGCGCAATTCAGCGTCAAGCAATCTATGCCGGGCTCGATCTGGGCACGACAAAGGCTGCGTGCCTGATAGCGCAAGTGGATGGGGTCAATCCGGATGGTTCGCCTTTGCTGCGCGTCATCGGCTCTGGGCTCACAGCCTCACGCGGGGTGCGGGCGGGCGCGATCATCGATCTTGACGCAGCCGAAGATGCGGTGCGCTCCGCAGTGGCGCAAGCCGAGGGCCAAGCGGGTCTCACCCTGCAGTCGATCATCCTTGCGCTGAATTGCGCCAATCCAGAAAGCCATTGTGGCGGAGCCGAAGTTCCGGTCGCCGGCCGCGAGATCGATGAACGCGATGTAC
>DMER01000044.1:436-1619 GCA_003451645.1 Alphaproteobacteria bacterium | reverse complement strand
AGATCGATGAACGCGATGTACGCAATGCCGTGGCGGCCGCGCGTGCCAAGTGCTCTGTGCGCGGGGCAGATATCATGTTCTCCGCGCCAGTTTCCTATGCCGTTGACCACACGCACGATATCCTCGACCCACGGGGCATGATCGGCAGCCGGTTGGGCGCGCGTGTTCTGGTGGTCTCCGCAATGCGCGGGCCTATTGAGAACCTGGAACTTTGTGTGCAGCGCTGCCATTTGGATGTGCAAGACAGGGTCCTCAGCGGTCTTGCCTCAGGTATTGCAACCACCGTTCCAGATGAGCGCAAGCTTGGGACCGTCGTCGTGGATATTGGCGGCGGCACCACCTCGCTGACCGTTTTTGCCCAAGGGCAGATGATCCATACAGACCGGATAGCGCTGGGCGGCAATCACATCACAACCGATGTTGCCAGGGGCCTGTCGACCACGGTCAGTCAGGCGGAACGTCTCAAGACACTCTATGGCAGTGTCATTCCCGGTGCGCATGACGAGCGCGATACAATTGTCGTGACGCGCGTGGGCGAGAACGATGCCTATAGCCACATCAAGGCGCCGCGTAAGTCTCTCACCTCCATCATCCGTCCGCGGGCGGAGGAAATTCTGGAAATTGTGCGCGACCGTCTTGTGAATTGCGGCTATGACAAAATTAGCGGGCGCGGCCTCGTAATTACCGGCGGCTCGGCACCGCTCAACGGTTTGCGCGAGCTTGCATCCCAAATTTTCGGCCGCCAGGCCCGTCTCGGGCGGCCATTGCGGATGTCAGGGCTTACCGAAGCGAACAATGGCGGCGCTTTCGCCGCCTGTGCTGGCTTGGTTTTGCGTGCGGCGCTGGAAGCAAACCGGACGGGAGCACCAGAAGTCTTGCCGCTGGAAGAGCCGGTGGCGCCCTGGCCGGTAAAAAAACTTTTTGGCGTGTCACGCTGGATTAAGGAAAGATTTTAACTTTGGCGCTGCAATGGCGTCACCATGAAGCACAAAACAAAAAACGCTGCCATGGCTGGGTTACGGGATGTGTCGGGTGAAGCAGTGGGAATTTAACACGATTCAGGAGATGCTTTGCTCATGGCTATTAACCTTAGGGCGCCGGACTTCACCGAGTTGAAGCCGCGGATTGTTGTATTTGGTGTCGGCGGCGCTGGCGGCAATGCCGTGAACAACATGGTGGAGTC
>DMER01000044.1:0-238 GCA_003451645.1 Alphaproteobacteria bacterium | reverse complement strand
ACATGGTGGAGTCGGCGCTGGATGGCGTCGAATTCGTTGTTGCCAATACGGATGCGCAAGCCATCGCCAACTCGCGCGCGATGCGCCGCATTCAGCTCGGCAATACATTGACGCAAGGTCTGGGCGCGGGATCGCGGCCGGAAGTCGGTGCCGCTGCCGCCGAGGAAAGCCTTGAGGATATTCGCGAAGCGCTCTCCAACGCGCATATGGTCTTCATCACCGCAGGCATGGGCGGCGG
>DMER01000213.1:46191-48870 GCA_003451645.1 Alphaproteobacteria bacterium | reverse complement strand
CCGTGGCCGATGGCCTCGTGCAGCAAGATCCCGGGCCAGCCGGAGCCAAGCACGACGTCCATCTCCCCCGCTGGGGCCGCAACCGACTGCAGGTTGATCTGAGCCTGACGGATGGCCTCATCCGCAAAGGCTTGCCAAGTTTCGGGTTGCAAATAATGGGTATAGGAGACCCGGCCGCCGCCGCCATGGCTACCTGTTTCTTGCCGGTCGCCTTCGCCCATCATGACCGAAACATTGAGCCGGACGAGAGGGCGCACATCGCGAACCGTGTCGCCGCCTGCGCGCATGATCTCGATCGCGGCCCAAGAGCCGTGCAGACTGCAAGAGACTTGCCGCACGCGCGGGTCCTTCGCACGTGCATAGGCATTGATCGCCTCCATCAAGGCGACCTTGTCGGCGAAGGGCACCAAATCAATCGGATTGCCATCGGCATAAAGCCTGGCATTGCTGCGCGCGGGGGCACCTGCAGCCATTCCAGAATGACCCGCCTTGACCGCCTTAACAGCATCGCAAGCCCGCCGGATCGCGCCTTCGCTCAGGTCTGAGGCATGCGCATAGCCAGTGGTCTCGCCGCATACCGCACGCACGCCAAAGCCTTGCGAGGTGTCGAAGCTCGCATTTTTGAGCCGCCCATCATCGAAGGAGAATGACTCCGACTGAATATATTCGAGATACAGCTCCCCATCGTCGCTGCCCGTCATCGTGTCATCGATCAAGCTTTGGACGCGCGAGCGGTCGAGTTCTGTCTTTGTGAAGAACAAATCATGGGCCATGAGCATCTATCGTTGATCGGGGAGTGGGGGCGCGCCCGACAGAAGGTATGCGATGCGGTGAGGAAGGCAACGTAAAACGTCGCACCCGGGCGCCAGAGCGATCAGCGAAGCTTGAGCTTTCTGCGGGCAGCGAATGCCGCTAAGCAATTGATGCCAAAAGAGATCGTGCCCACACATGCATGGCTGGAACGCCGGGCAAAAGCCCGGTCGCGCGCGAGGCGGCCTGGGGCTTTCAAACCTTGCTCTTATCGGCGTGTCATATGGTCGCAATGACGCTGTGCGCACGGGGCGTTACATCGATCCGCACTATCATCAGACTCACAGTAAAAAGCTCCCGGGCGGACGATGCAGCCCGGATTTGCACATCACAAGGCGCAACGGCGGATGAACACAGGCAACATCATGGCGCGAATTGGCGTTTGGATTATCGCAGCCCTTGGGGTTCTTTTGAGCGTCGGCACGGCAACCGCGGCGCAGCCAGTGCCGTGGCAAATGGACCTGCAGCCTGCGGCCACCTCGCACATGCAGGCGATCATCGATTTTCACTGGATGCTGGTGATCATCATTACCGCCATTTCGGTGTTTGTGCTGGCGCTGCTGCTCTGGATCATGGTCCGTTACAACGCAAGCGCCAATCCCGTTCCGGCCAAATTCTCGCACAACACCTTGATCGAGGTGGTGTGGACCGTTGTGCCGATCATCATTTTGATCGTCATCGCGATCCCGTCGATCAGGGTGCTTTATGATGGGGATGTGATCCCCAAGGCGGACATGACGATCAAGGTTTCTGGGCTCCCGTCCTGGGGCTGGACCTATACCTATCCCGATCATGGGGATTTCTCGTTCAACTCGTTCATGGTGCGTGACAAGGACGGTAAGCCTGCGGGCGAGCCGCGGCTTTTGGCTGTCGATAATCAGATGGTAGTGCCGGTGGGCAAGGTCGTGCGCATGCTGGTGACTAGTCAGCCGGGCGGTATCATCCATGCTTGGGCGGTTCCGGCCTTTGGCGTCAAGACTGACGCAGTGCCTGGCCGGATGAATGAGACGTGGTTCAAGGCGGAGCGCACGGGCACGTTCTATGGTCAGTGCTCGGAGCTCTGCGGCGTCAATCACGCCTACATGCCGATCGCCGTCAAGGTTGTGAGCGACGACGAGTTCAAGGCTTGGACCGACGAGGCGAAAAAGCAATTTGGCAGCAACGACGACAACAGCGCCAAGGTCGCGCAGCGCTGAGCGCGCGCAAGCCACACGGTGCAGTGAAACCATTTACGAGAGGCTGAAGGACAACCATGGCGAACCCTAAGGACGCGCACTCTGGCGGTCACACGCATGACCATGCCCATGATCACACACCACGCGGCATTGGCCGGTTCTTGTTTTCAACGAACCACAAAGACATCGGCACGATGTATTTGGTGTTTGCGATCATCTCAGGCATCGTCGGAGGTGCCCTGTCTGGCGCGATCCGCCTGGAGCTCCAAGAGCCGGGTGTGCAGTTTTTTGGCGGCAATGAGCACTACTACAATGTGTTCGTGACCGCGCATGGTCTGATCATGATCTTCTTCATGGTCATGCCGGCCCTGATCGGCGGGTTCGGCAATTGGTTCGTGCCCATCCAGATCGGGGCGCCAGACATGGCCTTCCCCCGCATGAACAATATTTCCTTCTGGCTCTTGCCCTTTGCCCTGCTGCTGCTTGTGCTGTCGATGTTTGTCGAGGGCGATAGCGGCGGTCACGGTGTGGGCGGCGGGTGGACGATCTATCCGCCCCTGTCAACGACCGGCTCGCCGGGCCCAGCGATGGATTTCGCGATTTTGTCGCTGCATATCGCCGGTGCCTCGTCGATCTTGGGCGCCATCAACTTCATCACGACGATCTTCAATATGCGCGCGCCGGGCATGACGCT
>DMER01000213.1:33243-45974 GCA_003451645.1 Alphaproteobacteria bacterium | reverse complement strand
CTGCACAAGATGCCGCTGTTCGTCTGGTCCGTGCTCGTCACGGCATTCTTGCTTTTGCTGTCGCTGCCTGTGCTCGCAGGCGCCATTACGATGCTGCTCACCGACCGCAATTTCGGCACCACCTTCTTCAATCCCGAGGGCGGCGGCGACCCGGTTCTGTTCCAGCATTTGTTCTGGTTCTTTGGCCACCCTGAGGTCTACATCCTGATCCTGCCAGGCTTTGGCATCATCAGCCACGTCGTGGCGACCTTCTCCAAGAAGCCCGTATTCGGCTATCTGGGCATGGCCTATGCGATGGTGGCCATTGGCTTTGTCGGCTTTGTTGTGTGGGCGCACCACATGTACACGGTGGGCATGAGCGTGAACACCAAGGCCTATTTCATGATCGCCACAATGGTGATCGCGGTCCCGACGGGCGTTAAGATCTTCTCGTGGATCGCGACCATGTGGGGCGGTTCCATCAGCTTTAAGACGCCGATGCTGTGGGCGATCGGGTTCATCTTCCTCTTCACAGTGGGCGGGGTGACGGGCGTTGTGCTGTCGAATGCGGGCGTCGACACTGCCTTGCACGATACCTACTACGTTGTGGCGCATTTCCACTACGTGCTGTCGCTCGGCGCGGTGTTCGCGATTTTTGCAGGCTGGTACTACTGGTTCAGTAAGATGACCGGCTATGAGTACAGCGAGCTGTGGGGCCAGCTGCATTTCTGGATCACCTTCATCGGCGTCAACACGATCTTCTTCCCGCAGCACTTCTTAGGACTGGCCGGGATGCCACGCCGCTATATCGACTATCCGGATGCCTATGCCGGATGGAACCAGATCTCGACCTATGGCTATTTCATTACCATCCTTGGCACGCTCTTCTTCTTCATTGGGGTGATCGACGCCTTCATGCGTGGCCGCAAGGCCGCAGACAATCCGTGGGGCGAGGGTGCCACAACCTTGGAGTGGACGCTGCCATCGCCGCCGCCATTCCACCAGTTCAACACGCTGCCGCGCATTAGCGACAAGGATCACCATTGACCGACACGGCAGCCACAGGGTTCATCGCAGGCGGTCTGGAAGGCGGCGGCTCAGTGCGTGGCGCCGGCCAGGAGGCGGGTCTCAGCGATTACTGGGCGCTGCTGAAGCCGCGTGTGATGTCGCTCGTCATCTTCACGGCGATTGTTGGTCTGCTAATGGCGCCGGGAGAAATCCATTGGTTGAAAGCATTCGTCGCCATCTTGTGCATCGCAATCGGCGCGGGCGCGAGCGGGGCCCTGAACCAGTGGTATGACGCAGACATTGATGCCGTCATGGCGCGTACAGCGGGCCGTCCGGTTCCCGCCGGACGCATGAGCGCTTCTGCGGCAGCGGAGTTTGGCATGGTTCTGAGCGTCATCTCGGTGCTGACGATGGGCGTGCTGGTGAATTATGTGGCTGCGGGCTTGCTCGCTTTCACGATCTTCTTCTACGCGGTGGTCTACACCATTTGGCTCAAGCGCGCGACGGCGCAGAACATCGTGATCGGCGGGGCCGCTGGTGCCCTGCCGCCAGTCATCGCATGGAGTGCCGTGACCGGGGATGTCGCGCATGCGATGCCACTGATCCTTTTTGCGATTATATTCCTTTGGACGCCTGCTCATTTCTGGGCCTTGGCGCTGGTCAAGAACGAAGACTATCGCCGGGCCAAGGTCCCCATGCTGCCGGTGGTGGCGGGACCCCGCGCCACCAAGCGGCAGATCGTGCTGTACGCGGTGCTGACATGTGCCATGAGCTTGGGCCCGTGGGCCTTGGGCGCCACAACAGTGTCATATGCAATCATGGCCAGTCTGTTGAGCGTGGCCTTTCTGGGCCAAGCGGTCCGCCTTTGGAGAGCTCCGGAGGGCGCGGGTGAGCGGGCCGAAGCGCTGCGGCTCTTCGCGCTGTCGATTGCCTATCTGTTCTTCATTTTTCTGGGGCTGGCGCTCGATCACCTAATCTGGCCACAAGGGAGCAGCCTATGACATCGCTGATCCCCGTCAAAAACGAGGTGCGCGAGCAATCCCACGTCGAGGCGCTTGACGCGCGCGTAGACATGAAACCAGCGCAGTCGGTGCCTGCACAGGACGTCTACCGGCAATTGACGGCTGAGGAGGTCAAAGCACGAGGGCCGCGCAATTTGGCGATTGCGGGTCTGCTCATTTTCCTCGTGGTGCTCTTCTTCTTTGTCACGCTGATCCGTCTTGGCGGCAATGTCGCGGACCGAAGCCTATGACAAAACTCGATCGCAACGTGAAGGCGCTTTTGGGGTGTGTGGCTTTAGTGGGTGCCATGCTGGGCTTGTCCTTCGCATCTGTGCCGCTGTACCGGATGTTTTGTCAGCTCACAGGATTTGACGGCACGCCGTTGCGGGCGGAGGTGGCACCCGGCGCGCGCTCAGGCCGGATGATCACCGTGCGCTTCGACGCCAACATGGCACCAGACCTCGATTGGGACTTCCGCCCACTGCAAAAGGACATCCGCGTTGAGACCGGGGCGCAAGGCTTGGTGCATTACCGCGCAAAGAGTAAAGCTGAGACGCCGACCGTTGGCATCGCATCCTTCAATGTCACGCCGGAAAAGGCCGCGCCATTTTTTAACAAGATCGCCTGCTTCTGCTTCAACAATCAGCCACTGAAGCCTGGTCAAATGACCGATATGGGCGTCAGCTTTTTCATTGATCCCGCGATCAATGATGATCCGACCCTTGCCGATGTTGAGACCATCACGCTGTCCTATACCTTCTTCCGCGCCAAGGATGATCCATCCCGCGTCGCCGATGTGCAAAAGCCGCTAACGTCAAGGAACTAAGACCATGGCCACGCAAGACGAAGTCAAACACGATTATCACTTGGTCGAGCCCAGTGCTTGGCCGCTGATCGGGTCCATCGGTGCCTTTGTCATGGCAATTGGCGCGATCATTTACATGCGCACGCTAAAGGGCGACGCAGGGATTACCATCCTCGGCGTACAAATGAATGCGGGTCCCTGGGTCCTGCTCGCCGGACTTGCGATCATAATCTACACGATGATCGGCTGGTGGCGCGATGTGGTCAAGGAATCGGTCGTCAATGGTGACCACACCCCAGTCGTCAAGCTGGGCCTGCGCTATGGGATGATCCTCTTCATCGCCTCCGAAGTCATGTTCTTTGTGGCCTGGTTCTGGGCCTATTTCCACACGGCGCTGTTTCCCGCCGACCTTATCCATGCCAGCCGCGTTGAGACCATTGGCGGCGTGTGGCCGCCAAAGGATATAGCGACATTTGATCCCTGGCACCTGCCGTTGCTGAACACCTTGGTCTTGTTGACATCGGGAACAACCGTCACCTGGGCTCACCACGCAGTGCAAACGGGCAACCGCAGCGGATTGATCTGGGGCCTCGCGCTGACGATCATCTTGGGCTTGTGCTTCACGGCCTTGCAGGTGGTCGAGTATGGCCATGCTGCCTTTTCGTTCTCGGGCAACATTTATGGCGCGACCTTTTTCATGGCCACGGGGTTCCATGGCTTTCACGTTGTGGTGGGCACGATCTTTTTGATCGTGTGTTTTTTCCGCGCCCTTGCCGGCCACTTCACGCCTGAGCGCCATTTCGGCTTTGAGGCTGCAGCCTGGTATTGGCACTTTGTCGACGTGGTTTGGCTGTTCCTTTTTGCGGCCATCTATGTTTGGGGTGCTGGCACGGCCGCGCACTAGGCTTACGCCCCAATCGGGTAGGAGGGGAGAGATTGGCTATGGCGGACGCCCAGCTGCGGAGCCCGCTATGGCTGGTGGCCTTGTTGGGCCGATGCCCGCGCTGCGGGACAGGTGGTGTGTTCGCGGGCTTCCTCAAAATCAAGCCCGCCTGCAGTACATGCGGCCTCGACTTGACGCGGGCCGATAGCGGTGACGGCCCCGCGGTGTTTGTAGTTCTTATTGTCGGCGCGATAACCGCCTTTACCGCGTTGTGGCTGGAACTCACTTTCAAGCCGCCTTACTGGGTGCATGCAGCAGTCCTGGGTCCTATGGTGCTCGGCTTATCGCTTTTGCTGCTGCGGCCGCTCAAGGCGCTGATGATCGCGCTGCAATACCGCCACCAAGCGGGCGAAGGGCGCCAGGAATAGAAAGTGCGTGCACGGACGATGTTTCGCCTTTACCCTGTTCTGACGGCAGCGGCATTGACCGCCATGGCGGTCCTTGTGGCGCTGGGAACCTGGCAGATTCAGCGCCGGGCCGCAAAGCACGCTTTTCTTGACAAAGTGGCGGCAAGAGCTGCGGAACAGCCGGTCCCTCTGGAGCAGGTGCTATCGTCGCCGGACCCTGAGTACCGCCGTGTCCAGATTGCGATGCCGACGGATTGCCAGCGTCAAGCCCTTGTCAATGGTTTCATCGTTGAAGGCGGGCGGACGATTCCGGGCGCCACTGTCATAACACCAGGCCTCCTTCCAAATGGCGATGCCGTCCTGGTCGCGCGCGGCTTTGTCCCGAACGCGATTTTGAAGGGCCAAAGCGATTGGCGCCAATCGACAGACTGTCCAGATCAGCTGCAGGGAATTGCCGTTTGGGCCCCCCCGCAAAGTGCGGGCACCTTTACCCCGCCCGCAAACCTGAGTGAGCCACGCTGGTACCATTGGGACGGCGTGGGCATGGCGCGCCATTTGGGCCTGAAACTGAAGACCGCGGCCATCTTGCGGATGGAGCCCGAAAGTCCAGTACGTCCGGCTTGGCCGAGACCTCAAGCCTATGCCCTCAACATCCCCAACAACCACTTGGTCTATGCGCTAACGTGGTATGGGCTGGCGCTGACCCTTTTCGGGGTATACATCGCCTTCCATTGGTCGCGTGGACGGATCGGGCGAACGTGAAACATTTGAGCACGCGGGGGCTGGCCCCGCATTTGAGCTTTGACGACATTGTCCTGTCGGGCCTGGCGCCTGATGGCGGCCTTTACGTGCCTGAGGTTTGGCCTCAGTTAAGCCCGAAGCAATTCAATGATTTTGCAGACCAGCGCTATGGGCAGGTGGCCGAGGCGGTCCTGAGCGCATTAGGCGGATCTGAGACCGCGCTCGACTTGAACGGCGCGATTGCCGGCGCATACGCTCAGTTCCGCCATCCCGAAGTCGCACCCTTGCGACCCTTGGCACCCAATCTTTGGATGCTCGAGCTTTTTCACGGGCCCACCTTTGCCTTCAAGGATTTCGCGCTCCAGCTATTGGGGCCCCTGATGGCCCAGCGCCTGGAGCGTGAAAGCCGGAGACTAACTGTATTGGCGGCGACCAGCGGCGACACGGGCTCGGCGGCGATCGCGGCTCTTGCAGGCAGGCCCAACCTCGACATTGTCGTGCTGCACCCAAAGGGCCGGGTCTCGGAGATCCAGCGCCGCCAAATGACAACGGTGATGGCGCCAAACGTGCACAACATTGCCCTCGAAGGCGACTTCGACACGGCACAAGCGCTGGTCAAGGCACTGTTTGCGGACAGAAACCTTAGCGCGCAGATGCAGCTCAGCGCGGTCAACTCGATCAATTGGGCGAGGCTCGCGGCCCAGACGGTCTATTTCATCACGGCCTGCGCGGCCTTACGCGGGCGGGGCCCCGTGACCTTTGTGGTACCGACCGGCAATTTCGGCGACATTTTCTCAGGCTACGCCGCGAAGAAAATGGGGGCGCCCATTGCCCGTCTGATCGCTGCGACCAACAGCAACGACATCGTGGCGCGTGCGCTCACGACCGGCCGCTATGAACGCCGCACTGTCACGCCAACGCACAGCCCATCGATGGACATTCAAGTCGCGAGCAACTTTGAGCGCCTGCTCTTCGATGCATCCGGCAGGAACCCAACCCAAACGATGGCCTTGATGGAGGAATTTGCCCAGACCGGCGCTTTCACTGTTCCATCGCCAGTGTTGACGGAGATGCAAGCGACGTTTGGCGCTTTTGCCGCAGATGAAACCCAAACCTTTGCGGCCATCAGGCGGGTCCATGAGTCAACGGGTATGGTCGTTGATCCGCATACAGCCACCGGCGTTGCGGCGGCGTTCGCGCAAGACCTGACGGAGCGCGGCCCGGTCGTCTGTTTGGCGACCGCACACCCTGCAAAGTTCGAAGCGGCCATCCACGCCAGTTTGGGCTTTGCACCAGACATCCCGGCGGAACTGTCAGCCTTGAAGACATTGCCTGAGCGCTGCGTGGACTTGCCAGCGGATATCAACGCGTTAAAAGACTATCTTCTGACAGTAGTACAACAAAGAGGCGCGCTTTAATGGCGATCGTCACGTCCAAACTGAACAATGGCCTAACCATTGTGACTGACCCGATGCCTCATTTGGAGAGTGCGTCGGTGGGTGTGTGGGTCAATGCCGGCGCGCGCAACGAAACTACCCAAGAGCACGGCATCTCGCACATGCTTGAGCACATGGCCTTCAAGGGGACAAAGACGCGCACAGCCCGGCAGATTGCTGAGGAGATCGAGCGGGTTGGCGGCTATTTGAACGCTTACACAGCACGGGAGCAGACGGCCTATTACGCGCGCATCCTCAAAGGGGACATGCCGCTCGCCATTAATCTCCTAGCTGATATTCTCCAGAATTCGACCTTTGAGGGCGAAGAGCTTGAGCGCGAGCGCGGCGTCATCATTCAGGAAATAGGGCAGGCCGAAGATACGCCGGACGATATCATTTTTGATCACTTGCAGGCCGCTGCCTTCCCGGCACAGGCGATGGGCCGGCCCATTCTGGGGACGATCGACAGCGTGTCCTCTTTTGATGCTGAGGCTCTGCGCGGCTATATGCGCGCGCATTACCATGCGCCAGCAATGACCTTGGTCGCCTCAGGGGCTGTCGACCACGATGACATCGTGCGGCTTGCGAGCGAGGCCTTCGCCGGACTGACGAGCCAAGGGCCGGTGACGCCAGAGGCTGGCACCTATGCGGGCGGAGAATTCCGCGCGGAAGACGATCTCGAACAAGCTCATCTCAGCATCGCTTGGCCGGGCGTGGCCCTGGGCCATGACGATGCGTTGATCAGTCAGGTTTATGCGACCGCACTGGGTGGGGGGATGTCTTCGCGTTTGTTTCAAGAGGTGCGCGAAAAGCGTGGTCTTTGCTATTCAATCTACTGCTTTGGCCAGAGCTACAAGGATTGCGGGCTATTTGGCGTCTATGCGGGGACAAGCGCTGGTCAGGCGAGTGAGCTTTTGAAGGTCGTTGCTGGCGAAATGGCCGCTATGGAGGGCTCAGTAACCAGCGATGAGGTTGAGCGGGCCAAGGCACAGTTGCGTGCCGGTATGTTGATGGCGCTGGAATCACCCTCGGCGCGCTGTGAGCAGATCATTGGACACCTTTGGGCTTATGGCCGGCTTTTGACGCAAGCGGAGATCTTGGACAAATTGGCGGGCATCGATGCGGGTGCGGTGCGAGCCTTTGCAGGCCGTGCAGCGCAAACCGGGCCGATGTCCTTGGCAGCGATGGGCCCCTTGAAGAAATTGGATAGCTTCGAACACATCGCCGCCCGCTTTACGTGACCCGGTAGGGAACAAGACCCACCACACTCCAAAGAGGCAGGCCATTGGCGCTCTTGAACCCGTTTGCGAAACCAGGCTCACCGCTGCTCGACGCGAAAGTCGCAACGCTGCGCTATCCGCAAAGCACGGACTATGAGGCATGGGCAAGGCTCCGAGACATCAGCCGGGATCACTTACAGCCGTGGGAGCCTACGTGGGGGCCAGATGAACTGAGCAAGACTGCTTACCGGCGCCGCATGACCCGCTATTCGCAGGACATTCGCGACGACCGCGGCTATGCCTTTTGGATAATCTTGCCGGATGGACGCTTGGCGGGTGGATGTACGTTGACGAATGTCAGGCGCGGTGTGGCGCAGGCCGCTTCATTAGGGTATTGGACTGGAGCGCCTTTTGCGGGCAAGGGCCTCATGACCGCGGCCGTGCAGGCGGTGCTTGGTCACTGCTTCACCGCGCTCAATTTCCACCGGGTTGAAGCGGCGTGTCTGCCCTCAAATGCCGCATCCAAACGCGTCCTGGAGAAGTGCGGCTTCCGCGAGGAAGGCTATGCGGTGAAATATCTGAAGATTGACGGCACTTGGCACGACCATTTGTTGTTCGCAATTCTGGAAGACGACTGGCGCGCTGCGCAAAAGGGATAACACGCCATTAACACAGAGCCGCTATCGCTGAAGGCATGATGGCCCCAATCTGGCGACTATTGCTCGTTGCAGCCGCAGTCTTCGCCGCGGTGGCACAAAACCATGCGCGTGCGCAGGCGGTACCGCTGGAGCATCCTGTAGCCGAAATCTCGATTGCCTTGCGCGAACTGCAATCGAAACCGGAAATTGTGGCGGGCATCGCACCGGCTGACCGGCCGCGTTGGCTTGCCTTTGATGTCGTCAATCCTGTTGATGCCCCAATTCTCCGCCGTCTGGATCTGGAGCCGGCGAGTATTGGACCCTTTGGCTCATTTTGGGCGGCGCGCGGCTCGCCTTGGGTTGCCATAAGTGTTCAAGGTGAAGGCGTCAGTGCCGCGATGATCCCTGGCCGGGAAGGTTACACGGCGGATATCCGTTTGGAGCCCAAAGCCAAGGCGACCGTCATACTCCAACTCAGAAATGTAGAGGTCGAAGGTGCATGGCGGCTTTGGCAACCACAAGCGTGGGACAAAACAATTGCCCAGGCGATGATGTTGCGTGGCCTGTTCGCGGGCGCACTCATCGCGGCAGCCGCCTGGCTCACCGGTCTTGCGGTCTTGCGCTTTGCAGCGGCGCCCTTTTGGGGCGGGGTGTCGGTTTTAGCAGCCTTGGCCTTACTGTTGGGTAGTGCAGGCATAGTCAATCTGGGGCTCGGCGGTCTAGCGCTCGCCGGAGCGGCCTTTGCGGCGACAGCCCTGCGCTTTCTGACCATTTCGTTGGAGATGCCCAAAGACCGCAGACCATGGACGTTGGCGGCTGAGGCAAGCGGCGTCTTGGCTATTGCGATGGCATTAGTCGCGGCGATGGGCCTTGAGATTGCGACCAGCATCTTGGCCATCATGCTTGGGGTTGCGGGTCTTTTGAGCCTCGGAATTGTAGGGATTGAACTTGCCGGCGGTAACAGCAGAGCCAAGTCTCTGGTCATGGCGGTGTTTATCATCTTGCTTGCCGGTCTAGCTCCGGCGCTGTTGCCGGATAGCTGGCGAGCTGCCATGACTGGCTGGCCACTGATCCTGGACGGCGCCTTTGTGATGGGGCTTTTGCTGATGGCTTTTGCTGCCGCAGCGCCGCGAAAACCCGTTTTGAGCGAAGACGAGGCCGATCAGTTGCTTCAGGAACGGCGTGCGGCTCGCGAGGGCCAGCACCGCTATGCGTTAGGACTCGCCGCAGCACACCAGGGCCTTTGGGACTGGAACATCGAAGCGGGCACGCTCTACGTGTCTCCCTCGGTCGAGGCGATGTTGGGTCTAAGCCAAGGAAGTCTCGGTACTTCGGAACGTGCTTGGGCCGCACTCGTGCACCCAGACGACGCGCGCACCTATGAGGAAGGAATCGCCACATACCGTTCCAAAGGTAATGCGTCTTTCACGCTGGACGTGCGGATGCGGCATGCCCGCGGAGCGATCCGGTGGATGCAGCTTAAAGCCAGTTGCATTGCTGGCCGGCGCGGCGACGCGTCACGGTGCATTGGCATCGTGAGCGATATCACCGAACTCAAGCAGAAAGAGGCCGTTAAGCCGCACGAGGAAAAGCTGGACAAGGAAACCGGTCTGGCCAGCCGCAGTTTGTTCCTGAATCGGCTGGATCAGGTCTTTGCGACCATGGCTCAAGCAGGCGTGAGCCCGCGTGGCGTGGTGATGGCCATTGAGGTCGATCGAGTACGCGCGGTCAAAGAGAACCTAGGAGAGGTGGCTGGAGACCGCTTCTTGAACGACATCGCCGATGCCTTGCAGGATGCCGCAGGTCCCGCGGATATTCTGGCGCGCGTCGGTTCCCATGAATTCGCGATGCTGCTTCTGCCTGATGATTATGGAAATGCGCCGGACACAGCCGTGATGCGCGTGCGCGACGCGCTTGCCAGTCCGGTGCATGTCGGGGTGCAAGACATCTACCCTGCGGCCAGCATTGGTGCGGTTGAGCTGGCGCAGCGGCACCGTCTGGGTGGCGATGCCCTGCGCGAGGCTGAGGTCGCTATGCACCACGCCCAACGCAGCGGATTGGGCGGCTTTGAGGTCTTCAAACCGGAAATGCGGACGAACTCCGCCGAGCGCCTGACCCTTGACGCGGATTTGCGCCGCGCCCTTGAGCGCAATCAAATCGAGATTGTCTTCCAGCCAATCATAGCCTTGAGGCAAGGCGCGGTAGCTGGCTTCGAGGCGCTTATGCGCTGGCGCCACCATCAACGCGGCGTTATCAATCCTATGGAGTTCATTCCGCTCGCCGAGGAGACCGGACTTATCGTCCCATTGGGGACCTTTATGCTTCGTCAAGCTGCAGAGCAGCTCGCGCGCTGGCAGCAGATATATCCGGCCAAGCAGCCATACTTTATGAGCGTCAACGTCTCACCCCGGCAATTGTTCAGGAACGACTTTGAGCGCGAGATCCAGGCCGCACTTCAGTCCAGTCCGGTGGCACCGCACAGTCTGCGGCTAGAGATCACGGAATCGGTTGTCATGAGCGACCCCGAAAAGTCGGCACAAGCGCT
This sequence comes from Alphaproteobacteria bacterium, assembly GCA_003451645.1. Taxonomy (GTDB): domain Bacteria; phylum Pseudomonadota; class Alphaproteobacteria; order Micropepsales; family Micropepsaceae; genus DMER01. The sequence continues at coordinate 35,311 of DMER01000213.1, read as the reverse complement.
CAAGCAGGTGAAGGCGCTTGGGATCGGGCTGGCCATCGATGATTTCGGCACCGGGTATTCCTCGTTGAGCCAGCTTCAACGGTTTCCCTTTGACGCGCTCAAGATCGACCGGTCCTTTGTACAGACAATGACCGAAAGCTCGAACGCAAAAACGATTGTGAAATCCATTGTAGCTCTCGGTCAAAGCCTCAACATGGCTGTCATTGCGGAGGGCGTGGAAAGTCAGCCTGAGGCAATTGCTCTCGCGCAACTTGGTTGCGATTTTGCCCAAGGTTATTTGTTTGGTGGACCGCTCGAGATTCGCAATGCGGAGAAGCTGCTTGCCGCACAGCAACAGACCGCTTTGAGCACCATTCAGGCAGTGAGGCGGTCAGGCCCGGCCACTATGCCGCGAAAACTGTGAGGGATCACACCCTAGTTTGCGAATGGCGTGCGTCCATTTAGCGGCGAAGTCCGGGCTGTAGAGCAAGAATTCATCAGGGGTGCAGTGCTGCCAAAGGTTGTCTCCCATTTCGCGTTCGAGCACTCCGCTCGGCCAACTTAGGTATCCCAAAGCGACCATCGCCTGCTTTGGACCTCGGCCTTCGGCAATATCCCTTAGAATGTCAACGGTTGTGGTCAGATTCACGCCGTTGATCACGCCAACGGTCGCATCCTGCCCGCTGTAGTCAATAGAATGAAGGACAAATCCCCGTGCCGTTTCGCGAGGGCCACCGAACTGTACCGGCACTTGTGCCTCCACACGCGTATGGATCGACAATTGCTTCAGCAAGTCCACGAAAGAAATGTTTGCAACCGGCTTGTTAACCAAAAGTCCCATCGCGCCGTGATTATTGTGAGACACAACGAAACAAACGGCCTTTTCGATCATGGGGTCTTCAGCACCAGGCGAGGCAATAAGGATATGCCCCTGCAGTACCCCGGTTTGGGATCTGCGGCTTCCAGTTCCGGGTGGCTGTCTGCGGAATAAATCCATCTTCAAAATTAACCTCTTTCCTACAAGGCTGGAAGACGCAAGAGGCCAAAAGTCCCCATCACGAATGATTGTACCGTTGCGCGCACGAAACCCTGGCTGAGGAGCCCAATTCGCGATCCAATACCGGAACGGTTGAGCTCGCGACTAACGCTGATGGGACGCAGTCTACGCGCTTCCCCCTGGACATCCGCAGCGCCGTCGCGAGGGATATCATGCACAAAAGGGCATAAAAGCAGATTAACAGTATACCCAAAATGTACACGCGTTTATCCCAGGCTGTTGTAGTAGTTTTATGTCTGTTAAGCATCCTCTCCGCGCAGCATTTTGTACAACCGTCACCTTTGCCAGGGCAGAGAATTGCGCAGGCACTTGAGACCGAATGGGTCCGCTCGGGACCCGCAGCTGTTAGGTTGGTACTTGGTCAATCTGGAGTTGACGGGGCAAAGGCCGTGCCTTTGGGAATTGAAATCAAGCTGCGTCAAGGGTGGTGGACCTACTGGCGTGCCCCCGGCGAGAGCGGTATGCCACCCTCATTCGATTGGACTGGGTCGCGAAATTTGAGATGGGCACCTGAATTGTCATGGCCAGCGCCTGAGCGCCACGACCTTTTCGGCCATTCTTTGCGCGTTTATCGCGACCATTTGGTCTTTCCATTGCAAGTGACTCCTCTAAAATCGGGACAAGATATTGATCTGCAACTGAAATTTCGCTTCGCAACGTGCCGGATGGTTTGTGTGCCAGCCTTCGCCGCCTTGTCGTTGAGGGTCCCGGCGCTGCCCGCGGATCAACCAAATGCTGCATCGCGCCACTTGCGAACCATCAACAGCTTCGCTGCGACAGTTCCGACAAACAACCAGGATTTATCGGGTTTTCGCGTCGACAAGGTCACTGTGAGCCAAGGTGGAACCACGCCGCAGCTTCGTGTCGAGTTAGAAACGCAGTATGGACTCAGCAAGCCATTGGTGCTGTTCGAAACGGCCCCAGGCGAACCGCCTCGTCAAGCGATGCGGATCGCCAGTCAGGACGGCCAAAAGCGTTGGATTTTCGCGGCGAGTTTGGAGGACGGTCCCAGCAAACTCAAGCATGGGTTAC
>DMER01000213.1:21654-33068 GCA_003451645.1 Alphaproteobacteria bacterium | reverse complement strand
GTTTGGAGGACGGTCCTAGCAAACTCAAGCATGGGTTACGCGGCGAGCGCGTTCGGATCACTGTGTTTGATGGACGGCGTAGCTTGGAGCAAATCTGGGTCGTTGGCGCGCAGGCTGACCGGTCTGGGCACTTTGGAGCAACGCCAACCACTATGGTCTATCCTGGCCCTCTTGAACCGCCGCCTCAGGCTTGGCCGCCTCGGGATGAGTGAGTCCACAGCCTAGAACGCACTGTGAATCCGCAAACGCAGAAATTCCGTTGCCGCCAGTGCAGGACCGCCCTAAATCGGGGGTGCCGGAATAGCCTTGCAAACAAAGGGACCTAGATGATGACGATCAAAATTGGTGATGTGCTTCCCTCAGTGACGCTCATGCATATGACCGAAAAGGGGCCAGGCCCGGTCACCACTGAAGAATTGTTCAAAGACAAGAAGGTCGTCCTGTTCGCGTTGCCAGGGGCGTTCACACCTACATGCTCAGCCCGCCATTTGCCGGGATTTGTTGAACACGTCGCGGAATTCAAAAAGAAGGGCGTGACGGACATCATTTGTCTGTCGGTCAATGACGCGTTTGTGATGAATGCTTGGGGCAAGGACCAAGCAACTGCCGGTAAGGTGCATATGATCGCGGATGGCAACGCTGAGTTCACCAAAAAGGTGGGATTGGAACTGGACGGCACCAAGTTCGGTATGGGTGTACGCAGCCAGCGTTATGCGATGATCGTCGACAACATGAAAGTCACGCGCCTCGAAATAGAAGCAGCGGGCGACTTCAAAGTCTCTTCTGCGGAGCACGTCCTCAGCCTATTATAGGCACTCTTTGGGGGACGTGCCGTTGGATTTGGTTTGGGTGTTTCAGGCGATCTGGGCGTGGGCTGTCGCGGGATCGGCCGCGCTGAACCATGTCCCGCTGATGCTTGTGTTTTTTGTCATTACATGGTTCGCGGCATCCGGCATCGCGGGCCTAGGACGCTACATCGCGACGGCCGGCTCCGAGCGGCTGGCCCTTTATCTCATTGATCCGCTGACCAAGTGGTTGGTCTTCATCTTTGCAATCACGCTGTACATGATGGCGGTTGCGTGGCCGCAGGGGCGGACCATCACGGACCTCTTGGTATCGCTGCGCATCATCACCGACACGCCCATGGACGATATCGTTCTTTGGAGTGCTGGTCTGCTTTTGGTCTGGATCGGTATCGCCATTGGCTTCTATGCGCTGGCAAAGTCTTTGGGTGCGAAGCGCACGCGCCAAGGCCTTATCTTACAACCGAAGACATTTGCGGAAAAAGCTGCCTTTCTGCTCGTGCTTTGCCCGACGGCCGGGATCTTGGAAGAGATCGTGTTTCGCGGGTTCCTGCTGATCCTGTTCACCCAATGGGCAGGCGGCGATATTTGGAGCGCGGCGCTTACAACCTCGATTTTGTTTGGCCTGGGGCACGCTTATCAGGGCGCAGGCGGCATTCTGGCCACCGGTATCTTTGGCTACACCGCAGCCGTGAGCGTCATCTACAGCGGGTCGCTAGTGCCTGCGATAATCGCCCACACCCTCTATGACATGGCGACCGTGGTGATTTACCGCCCGATCTCAGAGCCGCCTCCCGGCATTGACGATTTCGACCTGCGGCGCGCCGAACGTCCCTTTGGGTGGATGACAGGCAGGGGATTTTAGCGTCCCAATGACGCGATTCCCTGGCGCGCCAGGGCGTCAGCCCGCTCGTTCAGCGGGTCACCAGAATGCCCACGCACCCAGTGCCAGCGCACCTGATGGCGATAGGCTGCCTCGTCCAGTTTCACCCACAGATCATCATTCTTGACCGGCTTCTTGTCCGCGGTGCGCCAACCATTTCGCTTCCATCCCGCAAGCCACTTTTGCATGCCATCCATCACATAGCGGCTGTCAGTATAGACGTCGACCGCACATGACCGCGAGATCGCATTGAGCGCCTCTATGGCGGCAGTCAGTTCCATGCGGTTGTTGGTAGTGAGCGCTTCGCCGCCAAAAATCTCTCGCTCGCCCTTGGCATGGATCAAAATCGCGCCCCAACCACCGGGTCCAGGATTGCCTGAGCACGCGCCATCGCAATAGATCGTCACGGTACTCAAATGTCCATCAGCCCGTACTCGGAGGAATCAACGACGCGCTGATGAAAGCGCAAACGCTGCAGAAACTCGAGCGGGTTCTTCGGGCGCACTAGAGCTTGAGTATCCCGGTGCAACCAATCATGCAATCGGGTGAGAAGGAACCGCAGCGCCGCCCCTCGGCATAGAAGCGAAAGCCCACGCAATTCGGCAGCCTCAAGCGGCCGCACCGCATGATAGGCGGCTAAGAACGCACGGCTCTTGGTGACGTTGAATGTTCCATCAGGCTCAAAACACCAAGAGTTTAGGCAGATCGCAACGTCATAGGCGAAGGCATCGGTGCAGGCGAAATAGAAATCGATCAGGCCACTGATGGTCGTGCCAATGAACAGAACATTATCTGGAAACAGATCGGCGTGGACGATCCCCGCCGGCAAGGATTGAGGCCAATGCTCCATCAGCACATCGAGCTCCGCTCCGATCAGACCGGCCAAACCTTCGCTGATTTCATCTGCCCGTTTGACATTTGGCTCAAATAGGGAGCGCCACACCTTTGGGCCCATGGAATTTGCGCGCGTCAGAGGAAAGCTGGCGCCGGCCAAATGCAAGCGGGCAAGGGCCATACCTGCGCTTGCGCATTGCCTTGCATCTGGCCGTTTGGGTGACAGGCCCGGTAGAAAGGTGACAATGGCCGCGTGCCGGCCGCAAAGTGTCTGCAGGATCTGGCCATCGCGGTCCGCGACCGGCAGCGGGCAGGGAAGGCCCGCTCCGGCCAAGTGCTTCATGAGGGCGATGAAGAATGGAAGCTCAGCCGCTGCTACGCGCTTTTCATATAGCGTGAGGAGAAAATTTCCTGTGGTCGTTTGCAGCAAAAAGTTGGAGTTCTCCACCCCCTCGGCAATGCCCTTGAAGGCAACCGGAGTTCCGATCTCATACATTTCCAAGAGCGCCAACAGCACATCATCGGGAACGTCAGTGTAAACAGCCATGCCTGATAACCAGCGGGGTCAGGCGGTGAGGACGCGGGGCAGGCGGAATTGCACATTCTCAGTGCCCACCACCACGTCTTCAATTTCCACGTCAAAGCGCGCCTTCAGTGCCGTAATGACCTCCTCAACGAGCACTTCCGGGGCGGATGCGCCAGACGTGAGCCCCGCGATGTGCGCGCCCTCTAACAGCGCCCAGTCGATGTCACTAGCCCTCTGCACAAGCTGAGCTGCCTTGGCGCCTGCACGCCTGCCCACTTCAACAAGACGCATGGAATTTGAAGAGTTGGGCGCGCCCACGACCAGCAAGACGTCTGTGCCTGGCGCGATGGCTTTCACCGCTTCCTGCCGGTTGGTGGTGGCATAACAGATGTCTTCCTTGTGAGGTCCGGCTATCTGCGGGAAGCGCGCCTTTAGGACCCCAACGATCTCGGCTGTATCGTCTACTGACAGGGTCGTTTGCGTGATGTAGGCGAGCCTTGCCGGGTCGCGCGGGACGAAGCGCGTTGCGTCGGCCACAGTTTCAACAAGGCTCACCGCGCCATCTGGCAATTGCCCCATTGTGCCGATCACCTCTGGGTGCCCCGCATGCCCGATAAGGATGATCTCAAGCCCAGCTTCAAAATGCCGCTCTGCCTCAACATGAACCTTGGAGACCAACGGGCAGGTCGCATCCAGTGCCAAGAGGGTTCGGCGTTCAGCTTCCGCCGGCACTGACTTAGGGACGCCATGGGCAGAGAAAACAACTGGTGCGCCTGCGGGCACCTCGTCCAATTCGTCGACGAAAATGGCGCCCTTGGCGGCCAAGCTATCAACCACAAAGCGGTTATGGACGATTTCGTGGCGCACATAGACGGGCGGTCCCCACTTCTCCAGAGCCAAATCAACGATTTGGATCGCGCGGTCAACTCCGGCGCAGAACCCGCGAGGGGCGGCGAGCTTTAGGCGTAACTGTTGTTTTTTTGCAAGGCTGCCAAGCATTTTACGCCACACCTGACTGGAGGAGTTCGGGGACACTAGCAAACTTGGCTGTGTCTGCGACAAATGCAAGACCAAGATGGGGCGCGTGTTATCAAAGGAGATCACGGCAGTGTCGGCAAAGGGTCATGTCGCGCAGAAGGCGCCCATCGCGGTCGATGTTGAGGCTGACCGTAGCTATTGGTGGTGCACCTGCGGGCAGTCGCAACGGCAGCCCTTTTGCGATGGCAGCCACAAAGGATCGGCCTTTGTGCCACAAGAGTACAAGGCGGAGGCAAGCCGGACGCTGTACTTTTGTGCCTGCAAGCAGACGGACAAGGCGCCCCTTTGCGACGGAACGCATAACAAGATTTGACGTGCCCCCAAGGCAACCATGAGGAGGAGTGGACAATGCGTAAGAACTTCATTCGGGCAGCAGCTGGATTGGCAGCACTCGGACTTCTGGCTGGCACAAGTGCCGCCTTGGCCTGCCCAAAGGCGGTCGTGGTTGAAGACACAGAGTCCTGGGTCCCGATGAATGATCTGGGTCCTTCGGTTGAGGCAAAAATTTCCGACCCGCAGATCGAATGCACCATGGAAGAGGGCAAGGCTGTTGCCAAACTGCGCTTCAGGATGACCGGCAAATCTGCATCCGCTGGCAAGGTCGATCTGCCCTACTTCGTCGCAGTTGCCTATATGCAGTCGGCTGAGCCAACACTGATATCCAAGGAAATCGTCACCCGGACCGTAAACTTCCCCGCGGGCAATCAGGATATGTCAGCGGAAGAGGAAATGACGGACATCGAAATCCCGCTGAAACCCATGGTGGGTTCGCGCGACTATCACGTCCTGGTGGGCTTTCAATTGAAGCCTGAACAACTGGAGAAGCGCCGCGATTCGAGCGGCGGGTTGTTTGGTTTTGTTCGCGGCTTGTTCTAGAGCTTGCTTGGGCGGCCTATCTGGCGTCGGGGCGGGGCGGTGGCCGAAGTGGTCCTGGCCCCATCTCGTTTTGGGGAATCTGTAATGCGTATTGCGCTCTTGGCCGCAGCTGGCTTTTTGGCTTTCGTGGCGCCCGCACAGGCCTTGTGCCCGCGCGTGAAAGTGCTTCAGGACACCGACCGTTGGATCACGTTGCCCGGCGGCGATGGCCCGCAGGTTGAAGGCAAGATTTCGGAACCGGCGATTTCATGCAAACGCGGCGATGATGAGTTGGAACTCACCGTCACGTTCAAGATGGAAATGAGCGCCGACAAGGCGGGGTCGATGATGATCCCTTATTATGCAGCCGTGATCTTTGTTTGGGCGGCAGAACCCGCCATCGTTTACAAGGATATCGTGCAACGCCAAATCGAGTTTCCCGCTGGTAAAACGGTCATTAAATTAGAAGAGACTGTGGATGGGATTGAATTGCCGCTAGGCAATCGGATTGGGGCTACGGATTTCGAAGTTGTTGTGGGCTTTCAGCTCAGCATGGCGCAACTAGAGGCGATTAGGCACTAAGTCCGCTTCTGGCCATCTGCCGACGCTCAAAGGGAAAGCGGTCGAAGACATGATGCGCGAATTTTGCCTGGCGCTTTCCGTTTCGGCTGCGATAGCGGCGCCAGCCATGGCCTGCCCCAAAGCCGCTATCATCCCCCAGACGAATACCTTTGTTCAGATGGGCGCAGGGGGCGATCCCAACGTGCGGGCGTATGACGCCACGATGAGCAACCCGACGGTGGCTTGCGAGCAACGCGCTGGCGCGCTGAAGCTGAGCCTCTCGATCCGAATTGATGCAAGACTGGCGCCCAATGTCGAAGCCAAGCCCGTCCAAGTCCCCTACTTTGTGGCGATCCAGCGCAAGGACAAGATTATCGCCAAGGAAATCTTCCCCGCGCGCATTGGCTTTTCGGACGGCAAGACGGTGATCAGTGTCCAGGAGCAGGTCGATAGGATCAGCGTGCCGATTGACGGCGGACATACGGCAAATGACATGACCGTGTTAACCGGCTTTCAGCTCTCCAGGGAGCAGTTGCGCGCGCTCACGCCATAAGGTAGCGCTCTGCCCGTGCCTCAATTGACTCAAGACCTTTCGGTTCTTGTGGGCGCCGCCTTTCTGGAGGCTGGCGTAGAGGCGAACTATGGCGTCGTGCAGCGGTCCGACCGGCCGGACCTCGCTCAATTCCAATGCAATGGTGCGCTTGCTGCCGCCAAGGCTGCGAAGGCCAATCCACGCGCGATTGCCGAGAACGTAACGGCACGTCTGAAGGAAGACCCGCGCTTTGCGAAGGTTGAGATTGCGGGCCCCGGCTTTATCAATCTGACACTCACCGATCAGGCGCTCACGGACCATTTGCGCACCTTTGCTGACGATCGGCGATGTGGCGTGCCGCTGCGGTCGCCAGGCCAAGTCGTGATCATCGACTTTGTCGGCGTGAACATCGCCAAGGCAATGCATGTCGGCCATTTGCGCTCGACCATCATAGGGGACTGCTTGCAGCGTCTCTTCCGCTTTGCGGGAGATACGGTCTATTCCGATGTGCATTTCGGGGATTGGGGCCTGCAAATGGGTCAGTTGATCACTGAGGTTGAGCGGGAACTGCCGCAATTGCCCTATTTCGATCCAGCGTACTCAGGCCCCTATCCTGAGACTTCGCCCGTGACGACGGATGATTTGGAAGTTCTCTATCCCCGCGCGTCCGCGGCGTGCAAGGCCGATGCAGATCGTTTGAACCAAGCACGGCAAGCGACGGCCGATCTGCAGACTGGCAGGCCAGGGTATCGCGCCTTGTGGCGGCACTTCCAGAATGTCTCCATCGAGACCGTCAAACGCGAATTGGCAAGCCTTGGCGTCCACCCGGATTGGTGGAAGGGCGAGAGCGACGCCGATCCGTTGGTTGAGCCCATGGTCAACGATTTGCAGATGCGTGGTGTGGCAGTTGAAAGCGAAGGCGCCCTCGTTGTTCCTATCGATCAAGAGGGGGACAAGAAGGAGATGCCACCGCTCATCGTGCGGAAGTCGGATGGCGGCGCGCTTTATGAGACTACCGATCTTGCCACGATCATTGACCGCGTGCGCGAGGTTGACCCTGATCAGATCCTCTATGTGGTGGATCAGCGCCAGTCGGACCATTTCGAGCGTGTGTTCCGGGCGTCACGTAAAGCGGCGCTGAATGGCAAGGCGCATCTGGAACATGTGGCCTTCGGTACTGTGAATGGTACCGACGGCAAGCCTTATAAGACCCGCTCCGGTGACTCAGTAAAGCTGTTCGACCTGATTGCCCAAGCCCAGGATGAGGCACGGCAACGCTTGGACGAGCAGGGGATCGCGGGAAGTTATAGCAGCGAAGAGCGCGATGCGATCGCCAATGCTGTAGGCTTGGCCGCCATCAAGTTCGCCGACTTAACCAATTATCGGACCACGAACTATATCTTTGATCTCGTCCGCTTCACCCGCTTCGAGGGTGAGACAGGCCCGTATCTGCAATATCAGGCAGTGCGGATCAAATCGCTGCTGCGCCGGGCTGAAGAGCAGGGCTTTGCAGTGGCACCAGTCATGGTCACCTCCGCGTCCGAGCGGGAGCTGGCCCTCAGCTTGAGCCGCTTGCCGGATGTGTTGGCGCAGGCCGAATCACGCCGCGCGCCGAATGTCCTGTGCGATTTCGCCTTTGAATTGGCGCAAGGCTTCAGCCGGTTCTATGGCGAGCACCACATCATGAGCGAGCCCGTCCCGGAGGCCCGTGGTGCAAGGCTGGCGCTGTGCCGGATGGTTTTGGATCAGCTAACACTTGTGTTGGGGCTTCTCGGCATCACAATTCCTGAGCGGATGTGAGAGGCGAGCACTTCATCCGAATTGACTAATCCGGCGTCCACCCTATTATCCGAGTATCGCAATGCGGGAGAGAGCAGGGCCGCGCCAAGGGGCCCCGCCGCCGAAGGAGCAAGAAGCCTCCGAAACTCTCAGGCAAAAGGACCGCATTGCGCCGATAAGGTCTGGAAAGCGGGTCCCATCGAATGGGTCCCCACCGACGGGGTAAGCTGGGCGGGCCGCCCGGTCAAATCTCTCAGGTTCCCTGACAGACGGGGCGCGGACAAGGGCGGGGGGGCTGTCTCCCCGTGCGCCGCGCTGCGTTGTGACGAGGGACAAAGACCGTGGCTCAAGACACGACCGGACCGCTGCGCCGGACCCCACTCTATGACCTTCATCGAGAGCTTGGCGCCAAAATGGTGCCGTTTGCTGGCTATGAAATGCCGGTCAATTACCCGCTGGGCATTCTAAAGGAGCACCTCCACACGCGGGAGAAAGCAGGCCTCTTCGACGTGTCCCATATGGGTCAGGCGTTCTTGTTCGGCTGGAATGGCGTGCAAAAGGACCTCGACCACCGCCATCCCTATATTGCGAGTGTGATTGAGCATCTCGTGCCGGGCGACATTCTGAACCTGAAGCCAGGGCAGATGCGGTACACGCAATTGCTCAACGACGCTGGCGGGATCATGGACGATCTGATGATCACCCGTCCCGAAGATGAGCCGGGGCAGGGCTCCCTCTTTCTTGTCGTGAACGCCGCCACCAAGGCAGAAGACTTCGAGCACATCGAACGCCACATCCATGACAATGCAGTATTGAGCCGTAAGCCAGATCGCGCGCTCCTAGCGCTGCAGGGGCCGCGCGCCGTGGACGTGTTGGAGACCGTGTTGCCTGGCGTTGCGGCCATGGCGTTCATGCACATGCGCTGGTTCAGCATTGGTACCCAGCAACTCATCGTCACGCGTTCGGGCTATACGGGAGAGGACGGTTTTGAAATCTCCGTACCCGAAGCGATCGCCACGGACTTCGCGCGTACCTTGCTGCGGCATCCCGATACCGCCGCGATTGGTCTGGGCGCACGCGACAGTCTGCGGTTGGAAGCCGGTTTGTGTCTCTATGGACATGATATTGATCAGCAGACGACGCCCATTGAGGCAGCGTTGACATGGTCCATCTCCAAGCGCCGGCGCGAAGCTGGCGGCTTTCCTGGCGCCGCCAAGGTGCAGGCCGATCTGGCTGCGGGCCCTGCACGTCAACGGGTAGGCTTGCGCTTTGATGGCCGTCTGCCTGCGCGCGAAGGCGCAGACATTGTCAGTCCGCAAGGCGCCGTCATCGGCAAAGTCACAAGCGGCGGCTTTGCGCCGTCCCTTAATGCCCCTGTCGCGATGGGCTATGTCGACCGCGCTCACGCCAAAGACGGTACCGAGATTGGCGTGATCGTCCGCGGGCAGACATTGACGGCGCGTGTGAGCGCCATGCCCTTCGTTCCAAAACGTTTCCATAAACCCAGCTAGCCCACATCACGCCAAGCCCAGGAGACCGAAATGTCCGAACGCCGCTATACGAAAGACCATGAATGGATCAGCCTGAATGGCGATGTCGCCACGATTGGCATCACACCCTATGCGGCTCAGCAATTGGGCGATGTGGTCTTTGTCGACCTGCCGCTATTGGGCAAAAAGGTGGACGCGAAAGGCGAGGCGGCGGTGGTCGAGAGCGTCAAGGCCGCATCCGAAGTCTACGCGCCCATGAGCGGGGAGGTTGTTGCGGTGAACGATGCATTGACTGGCGAACCCGCCAAGGTCAATGCCGACCCAGCGGGCGAGGGCTGGTTTCTCAAACTCAAGATTAGTAATCGGGGCGAGTGGGACGGTCTCATGACCGATGCGCAATATCAGTCCTACATCAAGGAATTGGGGTAAATCATGCGTTATCTGCCACTGACCGACCGCGACCGCGCTGCCATGCTGACGCGCATTGGCGCGCCTTCGATCAATGATCTGTTCAAGGATGTTCCGGATGCGGCGCGGTTGAAAGGGCCTGTCGATCTTCCCGCGCATAAGGGCGAGATTGAAGTGGAACGCCACCTCTCTAAACTCGCCGCTCGCAATCTCAGCGCCAATGACAGCGCCTTCTTCCTCGGCGCTGGCGCCTACCGGCATCACGTGCCCTCTTCAGTCGATCATCTGATCCAGCGCTCGGAGTTCCTCACCTCCTACACCCCATACCAGCCGGAAATCGCGCAAGGTACGTTGCAGTATCTCTTCGAATTCCAAACCCAGGTGGCGCTGCTGACGGGGATGGAGGTCGCAAACGCTTCGCTCTATGACGGCTCAACGGCGGCGGCGGAGGGCGTTTTGATGGCGGCTCGTATCACGGGCCGCAAACGCATCGTGCTCTCGGGTAATCTGCATCCTCAGTATGCGGATGTGATCATGACGACCGCCGAGACAGCCGGCTTGACCGTCGTCACAAGCGAGAGCGTCCCTGGCGGCACCGATATGGCAGCAGCGCTGATCGATGGCGACACGGCCTGCATTGTTGTTCAGAACCCGGACTTCTTTGGCGGACTACACAACCTAACACCGATTTCTGAGGCCGCCGCGGCCAAGGGCGCATTGACCATCGCCGTTGTTGCGGAGGTCGTTTCATTGGGCCTCGTAACCCCGCCGGGGCATATGGGAGCGGACATTGTGGCCGCTGAGGGGCAGTCTATCGGCAACGCGTTGAACTTCGGCGGGCCCTATGTCGGCCTCTTTGCGGTGAAGTCCAAATATGTGCGCGCCATGCCTGGCAGGCTCGCTGGGATGACCAAGGACGCGGACGGACGCCGCGGCTTTGTGCTGACCTTGTCAACGCGCGAGCAGCATATCCGCCGCGAAAAGGCGACGAGCAACATCTGCACGAATTCCGGTCTGTGCTGCCTCGCCTTCACCATCCACATGGCACTGTTGGGGGAGGAGGGGTTCCGGAAACTCTCGCATATGAACCACGAACGCGCAGTCGCGACTGCCAAACGTCTCGCCCGCGTGCCCGGCGTTCAACTTCTGACGCCCAATTTCTTCAATGAATTCACGCTGCGCTTGCCTAAACCAGCGGCGGGCATTGTTGATGCGCTGGCCGCAGAGAAGATCATTGCGGGCCTTCCAGTTTCGCGACTCCGGCCCGATGCACCGTGGGCGGAGAATTTGCTGGTGGTCGCGGCGACAGAGCTGACCACTGACGTAGACATTGAACATTTTGCCACTGCATTGACCGAGGTTTTGTCATGAACCGCCAAGGACGCCCGACTGCCGCCATCGGCGGCGCCAGCGAGCATGAGCTCAGCACTTTCTCTGGCCACCGTGGTCTCGATCACGAGGAGCCTCTGTTGTTTGAGATTGGCCGCGATGACCATTGCGGCGTCGACTTCCCCGAGGTGCAAGTGTCCGATACCCATTTGGGCGGTCTGCGCCGTCAGGGGCCTGTTGGCCTTCCTGGCCTGTCTGAGCCGGAAGTCGTCCGCCATTTTGTGCGCCTGTCGCGCAAGAATTACGCGATCGACACGGGGCTCTACCCCTTGGGCTCTTGCACGATGAAGCATAACCCGCGCCTGAACGAAAAGAT
>DMER01000213.1:21152-21447 GCA_003451645.1 Alphaproteobacteria bacterium | reverse complement strand
ATGGCGCGCCTGCCGGGCTTCGCGCATGTGCACCCCTTGCAGCCGGTTTCAACCGTACAAGGAGCATTGGCGCTGATTGACGAGCTGTCCCATTGGCTCAAGGTTTTGACCGGCATGCCGGCCGTCGCCATGAGCCCAAAGGCGGGCGCGCACGGAGAACTTTGCGGCTTGTTGGCAATCCGCGCGGCGCATGAGGCCAAGGGCGACACGGCGCGCAAGCGCGTCTTGGTACCCGAATCCGCGCACGGAACAAACCCGGCAACTGCGGCGCTGGTGGGCTTCACGGTTGACGAGG
>DMER01000213.1:20707-20875 GCA_003451645.1 Alphaproteobacteria bacterium | reverse complement strand
TGACACGGCGGCGATCATGCTGACCAATCCCAATACTTGCGGCCTTTTCGAGAACGACATTCGGGAGATCGCTGCGGCCGTGCACGCGGCTGGTGCTTATTTCTATTGCGATGGCGCAAACTTCAACGCGATCGTTGGCCGGGTACGCCCTGGCGACCTCGGCATCGA
>DMER01000213.1:20228-20469 GCA_003451645.1 Alphaproteobacteria bacterium | reverse complement strand
TCGATGCGATGCACATCAATCTGCATAAGACATTCTCGACGCCTCACGGCGGCGGCGGTCCGGGCTCAGGCCCCGTCGTGTTGTCCGAGGCCTTGGCGGCCTTTGCCCCCTTACCCGTCATTCGTCACGATACGGATGGGTTTCACATCGTGGAGAGCGAAAGGGACGCGCGCGCGCGGGGCTTAAGCCCCTTTGGCCGCATGACCGCATTCCACGGACAAATGGGCATGTTCGTCCGTGC
>DMER01000213.1:17619-20180 GCA_003451645.1 Alphaproteobacteria bacterium | reverse complement strand
GACGTGAGCCGCATCGCGCACCTGGCGCGGCTCGAGCTGCAGCCGGCCGAGCAGACCGCGCTGCTCGGCCAGCTCAACGGCTTCTTCCGCCTCGTCGAGCAGACTGAAGGCGCCGCGAAGGACTCGTTTGGCCGCATGGTTGCTTTCCACGGCCAGATGGGCATGTTCGTCCGTGCGCTGAGCTACATGCTAAGCCACGGCGCCGATGGTCTATGGCAGGCGGCGGGGGACGCGGTGCTGAATGCGAACTACGTGTTGGCAAGCCTGAAGGACGTTATGACAGCACCCTTCGAAGGTCCGTGCATGCACGAGGCCTTGTTCGACGACCGCTTCTTGAAGGACACCGGGGTCTCGACGCTCGACTTTGCGAAGGCCATGATTGACGAGGGCTATCATCCGATGACGATGTATTTTCCGCTCGTCGTGCATGGCGCGATGTTGATCGAGCCTACAGAAACAGAGTCCAAAGAGGCGCTCGATCAGTTCATCAATGTCATGAGGAACCTGGCTCAAGAAGCACGAGAGAAGCGCACCGAGCGGTTCACCGGCGCGCCCTTCCTTGCGCCGCGCCGCAGGCTTGATGAAACGGGCGCTGCCCGCGCGCCAGTCCTGCGTTGGACACCGCCGGTCCAAAAGGCTGAAGCGGCGGAGTAGGGCGTGCAAGCTACCGGACGGCAATGTCCGAAAATGGCGAGCGCTGCTCCACAATTGGGGTAAAGTGCTCGCCATGAGCTTGAACCCCGATGAATGCTACCGCGCGATATGCGCCCGAGACGTTCGCTATGACGGGCGCTTTTTCATCTGTGTCCACACGACCGGCATTTTTTGCAGGCCTGTGTGTCCTGCGCGGACGCCTAAGCGGGAGAATGTCCAGTTTGTCGAGAGTGCGGCGGCGGCGCTGGCGATGGGTTTCCGTGCCTGCAAGCGTTGCCGGCCTGAGGTCAAGGCCGGCGCGGCGGCTTGGGGCTTGACAGACGCGTCACTGCGCCGGGCGTTGCGGTTGATCAATACGGGCGCGTTGGATCATCAAACCGTTGAGGAGTTTGCGGCGCGCTTGGGCTTTGGTGCGCGGCATCTCAGACGCCTGATCCGTGCGAGCCTGGGGGTGGCGCCCAACCGTTTGGCGCTGATCAGGCGGGCGACCCTCGCTCGCAGCTTGATCGAGGGGGGAGATTTGACTATGACCCAGATTGCGGCTGCCTCTGGGTTCAGCTCTTTGCGCCGGTTCAATGACGTGATCCAAGCTGAATTCGGTGCGAGTCCGACGACGTTGCGCGCGGCCGCTGGACGCACTCCTCGTGGCTCAACTGGGGAAACCTCGCTCATCCTTGGTAGCCGGGGTCAGGCAAACTGGGCGGAACTTTACGCGTTCCTCCGGGCACGTACGATCCCTGGCGTGGAGAGTGCGAGCGATGATGTCTATGCCAGGGTGTTGACCCTGGGCGATCGGCAATGTGGCGTGGCACTGTCGGCGGATGGTGATCAGGCGGTACGAGCCAGCATATCCGGTGCGGCAATTGCCCAATTCTATGAGCTGACCGCGTTGATCCGCCGGGCATTGGACTTGGATACGGACACGGCCGCTATTGCGAAGGTGCTGCGTAGCGATGCGGTGCTGCGTCCGGCGATTCTGCCGGGTGCTGAACTGCGACTGCCAGGCTCGTGGACCCCCTTTGAATTATCCGTGCGCGCCATTTTGGGGCAGCAGGTCAGCGTGAAGGCTGCGCGCACACTTGCTGGCCGGATTGCGGCGCAGTTTGGCGAGCGGGTCCGTATGCAAGGCATGCCGGCAGGCCTCAGCGTGGCATTTCCAACCGCCGCGCGGATCGCGGCGGCAGAGGCGAGTGACTTTATGGCCCTGGGTCTGACCCGCGCGCGCGCCACAACTCTGGTCCGCTTCGCGCGGGCCATTGTGAACGATCCGGGGCTACTCATGCCCTCGGCGTCTCTGGAGCAGGCCATCGGGCGTCTTGTTGCCTTGGATGGCATTGGTCCGTGGACGGCGCACTACATCGCCTTGAGGGCATTAGGCGAAACGGATGCCTTTCCGGCCTCCGATTTGGGTTTGCGCAAGGCCTATGCGGCGTTGACGGGGCACTTGCCAAGCGCCGCGGAGCTAGAAACACGTTCGCAGGCTTGGCGGCCTTGGCGCGGCTATGCGGCTCAGTATTTGTGGACTTACCTTGCACACCTCGAACTAGGGGCTAAGACCAGTGATGTGGCAGCTTGAAAACATAAAGAGCCCGATTGGCAATATCCTATTGATGCATAATGGTGAGGTTCTCGCGGCATTGGACTTCGAGGATCATGAGGGTCGGATGCGTAAGCTGGCAGATCGCTATTTGAGTAATCCAGACTTCGTCCGTACCAAGACGAGAAGCACGTTCGGTCAGGCGCTTGAGGCCTATTTCGAGGGTGGGGTGAACATGATCAACGGCCTGACAACGATAGCGCTCGGCACCGCTTTCCAGGCCAAGGTCTGGGCCGCCCTGAGGACTATTCCCGCTGGGCACACGCGCTCTTATGCTGAGATTGCAAGGCAGATCGGGACGCCGAAGGGG
>DMER01000213.1:7805-17449 GCA_003451645.1 Alphaproteobacteria bacterium | reverse complement strand
ACCTGGAGCTATGGCGAACTGGCAGAGGCCATCGGGCAGCCCGGTGCGGCGCGGGCGGTGGGGCTTGCCAATGGCGCCAATCCGATTGGCATCGTGGTGCCATGTCACCGCGTGATTGGCGCCAACGGGACGCTCACCGGTTATGGCGGCGGCCTGCCGCGCAAGGAGTGGCTGCTCAAGCATGAGGCGGCATGGGCCGCACGCAATTTCGCTCTGAGTGCCTGATTAGTGGAGTTTGGCGCGCACGTCGCGCAACGCTGCGTCAGCAATGGCATCGGCCTTGGCTTCTGTCATTTGTGCCTTTAGCACCACTTCAGCGGCGTTGATCGCGGCACTCGCGGCTGCTGCCCGGACCTCTGCGATCGCGGCGGATTCGGCTTGCGTGATCTTTTGTTCGGCAGCCTTCTTGCGGCGCTCGATATAGGCTTGCAGCTGAGCCTTGGCGTCTTGCGCGAGGCGATCTGCTTCCGCCTTTGCGGCGGCAACGATCTGCTGCGCTTCGACCTCGGCGTCACGGCGTTTGGCTTCATACTGCTTGAGGACGCCTTCCGCTTCAGTGCGCAGACGCTTGGCCTCATCCAGCTCGCCCCGGATCGCATCCGCACGGGCATCCAGTTGACGTGCGACCGTGCCAGGCACGCGCAAATAGATCGTAATAACGACAAAGATGCCGAGGGCAACAGCAACCCAAAAGGTTGGATCGGAAAAGATCTCTGGCATGATTGCCCCCTTACCCTCGTGCCAAGACGCCATCGACCGCGGCTGCGATCACCGCAGGGTCAGCGGCAGTGCCAGACAAGCGCTCGACAACGGCGCTTGCGGTCTCGGTGGCAATGCCGCGGACATTGGCAAGTGCCGCCTCCCGCATCTGCTGAATGCGCGCTTCAGCCCGGGCGACATCGGCCGCAAGCCGGTCGTTTTCCGACCGCGTGGTCGCGTCGACCTCGGCGCGGACACGCTCCCGCGCTTCCTCGCCCAGCTTGCGGGCCCTATTACGCGCCTCAGCCATGGCGAGTTCCAGCGCTTGGCCTGCCTCTTCAGCGCGGCGCTGTGCGGCGGCCGCGTCGTCGAGGTCTGCCTTGATGCGCGCTTTGCGGGCCGCGAGGACGGCGCCAATGCGGGGCAGGGCGACAGTCGTCAACAGCACGAACAGCAGCGCGAACGTCACCGCCAGCCAGAACAGCTGCCCGGCAAAAGATTCGGGCTTTAGCTGAGGCAACCCCCCGCCGCCCTTGGCGCCGCCATGCGCCTCGGTCCCCTCATGGGTACCGTGGGTGGCATCGGGCTCTGGCGAGCCGGGGTAGGGCTCTGGTGCGACGTCCGTGGCCATGGCTGTGCTCGGTCCGTCCGCTCTAGCCGAACAGGATCACAAAGGCCACGACGAGGCCGAACAGGCCGGTCGCTTCGCACAACGCAAAGCCAAGCATCGCGCGGCCGAACTGGGCGTCAGCGGCGGACGGATTACGCAACGCGCCGGCCAGGAAGTTGCCGAAAATGTTGCCAATGCCGATTGCAGCACCCAACAGGGCCAAGCAGGCGAGGCCCGCACCGATAAACTTTGCAGCGGAAGCGTCCATAGCGAAGTACTCCTTAAGAGGTCAGAACGTTGGTGTGAGTGGGTAAGGATTAGTGCTCGCCCGCGTGCAAGGCGTCGTTGATGTAGATGCACGTCAAAACCGTGAAAACATAAGCTTGCAAGAAAGCGATCAGGAACTCCAGGGCCGTGACCGCCACCGCGCCAAGCAGGGGGAAGATCGACAAGGCGCTGAAGGCGCCACCGGCAGAGATGAAGGTCACGACGAAGCCCGCGAACACCTTTAGCATGGTGTGGCCGGCGAGCATGTTCGCGAACAGACGCACCGAGAGCGAGATTGGCCGCGACAGATAGGAAATGATCTCGATCGGGATGATCAGCCACCACAGCCACCAGGGCACGCCGGAGGGCAGGAAAATTTTGAAAAAGCCGAGGCCATTGTGCCAAAGGCCCAGCAAGGTCGTGAACACGAACACGACCATCGCGAGCGCGAAGGTCACGATGATATGGCTCGTCACCGTGAAGGAATAGGGCAGCATGCCGAGCAAATTCGAGAACAGCACAAAGCAGAAGAGCGTGAAAATCAGCGGAAAATACCGCATGCCCGCATCGCCCGCCATGTCGGTCACGATCTTGGCGACAAATTCGTAGAGCAGCTCCGCCACCGACTGCGCGCGGCCGGGAATGATCCCCGCCATGCGCACGGGCAGGGTCAGAAGGGCGGTCGCGGCGAGCACGACAATGATCATCCACAGCGCGGAATTGGTCAGAAAGATATCCTGGCCCCACAGCTGGAACAGTGGCTCTTGCTGGAGAACCGGCTTGACTTCAAATTGCTCCATAGGGCTGTGGCCAGCGGCCATAGGCGTGTCGTCCTTATCCTGGCTTATCCCCGCCCCTTTTTGCTCATCTGAGCGGCGAGGCGAAAGACATTGAAAAACCCGGCAGCAATGCCGAGCCCTAACCCGACCAACAGGCCGAACGGGCGCGTCCCGAACAGCCAGTCGATCCCAAATCCAAGCACCAAGCCCACCACCACGGCGGCGACCAGCTCTGTGCTCATCCGCAGCGCCGCGCCGAGCCCGGAGGCGGGCGGCGGGGGCTTGTGGCCCGGCTGCTGCCCTTGCGCCTCGGCGATCCGCTTGCCCAGGTCCTTGAGGCGGTCGTCAGACGGCGGATCATCGCTCATCGTGAACACCCTCTCCAACCGGAGCGATCTGAGCAAACCGAATCAAAGCTTTAGCGTGATCGGACCCACCCGGAAACGGCGCGGACCTTAAGGATGGGGGGAGGGTGTGTCAAGCCGCTGCACTGCGGTAAAATTGTGCGGGGCGGTGGATGAGAAAAGGGCGGATTTTGGCGGCTTTTACGAAACAGGAACGTAACCAAACGTAACACAACGAAACAAACCAATAAGTGGAGTGCTGTTTTATGAAACTGACGTCCACTTTTTGCTACCGGTGCCGCGCCGTGAATGCGGTGGTGTGCGAGACCAACGCGGGACCATAGCACGGGCGGCCAAGGTGTCGGAAAAGTTGGGGCAGGGCAATTCACGCCAAAGCGCCAAGCCGCTAAGGGCGCGGGACCGCAAATCGCCAATTCCCATTGACGTTGGCTCCTATCTGGCGGGTATCGCGGACGCTCAACACAGCCCTACTGACCATTGATAAAAAGTGGCTTCTAAGGCTGTAAGCCGAAATCCGGCTTACGGCCATAACAGCAATCATCTTCCGCGCGGGAGCATCGCTGTTTTGGGTCAAAACGGTTGCATGGTGGGCTTGCCCTTCCCCCGATTCGGCTCGAGGGCTTCGCCTGGTCTGGACCGGCATGTAAACAAAAAAAGACGCAACCCTGAGCCGGTTGCGCCTTTGATGAGGTGGGGACGGTACGGGATTACGCCGCGCGGGCGCCATCATTGGGATCGCGCAAGACATAGCCGCGGCCCCACACGGTTTCGATATAGTGCTGACCCGCCGCCGCTTGCAATTTCTTGCGTAGCTTGCAGATGAAGACGTCGATGATCTTGAGCTCCGGCTCGTCCATACCGCCATAAAGATGGTTCAGGAACATCTCCTTGGTGAGCGTCGTGCCCTTGCGCAGGCTCAACAGCTCCAGCATTTGATATTCTTTGCCCGTCAGATGCACGCGCTGACCATCGACCTCAACCGTCTTGGTGTCGAGATTGACGAGCAGGCGGCCCGTCTGAATGACCGATTGCGAATGGCCCTTGGAGCGGCGCACGACAGCATGCACGCGTGCGATCAGCTCATCCTTGTGGAACGGCTTGGTCATATAGTCGTCTGCGCCAAAGCCCAGACCCTTGACCTTGTTTTCGATTGCCGCGGAGCCCGACAGGATCAAGATCGGCGTGCCGATCTTGTTCACACGCAGCTGACGCAGCACGTCAAAGCCGCTCATATCGGGCAATTGCAAATCCAGAATGATAATGTCGTAGTCATACAACTTACCCAAATCGACGCCTTCTTCGCCGAGATCGGTCGTATAGACATTGAATCCTTCGGATTTGAGCATCAATTCGATGCTCTGCGCCATCGCGCTATCGTCTTCAATCAGTAAAACCCGCATCGTCCTTCATCTCCCCTCGCCCGCAAGGTGGCGCACTTCGCGTCCACATTTAAAGCGAATCTAAACCCTAACCGTCGCTAAATGGTTAAACCAATTAAGCGTTTCGCAGTAAAGCTGGCAACGCCGATCCTTCCGTGCCCGGACAAATTTGGCCGCGATTCACAAAAGTGAAAAGTTTGTTGTGCGACGGTCTTAGCGCGATTTTAAGCCTGCCGGACATAATGTTTTCGCAGGTGTAACGAAGATCAGATTTCGAAAGAGCGGGGCTTGAACGCACTTCAGCAGATTGTGGACACGGTGCCGCTTTTCCAGACTTTTGGAAAAGTGACGGGCGTGCGTGGGCTGATGATCGAGGTTGCCTGTCCGCAAGGGGCGCTGAGTGTGGGGTCAAGGCTGACCATTCGAGGACCCGGCGGCGCAGGCGTGCGATGCGAGGTGGCAGGCTTTCAGAATGGCCGCGCTGTGTGTCTGGCCTTTGATCCATTGCAAGGGGTGCGGCTGGGCGCGCGTGCGGATCTCGATCCGGATGTGCCGGCGATTTATCCTGCATGGGGATGGCTGGGCCGGGTGATCAACGCCTTTGGCGAACCCATCGATGGCCGTGGCCCTTTGGGCGAGGGGCATCAAGCCTATCCGTTGCGTGCCGCCCCGCCGCCTGCGCATCAGCGCGGCAGGGTAGGCCCCAAGCTTGACCTTGGGGTGCGCGCGCTCAATACATTCGCGACTGTCTGCGAGGGCCAGCGGCTGGGCATCTTCGCGGCGTCCGGCGTAGGCAAGTCGGTATTGATGTCGATGCTGGCGCGCAATACAGCCTGCGATGTGGCGGTCATTGGCCTGATCGGCGAGCGCGGCCGTGAGGTGCAGGAGTTCATCGAGGAAGATCTGGGCGCGGAAGGCCTTGCGCGCAGCGTGGTGATTGTTGCGACGTCGGACGAAGCGGCACTTTTGCGCCGGCAGGCGGCCTATCTGACGCTGGCCGCGGCGGAGTACTTCCGCGATCAGGGCGCGCAGGTCCTGTGCATGATGGACTCCGTAACGCGCTTTGCCATGGCTCAGCGTGAAATCGGCCTCGCTAGTGGAGAGCCGCCTGCCTCCAAAGGGTATACGCCCTCGGTGTTCGCGGAACTCCCGAAATTACTGGAGCGCGCGGGGCCCGGGGTTGGCGGGCAGGGCGCGATCACGGGGCTGTTCACCGTGCTCGTCGAAGGCGACGACCACAATGAGCCGGTGGCCGATGCGGTGCGCGGCATTCTGGACGGGCATGTCGTGCTGGAGCGTGCGATCGCGGAGCGGGGACGCTATCCGGCCATAAATGTCTTGCGCTCGCTGTCACGGGTGATGCCGGGCTGTAACACCGCGGCGGAGAACGAGGTGGTTGTCCGCGCCCGGCGCATCCTGGCGGCCTATGAGGACATGGCCGAGCTGATCAGGCTGGGGGCCTATAAGGCGGGGAGCGATCCCGTGATCGACATGGCGATCAGGCTCTATCCGGCGCTCGACGCCTTTCTGGCGCAGGGCAAGCGCGAGGCCGCCAATCTTGCTGAGGGGTATCAGCATTTAGCGGCCATTTTGAGTGACGCACAGTAAGAGCGATGGAGGGGGCACATGAGATCGCGTGATGTTTTGGTCCGGCTGCACAAATTCAAGGTCGACGATGTGCAACGCCGTTTGAAATCCTTGCAGGACATGCGCGCCGATCTTGGCCGCAAGACGCAAGACCTGGAAGTCATGATGCAGGACGAGCAGCGCCGCGCCTCGAACTCGGATCTGGGGCGGCTAGCCTATCCCACCTTTGTGCGCTCGGTGATCGCCAGGCGGGAGAATATCCAACGCTCTATTGATGAGGTCGAGCGCCAGATCGCAACCGTCCAGGAGGAGCTGGAGGCGGCCTTCCGCGATCTGAAGAAGCACGAGATCGAGGCGGGCAACGCGGCCTTGCGCGAGCGCGCCCAAGAAGAGCGCCGTGCGCAAAGCGTGGCGGATGAGGGGGCCTTGACGCAGCACGTGCATAAGGCGGCGGACGCTGGCGTGTGATGGAACGCCGCAGAACTCACGGTTTCTTGGCAGCGACCTTTAACGTGCGTGCAAGAGAGTCGATCGTCTTTTGCTGAAGGGCGGGCACGTCCTTCAAGAGCGCGTCCCCTCCGCCTTTCCAGAATTGGCGGTCGTAAGAAGTAACGTTGAGTGCCATCGCAAGCCGGGGGCCGGTGATCTTGACCGAACCATCGAGCACAAATCGGGCCGGGCCCTCACTCACATGGGCCTCGACGCGGTCATAGCGCTGGAGTGCCGCGACCAGATCGCGCGCCATGCCGTCACCCAAATAGAGATGCTGAGGGTCTGGCTGCAGATCGCGAATGGGCCGGACCGCGATGCGGATCGGTCCCTCATCCGGCACTTTGGGGCGAGGCGCACGGAACAGCCACCAGGCGATGAGCGACAGCACCAGGATGGTGCCGAGCATGGCCGCAAGTATGATCCCTTGTTCCAGCATGGCGATCCAGACGCTCCCTTGCGGCCGTGCGAACGGCCATTACGCCTTCCTTAAGGTTGACACTCTACTTTCCGCAAGAGGCGCCGTGACGAAAAGCCAGGAGGGTCCAGCATGTCAGTCGGTGAGAGGTTAGCCCCTGTGTTCGGCCGCGGAATTATTGCGGCTATCTTTTTGCTTGCGGCCCTTAACAAAATGCAAAATTGGGAGGCGACCGCCACGTTCATTGCGGCGCATGGGCTGCCTTATCGCTATGTCCTGCTGGCGTTAGCGCTGTTGGTTGAGCTTGTATGCGGGTTTGGCGTGTTGATCGGTTTCCGCACGCGCAGTGCGGCTCTCATCCTGTTCGCCTATACCCTAATCGTGACCTATCTGATCCACGATTTCTGGTTCGCCGAGGCCTCGGCGCGCGCGCTGCAGGCCGAGCTGTTCACAAAGAATATGGGTCTTGCTGGCGGGCTGCTGATCCTGATCGGGCAGGGCGCCGGCGCGTGGAGCATCGATAGCTGGCGCGGCGAGTGAGGGTGCGGCGTCTTTAGTGCGGGATAGGATCGTGCGGCGTGGCCGTGTAAGCGACATCCCGGAACATGTCCACCTTTTGGCCATACACGGTCATGATGATGAACAGGTTCATGAAAAGCTCGATAAGGATACGCGGGATTTCATTCCGAAACCCATCCGCGAAGACCGTGTAGCGCACGCTAAATGCTTGCGACATTGCCGCAGGATCCGTGAGCCCCGCGAGTATCTCCGGCAACACGAGCGACACAGCCAAAAAGATCACCGTCACCAACAAGGACAGGATAAAACACTGATTGAAGCGGGTCGCCACGAGGCCCGCAAGGACAGACAAGCCGCCAGAGATGATGAGCCATTCAAGCGTCAAGGCGCTTTGGAACACTTCACCAATCCACAAAACCCAAGTCCGGTCCATGATCGCGCCCACCCACTCTTTTTGTTTTGATCGCCACGCATACTGCGATTGGCAGCTACCTGCCAACCGGCCCAGCCTTCACAAGCTCTGGTTTATCCCCGCCTTTAATCGCGGCGCGCCAGAACCCTGATTTGACGAATGATCAATATCACAATCGCGAAGGCCAAGAAATAGACAGCGAGTTCGCTCACGCGCATCTCGCCAAGGTCCGCCCATGCGCGTCCCGGCAGGTCACCCGCCGGCACGCCTTGCGAGACCAAGATCGCCAGCCTTGCCAGACCAAACACGACCAGGGCCGAAAATGTTGCGTTGATGATATTGCCGACAGCCTGCAAACGCAGGCCTACAATCAAGACAATCACGAGCATCACCACCCGCGTCACAAGATCGCCACTGCCAAATACCGATAATACAGTGTTCCAAATACTCTCGAGCATCTCGTTCCCCCTGTCCAATGGCCTGAGCGCACTGCCTTAGACTGTAAACGAGGCAGGGCTCCGCGCGAAGCCTCGACAGTACCAAAACGGCGAGGGAATGAGGCGGTGTTGCAAAATTAGAACGTTAAACGAGAATTTGTGTCGGCTTGTTAACGATTCGGTGACGATGAGTTGATGCCGAGCACCCATGCGTCCCGCGTGGATGCCGGATCGCCTGCATTTCTCTCACCGCCAAGTCCCTTGAATTTTGGGGCTCGCGGGGGCAGGGGCGAGGCCTTGGGCACGGATGAGATAGTCGCTCAGTGCACTGACATCGGCGGCGGCAGGGCTCTGCGGGAAGCGGGCCATAAAAGGCGCCTGACGCCGGATGGCCTCGCGCACCTTAGGATCGCGCCGGATGATCCCGGCAACCGGCAGTTCCAAATTCAAGAACCCGCGCGCGGCCCGGTTCAAGGCCTCAGCGGTACGCCGCCCATACTGATGATCGGCGGCCATGTTGATGAGCAACTCGATGCCCTTGACCCGGCCATGCTGGGCCAGACGCTTGATGAGCGCGTAAGCATCGGTGAGGGATGTGGGTTCATCCGTCAGCACAATGAGGATTGTCTGAGCGGCCTGCGCCAGATTGAGGACGAGCGCATCCGCGCCCGCACCCAAATCCAAGATAGCCACATCATAAAAGCCGGCGAGGGCCGAAATCCCCCGCATCAGGCGCGCCCATTCGGCCGGGTTCAGCTGATGCAGCACCGCCGAGCCAGAGCGTCCGGCCAGAATATCGAACCCGCCCTTGGCACCAGCCCCGCCCGCGACAGGTGTGACGGCATCGGCAAAGGCCTTCCGCCCACTGATCGCATCGGCGAGATCGCTTCCCGGTTGCAGGCCCAGTTGGACATCGACATTGGCCAGGCCCAGATCGCCATCGATCAACAACATGCGGCGTCCTGAGAAAGACAAGGCTTGGCTTAAGGTTGCGGCGGCCCAGGTCTTACCCACACCGCCCTTGCCACTGGCGATGGCGATCAGGTTGCGGGCGATGGGTTGCTGAGCCGGCGCGGCATTGACAAGTGCAAGATTGCTCATGGGCTTTTCTTTCAGGGCTTATGAGGATGACGGGGTATTCAATTCCGCGGCCTCTGCGGGCGCGGATTCGGGGAGCATTTTCGCGTAGCCTTGCAGGAGCCGCGTTGCGACCCCGTGCGGGTTTAATGTCTCTAAACCGTCGGCGAGGAAGGCCGAGGACGCAGCATGCGCCATAGCGATGCGGCCCGCGGACGCCGCGGCGATAATGGAGCCGAGCCGCCTTGTTGAGTCCAAGCGGGTGAAGATCGCCCGGCGCACACCCAAACGGGCATAGGCTTGCGCCGTCTCAATCAAATCATCCGTGTCCCCTCCGGCCGCACAGACCCAAACGGCTTCGCCGCCGCTGGCATTCAGAAGGTCGCGCATGCCTGCGCTTTCCTCCGCCGCCAGATGGTTCAACCCCGGAGTATCGACAAAGACAGCAGAATTGCTGTGGTCCTTGACCAGCTGGCTCAGGGCCGCGGGGGTCTCGGCGATCAGGGCCTGGGCCTTGAGCAGGCTTGCATAAGTCTCAATCTGGGATACCGCGCCAGCCTTGGCAGGGTCAGTGGTGATCAGGATCGGGTTTGCGCCGGCGGTGAC
>DMER01000213.1:5402-7540 GCA_003451645.1 Alphaproteobacteria bacterium | reverse complement strand
GTCGACTTGCCATGGCCAGGGCTGCCCACCACCACAAGCGGCCGTGCCGGGCGGGGCGGCAAGGGCCCAAAGGCAATCGCACGTTCCAAGGCGTGCGCTAGGATATCTTCATCCGGACCAGGATCAGCCTCCAGGCAGGAGGCGGCCATGCGCTCGATCAACACCTCAGGCACCTTATGAAAGCGCAGAGCGGGGATGATGGCGGCGTCAGGGTCAATCGCCTGGTGGAAATAGTGCCGCAAGCGTTGCTGACGCAAGCGCTGGCGCAATTCGCGCTCGATCCTGCGCTCCATGTCCGCCTGGGGTTGGATAATGGCGCGCGCGCCGGGTTCTGCAGAGGCCGTTTGTTCCGCCGCCGGCGGCGCGTCGGTATCCTCGGCAGCGGCGCGGATCATGAAGCCTTTGCCGGACTTGGCCTCTTCCACTTGCAAGATGACGGCCTCAGGGCCCATCTCCTCGCGGACCTTGCGCATCGCATCCGCCAAGCTGTTTCCGGAGAGTGTCCGTATACGCATGGGTTAACCTCTAGACCTGACCAAGAGTGCGCAATCGCGCGGAGGGGTGGATCTCCGCCTGGCTCATCACAACCGTCTGTGGACGGAATCGTTCAACGATCGAGCGTACTGGCGCCCGGATGCTTGGCGAGGTGAGAAGGACGGGGATCTCGCCCTCATTCGCAGCCGCATCGAATTTCTGGCGCACCGCAGTGATGAAGTCCTGAAGGCGCGATGGCGCCATGGCGAGCTGACGCTCCTCGCCCTGGCCGACCATACTTTCAGCAAAGGCCTGCTCCCAGGCGGGCGACAGAGCGACCAAGGGCAAGTGCCCGGCAGGGGCGGTGTTCGCCGCACAGATCTGGCGCGCCAGGCGCATGCGGACATGCTCCACAATGTTTTGCGCCGTGACCGCGCGGCCAACTGTTTCGGCGATGCCTTCAAGGATTGTGGGCAGATCGCGGATAGAGACCCTCTCCGCGAGCAGCGTCTGCAGCACGCGCTGAACGCCGGTGATGGTGATCTGACTGGGGATCAGATCCTCCGTCAGCTTCTTTTGCTCCGCAGGCAGATCGTCCAGCAATTTCTTGGTCTCCGCAAAGGACAGGAGCTCCGCCATGTTCTCCTTCAGAGCTTCGGTCAGGTGCGTGGTGACGACAGTCGCCGCGTCAACGACCGTCAGCCCGCGGAAGTTCGCCTCGTCGCGCAATACTTCTTCAATCCACATAGCTGGCAGGCCAAACGCCGGTTCGCGCGTGGGCTTGCCCGGCAGATCAATGGCAATGCCGCGCGGATCCATGGCCAGAAGCTTGCCCGGCAGCACCTCGCCGCGCCCTGCCTGAACCTCCTTGATGCGGATTAAATATTCATTGGCGCCCAGGCTCATATTGTCGACGATGCGCACGGAGGGCATGACAAAGCCAAGTTCAGAAGCCAATTGCCGGCGGAGTGCCTTGATCTGATCGGGCAGGCGGTAACCGCGCTGATCATTGATCAAGGGGAGCAGGCCGTAGCCTACCTCCAATTTCAGGTGGTCGATGGCCAAAGCCGTGCTGATCGGTTCGTCCGTGGGCGGTTTTGCCTCCTGGGGTGCCGCGGCGGCACGCGCATCGTCCTGACGCTTGTTCTCCTGCGCTTGGGCTGTCACGTAGGCAAGGACGCCCATACCGGCGGCAAGCGCCAGAAAGATCAGCGTGGGCATACCCGGCAGAAACGCCATGAGCCCCATCACAAAGGCCGCCATGCCGATCGCTTGCGGATAGCCGGTCAATTGCGCGCCCATCGCCTTGTCGGCGGAACCCTCCACACCGGCCTTTGAGACCATCAGACCGGCGGCCGTCGACACCATCAAAGCGGGCAACTGGCTGACCAACCCATCGCCAATGGTCAGCACCGTATAGGCATGTGCGGCGTCCGCGATCTCCATATTCTTTTGCAGGACACCAATGATGATGCCGCCAATGACATTGATCACGGTAATGATCAATCCGGCGATCGCATCTCCGCGCACGAACTTCGAGGCGCCGTCCATCGCACCATAGAAATTCGCTTCCTCCTCTAGCTGTTTGCGGCGCTCCCGCGCCTGATCCTCATTGATGAGGCCGGACGACAGATCGGCGTCCACCGCCATCTGCTTGCCGGGCA
>DMER01000213.1:3898-5182 GCA_003451645.1 Alphaproteobacteria bacterium | reverse complement strand
TTGCCGGGCATCGCGTCCAAGGTGAAGCGAGCGGCAACCTCGGCGATGCGGCCGGAACCTTTGGTGATGACCACAAAGTTCACCAGCACCAGGATCGAAAAGACAATCACGCCAATGACGAAATTGCCCTGCATGACGAAATTGCCGAACGCCTCGATGACGTGACCGGCAGCGTCCGTACCTTGATGCCCTTCCGACAGGATGAGCCGTGTGGACGCCAGATTCAGGGCCAGGCGCAGCATGGTCGACACGAGCAAGATCGTCGGAAAGGCAGACAATTCCAGCGGCTTCTGAATGAAAAGCGCCGTCATCAAAATCAGGACCGAGAAAGTGATCGAAATTCCCAGCGCCATGTCCAAGAGCAGCGTTGGGATCGGAAACAGCAAAACCGTCAGGATGGCCATGATGGCCAGGGCGAGCGTCAACTCGCCGCGCATGAGCATGCCGGACACGGCGGACGTCATGCCTTGCGACTGCGCGGGCCGGGAGGGAAGGGCTTGCTCGCTCATGGATGAGCCTTGCATTTGATCAGGGTTTCAGGGCGTCACAGGCTCATCCGCGTGTCGCCTTGCGGCGCGGGCACGGGTACGCCTTCATCTGCATACTGTTTGAGCTTGTTGCGCAGTGTACGGATCGAGATGCCGAGGATGGTGGCGGCATGAGTGCGGTTGCCGAGGCAGTGACCCAGCGTGTCAATGATCAGGTCGCGCTCCACATCGGCGACAGTGCGCCCCACCATGTGGCGATGTGCGGCGGCGGCACTGTCGGCCGCAATGCTGGCGGCGCCGCGCGCTTGAGGCGCAATGGCATCGTCAACCCGCGTGCCATCGGGCAGGCGGATGGCGGCCTCCGTGATGTCGGGCCCTTGCGCCAGCAGAACGGCGCGGTGCATGGTATTTTCCAGCTCGCGCACATTGCCGCGCCAGGGATGTGTACGGAGCACGCGTGCCGCGCCTTCCGACACCGGGCGGTGCGGCACCCCATTCGCGTCCGAATATTTCCGTACAAAGAATTGCGCCAGCGCCATAATGTCGGCAGGGCGCTCCCGCAAGGACGGCAAGCGCAAATTCAGCACATTAAGCCGGTAAAGCAGGTCCTCGCGGAAGCTGCCCTCCTTAACCGCTTGCAACAGATCGCGGTTTGATGTCGCAATAATGCGGATGTTGACGCGCACAGGCTTGGTGCCGCCAACGCGGTCGATCATCCGTTCTTGCAAGGCACGGAGCAATTTCGCCTGGAGACGCACATCCATCTCGCTGATTTCGTCGAGCAGCAGCGTGCCGC
>DMER01000213.1:3409-3568 GCA_003451645.1 Alphaproteobacteria bacterium | reverse complement strand
GCGGCGCAATTGACCGAGATGAAAGGTTTGTCCGCCCGGTTGGATTTGCGATGGATATACCGGGCGATGATTTCCTTGCCCGTGCCGCTCTCACCCGTGATGAGGATCGAGGCATCGGAGCCCGCAACCTGATCGGCAAGCGCGATGACCTGCAGCATC
>DMER01000213.1:2668-3188 GCA_003451645.1 Alphaproteobacteria bacterium | reverse complement strand
CCTTGTCTTCCACGACCAGCTGATGTGTCTCGCCAGCAATAGCGGCAAGGACCGCGGCGATCAACTCAGCATCCGGGGGGAGGGGGATATACTCCTTGGCGCCCGCATGGATCGCGGTAACGGCAGTCTTTGCGTCCGCGCCAACGCCGCAGGCAACGACGGGAACGTGGATGCGCTCATCGCTCAGGGCACGGACGAGCTGCGCGATCGGCTGACCCACATCCACCATCAGAAGGTCGGCGCCGCGCCCCAGGCGCAATTCGTTCAGCGCCAATTCGATGGTGCTGGTGTGCACGACCTTTGCGCCACGATCCATGGCGATCTTGGTCGCCGCCCCGATCTGACCATTCAGTGTACCGATAATCATGAGCCGCATGGGCTGTGTTTCCTATCAAAATGCTGCGAAATCAGGTGCGGTCGCTCTTGACAATTTCCGTCATGGTGATGCCTAGCCGGTCCTCAACCAGAACCACTTCGCCCCGCGCCACCAGCCGGTTGTTGACATAAACGTCGATGGCTT
>DMER01000213.1:0-2492 GCA_003451645.1 Alphaproteobacteria bacterium | reverse complement strand
GCAGCAGGGGATCGGGGCGGCGGCCGCGCGTGGCTTCGCCGCGGCGGGCTACGACGTTGCGGTGAACTGGCTCGACGACCGCGCCGCGGCCGAGTTTCAGCAAGGTTGAAACCTCCATGCTCGCTTTGCCGAGAACGGCCGAGACATTGACGGGCACATCGAACATCGCCTCCAAATCGGCGGCGGTGCGTCTTTGATCCTGATCGACCATTGCGTCAGCCGGGGGATCTTGAGGGTCGAGCGCGGGCAGATTGATGTCGGTGTCATTGTTCATGAAGTTTGCTCTGCTCCCGTTGCATTAGCGTCAGCCGCGATCCAGCGGCTCAAGGCGGCGTCCATGCGTGCGAAGATGTCGTCGACCGAGCGTTCCATACCGCCTTCGGACCATTCAATCCTTATGTCTGGCGCTTTGATGTCGATATCGGAGGTGATGACCACGCGGCCGTTGAAGCCTGCCTCCATAGACAAGGTATCGATCACATTTTGGAGTTCTGTCGCGGTGGTGTGGTGTACACGGATCACCAGGCGCGGCTCATTGTGCAAATCGTGAAGGGCTTGCGCCACTGCGGCCTCCAGGTCCGCGGCCGGAAAGTGCTGGAGTGCGAGCCCCGCCGCGCGCCGTGCGGCCGCAAGAGCCAGGCTCGCGCTCTCCTGACGTCGCTGAGCTGTCATGGCGGCAAGCTCTGCACAGAGAGTCGAGATAGCCGCCGCAATGCCCGAGAGGCTCTGCGCAAGCGCGGCCTGGCTGCGCGCCGTGGCGTCCCTTTGCCCATTCGCAAAGGCTTCAGCCTTGAGGGCCTCGGCCTCCGCGACTGTGAAGGAGGTTTTGGCACGCTCTCTCTTCTGAACACGGACGATCTCGCCATTCTCCAAGAAGACGGTGTCGAAGCTGAACTTTGTTCCCTGTGCGCTGGTCATTGTGTCAGTACACCAACTCATCTTCGCCCTTATTCTGGGCAAGCATGATTTCACCTTTTGC
Organism: Alphaproteobacteria bacterium; assembly: GCA_003451645.1. Lineage (GTDB taxonomy): Bacteria > Pseudomonadota > Alphaproteobacteria > Micropepsales > Micropepsaceae > DMER01. The sequence goes on along the minus strand of DMER01000213.1, from coordinate 1,513 downwards.
CGCAAGGTCCTTGGCCACATTGACCATGCCCATTTGCGCCTCATCGACATCTTTCAAGCGCACCGGTCCCATGGCGGCCATATCTTCCTTCAGAATTTTGCCCGCGCGCTCGGACATGTTGGAGAAGAAGAGGTCGCGCAGGGAGTCGGACGCGCCCTTCAAGGCCAGACCCAGTTTTGACTTGTCGACGGCGCGCAGCAGCGTCTGGATCGATCCTGGATCGAGCTTTGAGAGGTCCTCAAAGGTGAACATCAGAGCCTTGATCTTCTCGGCACTGTCGCGGGACCGCTCCTCAAGCGCCGTGATGAAGCGGCCTTCCGTCGAGCGGTCGAAATTGTTGAAGATTTCGGCCATCATTTCATGCGCGTCGCGGCGTTGCGTGCGCGCCAGGTTGGACATGAATTCCTGCCGCAATGTCCTCTCAACCTTGTCGATAATGTCCTTCTGGACGCTCTCCATACGGAGCATGCGCTGCACACATTCGAGCGCGAAATCCTCAGGCAGGGCACCCAGTACCTTTGCGGCGTGTTCGGATTTTATCTTCGACAGGACGACGGCCACGGTCTGCGGATATTCGTTCTTGAGATAGTTCGCGAGCACGCTCTCATTCACATTAGCGAGCTTGTCCCACATGGTGCGGCCGGCGGGACCACGGATTTCTTCCATGATGGCATTCGCGCGGTCCTTGGGCAGGACCTTGGCCAGAAGCCGCTCCGTGGAGTCAAAGGACCCCATGATTGATCCGGTAGCGGACATTTGCGAGACGAAGTCAAGGAACAGCTTTTCCACCAATGATGCCGAAATGGTGCCCAGATTGGACATGATTTGAGAGATCTCTTTGATCTCCTCATCGTCCAGCGACTTCCAGATCGGCGCGCTGGCATCCTCACCCAGCGCCAGCATGAGGACAGCCGCCTTCTCAGGGCCGCTGAGGCCCCGTATATCGTCGCGCGCTGCAGGTTTGCCTGGCTTGCTCATGATTCAGTTATTCTGTTTACGGAGATTCATGCAGCCATTGGCGCATAATGGCAGTTGCTTCTTCCGGGTGTTTGGTGACGATCTCGCCCACCTTGCGGACGGAGGATTCTTTGACCTGTCCCTCGATCTGGGCGATATCGATCATGGCGCTCTGCCCCGATGGATCGGCCGTACCCGGAGCAGGCAGGGCGCCGGGTTGTGGCGCGGGCAGGGCGCCCGTGACGGCGGCTGCACCATTGGTGAGCGCGGGGGCGCTTTGGAGTGCGCCAGCCTGCTGCGGAACAAAGGTGAAGGCACGGATCAGAGGGCGGAAGACAAAGAAGATCATCAGCAGCGCCAGAAGTCCGAGGCCGCCATATTGGCCGAGCTTCCAAATGTCGCCCTTTTCCAGGCCGAGGAAGGGCGCCTCCTCTGGCGTCAGGGCCTCAGCCTCTGGCTGCTGGAAGCGCAGATTGGTCACCTTGACCTGGTCGCCGCGCTTCTCATCAAAGCCGATGGCCGATTTGACGAGGGCCTCGATCTCCTTCATTTCATC
>DMER01000184.1:24900-25370 GCA_003451645.1 Alphaproteobacteria bacterium | reverse complement strand
AAGCCGCAGACCATGGCGGCCACTTGGGTGTCGTAAAGGGGTGTTGGGATGACCTGACCTTGATGGAAAAAGATCTCAACATCCTGGCGTGCCGCGTGGAAAACCTTTGTCACACTGACGTCGGCCAGAAGTGCATAAAAGGGGGCGAGATCGAGGCCGGGCGCCTGGGGGTCTATGATCGCGGCCATGTCTGGTCGCGCTGCCTGAATCAGGCAGAGCTTGGGCCAATAGGTACTGTCGCGCATGAACTCGGTGTCCAGCGCCACATAGGGCCCCTCCGCCAATTGCGCGCATAGGGCCGCCAACTCGTCCGTCGTCGTTACAATCCGCATAAGGGCGCGACCTATACAGCAAGATTCGGGTGCTTGACATGGGTCTGTGGGTGTCTGAGAACGCGCAAGCACGTCATGCGTGACCTAATCTCCACAGGCAGGGCCCCAAACGGCGCGGCTAGTGGAGCGAATTTGACA
>DMER01000184.1:20651-24702 GCA_003451645.1 Alphaproteobacteria bacterium | reverse complement strand
AGTGGAGCGAATTTGACATTCGCATCCCGTCTGACATCGGGCTCTGTAGCGAATGTCAAATTCAAAGCTCCACTAGAATCATAGCTTTGCGAGTGCTCCCTTGAGTCTGACATTCGATCGAAACGTTGTATCAAGCGATATCGAATGTCAGAATCGGACCACTAGCCAGAATTTTAAGGATGAGAGCCCTATGCACGCCTATCGCACCCATACCTGCGGCCAGCTGCGCGCCGCTGATGCCGGCAAGACCGTCCGCCTGTCAGGATGGGTGCATCGCAGGCGGGATCATGGCGGTCTGATCTTTATCGACCTGCGCGACCATTACGGCATTACCCAATGCGTGGTGGAGCCGGATAGCCCGGCCTTTGCAACCGCTGATACGCTGCGCTCGGAATTCGTGGTGACGGTCACGGGGCCTGTGGTGGCGCGGCCCGGAGACACGGCGAACAAGGACTTGCCCACGGGTGATGTCGAGGTGCGCATCATGGAAGCTATGGTGCAGGGCGCCGCGGAGGAATTGCCGCTGCCGGTCTTTGGTGATCTGGACTATCCGGAAGACACGCGGCTGACCTATCGCTTTCTGGATTTGCGCCGGGAGCGGCTACACAAAAACATCCTCTTGCGCTCGAACGTGATCGCCTCGCTCCGCCGGCGGATGATCGCGCAAGGCTTTACCGAGTTTCAAACGCCGATCCTGACCGCGTCGTCGCCGGAAGGGGCGCGCGACTTCCTGGTGCCCGCCCGCAATCATCCGGGCAAGTTCTATGCGCTGCCGCAAGCGCCGCAACAGTTCAAGCAATTGATCATGGTGGCGGGCTTTGACCGCTATTTCCAGATTGCGCCGTGCTTCCGGGATGAGGATGCGCGCGCCGACCGCTCGCCGGGAGAGTTCTATCAGCTCGATCTTGAGATGAGCTTTGTCACGCAAGAGGACGTCTTTGCGGCGGTGGAGCCAGTGCTGCATGGGGTGTTCGAGGAGTTCGTAGGCGGCAAATCCATCAGCCCGCTTCCCTTCAAACGTATTCCGTATGCGGAGAGCATGCTGAAATATGGCGTCGACAAGCCAGACCTGCGCAATCCGATCGAGATCGTCGATGTCTCCGACGCGTTCAAGGACCCCTCGGTTGAGTTCAAGGCCTTCAAGGGCGTGGTGAATTCCGGCGGCGTGGTGCGCGCGATCCCGGCACCTGGCGCGGCCGCCATGAGCCGCAAGTTCTTTGACGACTTGAACGAGTGGGCGCGCTCCGAGATGAAGGCCGCGGGGCTGGGCTATGTAATCTTCGAGGAGGAGGGCGGCAAATTGGCGGGCAAGGGACCTATCGCCAAATTCATCCCCGAGCCCGTGCTGAATGCCATGGCCGCCAAAGCCAAAGTCAAAGCTGGGGATGCGTTGTTCTTCGCGGCGGACAAGGCGGATAAGGCCGCGAAGCTGGCAGGGCAGGCCCGCATCCGCATCGGCAAGGAGTTGAACCTGCGCGCGGAGCCCTATTACGACTATCATTTCTGCTGGGTCGTCGATTTCCCCATGTATGAGTGGAATGAGGACGAGAAGAAGATCGACTTCAGCCATAACCCGTTTTCCATGCCCAATTATGACCAGGCGGCGTTTCAGGCCCTGGACATCGAGCGGGACAAGCAGGCGATCCTCGACATCACGGCGTTTCAGTACGACATCGTGTGCAACGGCATTGAGCTGTCCTCAGGTGCCATCCGCAACCACAAGCCCGATGTGATGATCAAGGCGTTTGAACTCGCGGGCTATGGCCGGGAGACGGTGGAGCGCAAATTTGGCGGCATGCTGAATGCATTCCGCTATGGGGCGCCGCCACACGGGGGCACGGCGCCCGGTGTCGATCGCATCGTCATGCTCATTGCCAATGAAGAGAATCTGCGCGAGGTCACCATGTTCCCCATGAACCAAAAGGCCGAGGACCTGCTGATGGGTGCGCCGTCAGACGTGACTTCGAAACAATTGCGCGAACTCAACATCCGGATTGTCGAGCCGCAGAAGGGGTAGGCGCGCTATAGCCGGGATGGTCAAAGCTGGTTAGGCTCACTCAACAACCATCGGGAGAGCATGACCATGAAGGATTATTCCGCCCATGACGGCCTCAGCCTTGCGCAAGCCGTGCGCGAGGGCCGTACCAGCCCTGAGGCGCTGATCGAGGCCGCAATTGAGCGCATCGAAGCGCTGAACCCCAAGCTGAATGCCGTGATCGCCAAGACCTATGAGATGGCGCGCGGGCGGGTGAAGCGCCCCCTGGGGAATGGGCCGTTCACGGGCGTGCCCTTTCTGCTGAAGGATATTGGCGGCTTTCAAAAGGGTGTGGCGACCCGGCAGGGCTCGGGCTTTCCGCCCGATGCGCCAAGCCCGCATGACAGCTTTCTGACCGAGAAGTTCGAGGCGGCGGGCCTGATCTCCCTGGGCAAGACCAATGTGCCGGAGTTTGGGCTTTTGCCCATCACGGAGTCCACGCTCTATGGACCGGCGCGCAATCCCTGGAACCTCGACCACACGCCGGGCGGGTCAAGCGGCGGGTCGGCGGCGGCCGTTGCAGCGGGGATCGTGCCGCTCGCGCACGCCAATGATGGGGGCGGTTCGATCCGCATTCCGGCGGCCTCCTGCGGGCTCGTCGGTTTGAAGCCGACGCGCGGGCGGATTTCGCTCGGACCCGATCTGGGCGACATAACGGGCGGTCTGGTCAATGATGGTGTGGTCAGCCGCAGCGTGCGCGATACCGCAGCCGCACTCGATGCGACGCATGGCTATATGCCCGGTGATCCGTATACGGCACCGCCGCCGCCGATGCCCTATGCCAAGGCCGCGCAAGAGGCCCCGCAGCGGTTGCGGATTGCCTTTGCGGTCAAGGACCTGTCCGGCCGCGACTTCCATCCCGACGTTGCCGCCGCTGTGCAAGAGGCGGCGCGCATCTGCGAGCGCCAAGGCCACCAGATTGAGGAGGCCTCGCCCAAGGTCGACATGGCGCTTGTCGCTGGCGCCTTCATGCCGCTGTGGGGTTCGGGGCTTGCTATGCTCATCGACGGGATGGCCATGCTGACCGGCCGCGAGCCGCGCCAACAGGATTTTCAGGGCTTGAGCTGGACGACCTATCAGTTCGGCCGCAGCATCACCGCCGCGCAATACCAGACCTGCTGGATGCTGCTGCAGCGTGCGGCGCGCGACATTGCCCACTGGCATGAGCATTATGATGTCTGGCTGACACCCACCTTGGGCAGCCCGCCTGCACGCATCCACCAATTCAATGTGCAAGAAACAGACATGGAAAAGGCTTGGGCGCCCATCATCGATTATGTGCCCTTTACCGCCATGCAAAACGCGACAGGGCAGCCCGCGATCAATGTGCCACTCCATTGGAACGCTGACGGCCTGCCCATTGGCACACAGTTTGTGGGCCGCTATGGCGAGGAGCATTTGCTTTTATCTCTTGCAGGGCAGTTGGAGCGGGCGCACCCTTGGGGCACACGCAAACCCGCGCTTTGGGCCTAAGGAGGCTTATTCCCATGTCGTTTCGCGAGTATTCCTCTTATGACGGTTTAGCCTTGGCCGAGATGGTGCGCCGGCGCCATGTCACCGCGCTTGAGGTCATTGATGCGGCCATCGCGCGCGCCGAAGCCCATAATGGCAAGCTCAACGCCATCGTCCACCAGGCCTTTGACGAGGCGCGCGATGCCGCCAAGCGCGGGCTTACCGCGGGGCCGTTTGAGGGCGTGCCGTTCCTGATCAAAGATCTGGGGACGGAGGTTGCGGGCATGCCGCGCTCGGACGGGACGCGGTTCAACCGCAACCTTCCCGATACGCAGGATAGTCTGCTGGTCAAGCGCTACCGGGCCGCAGGTGTCAACATCTTTGGCAAGACCAATACGCCGGAGTTTGGCATCACCGGGACCACGGAGAGCGCGCGCCTGGGCCCCTGCCGCAATCCGTGGAACACGGAGCATATCACCGGCGGCTCCTCAGGCGGGGCCGCGGCGGCGGTGGCGGCGGGCTCGCTGATCGCGGCCCGCGCCTCTTTCGGCGCCGCGTCGCCGA
>DMER01000184.1:11770-20583 GCA_003451645.1 Alphaproteobacteria bacterium | reverse complement strand
GACGAGTTCGCGATGGGCTCGTCGACGGAGAGCGGGATCTACGGCCCGGCGCGCAATCCCTGGCACCGGCTGCACTCGCCCGGTGGCTCCAGCGGTGGCTCGGCGGCTGCGGTGGCGGCCGGGATCGTGCCGCTTGCCAATGCGTCGGACGGGCTCGGCTCGATCCGCATTCCGGCGGCGATCTGCGGACTGGTCGGCATGAAGGTGACGCAATACCGCGTGCCGATGGGGGCGGGGCATGATTATGGCTCCGGCCATGGCTATGGCGTGCAGCATGTGGTGAGCCGCACGGTGCGCGACAGCGCCGCGATGCTGGACGCCACCGATATGCCGGAGGCGGATAGTCCGTTCCCGGCGCCACCCAAGCAGCGGCCTTATCTTATGGAGGTCACAACACAGCCGGGGCGTTTGCGGATCGCTTTTTCCAGCGTGACGCCGTCTGGCGTGGTGCCGCATCCGGAGGTGCGCGCGGCCCTGGAGCAGACCGCCAAATGGCTGGAGGCACTGGGCCATCATGTGGAGGAGCGCGATCTGGGTGTCGATTACCGCAAACTCTACAAGGCCTCCAATGCGGTGCTGGGCGCCAATTTCGCCAATGCCATGGTGGAGCGCGTGAAGGCCATGGGCAGGGAGCCGGAGCAAGGCGAGCTGGAGCCCTTGACCTGGCGCAATTGGAAGGGGGGCGAGCGGGTCTCTGGGCCGGATGCGATGCGCGGCTGGCAGACGCTGAAAGTCTTTACGCGGCAGATCTATCGCTTCTTCAATGATTTCGACGTGTATCTGACGCCCGTGTTGATCACGCCGGTGCCGAAGGTCGGCTACATTGATCCCGTGCGTCTCGACCCGCGGGAGGTTGATCACCGCCAGGCCTCAACCTTTGGCTATACGCCGCCGTTCAACATGACGAACCAGCCGTCGCTGTCCTTGCCTCTGCATCAGGATAGCGGGGGCTTGCCGATCGGCATGATGTTTACCGGCCGCTGGGGCGATGAGGCGACGCTCTACCGCCTCGCCGGGCAACTGGAGCGTGCGCATCCTTGGGCGCATCGCCGCCCGCCGGTGTGGGGCTGATGAGCGGGGCTCGCTGAACAGACACCAAATTGTGTATTGAAAAATTAAGCCTTCGAAGGTAATCCTGCATTAAATGGACTGGAGTTTTTCGGTCGGCGATGGGTCGTGGGGTTTCTCGCGGCCCTTTTGCTTTTATGGGAAGTGCTTGAGTGCAAGACTTTTCGCGCGGATCAATTCGAAGGCGCGGTTGGGCTGATCGGGGCGCAAATAATTCAGGCCAATCGGGCGTGCCATGAGGTCGGCAAGTTGAAGGCCGGAGGAATTGGCCTTCTTGTCGACAAAGAGGACCTTCCACTCCAAGGCCCTGAAATCAGTGGCACTATTGCCTAGTTGATATTGGCCGGTGACAATCTTAAGGAACTCAAGCTCAAGTTCTTTGTCTTCCGCAGCCCCACGCTTCTCGAAGACGACATGCTGGATGCGGCCCATCTGGCCGCGGGCTAACAAGGGGTAGAGAACGCGTTCCAGCGCAAGGTATAGCGCAACATGATATGGGCTCCATGGCGTCGCATAGCGCTGACGCAGCTTTGGCTTATCGATGACCACGGCGCTCACGGTCACCTCTGCATCCTGCATAATCGCGTTGAGTCGCTCCATAAATGAGTTGCGGACGGGGGCGATCTGAAGGAATGCAAAGCTGTTGCTTTGCCTTCGAATGTCCCGTTCGTGCAGTATAAGTTGATCATGACCGCAAAAGTCGAATTTCAGCTTTTGCATCGCGGGAACAATTGCCTCAATGTAGTGCTGCTTGTGCACCGCAATCATGACAAGCACGAAGATCGGAAAATCTGGATCGATACCCTCCAAGACCGGTGAACCGCTTTCATCCGCAAATACGATGTATTCTGAGAAGGGCATCGTCATTTGCCTCAGTCCATTAGCTCCTGGGTCGGCGTGAAGGGCTATCGTCATGGATTGCCTTCCCAAGAGTCTCACGCATAAAGTCCATCATGCATAGTCGAAAGTCATCAGGAACGATGAAAAGTTCTTCTCACCCCATCCACATCATTGGCGGCGGGCTGGCGGGCTCTGAGGCTGCGTGGCAGGCCGCGCAGGCGGGCGTGCCCGTGATCTTGCACGAGATGCGCCCACACAAAATGACGGATGCACATGTGACGGAGGGATTGGCCGAGCTCGTGTGCTCCAACTCGTTCCGTTCCGATGATTGGGAGAATAATGCGGTGGGCCTGTTGCATGCCGAGATGCGGCGGGCAGGCTCGCTCATCATGGCCTGCGCGGATCAACATCAAGTGCCAGCAGGCGGCGCCTTGGCGGTCGACCGCGAGGGCTTCAGCCGGCGCGTGACGGCGGAACTGGCGGCGCATCCTTTGGTGCAGGTTCAGCGGGAGGAAATCACCGGCCTGCCCCCCGTGGAGTGGGACAGTGTCATCATAGCCACTGGCCCCTTGACGGCGGCACCGTTGGCGCAAGCCATCCGTGGGCTGACGGGTGAGGATAGCTTGGCATTCTTTGATGCTATCGCGCCGATCGTGTACAAGGACAGCATCGACTTTTCCAAGGCCTGGTTTCAGTCGCGCTATGACAAGGTGGGGCCGGGCGGGGATGGCGCCGATTACATCAATTGTCCGCTTTCGGAAGATCAGTACAACGCCTTTATCGCGGCGGTGCTGGTGGGCGAGAAGAGCCAGTTCAAGGACTGGGAGAAGACGCCCTATTTCGAGGCCTGTCTGCCCATTGAGGTGATGGCGGAGCGCGGCCCTGAAACCTTGCGCTTTGGGCCCATGAAGCCTGTGGGTCTTACTGATCCGCATACGGGGCGCAGGCCACATGCGGTCGTGCAATTGCGTCAGGATAATGCGCTCGGCACGCTCTATAACATTGTGGGGTTTCAGACCAAACTCAAACATGGCGAGCAGACGCGCATTTTCCGGATGATCCCGGGCCTGGAAGAGGCGCAATTCGCAAGGCTCGGCGGGTTGCACCGCAACACCTTCATCAACAGCCCCAAATTGCTCACGCCCGATTTGCGCCTGAAAGCGCAGCCGCGCTTGCGCTTTGCGGGTCAGATGACGGGCGTCGAGGGCTATGTGGAGAGTGCGGCCATCGGGCTCTTGGCGGGGCGGTTCGCATCCGCCGAGCGTCTGGGTCATGCACCCTGCCTGCCGCCGCCGACGACGGCCTTTGGCGCGCTGCTGGGGCATATTACGGGCGGGGCGGACGCGCGGAGCTTTCAGCCCATGAATGTCAATTTCGGTCTGTTCCCGGACATTCCGGCCCAAGGCCGGGGCCGTGACCGGGGCCGCGCCAAGAAGCAGGGCCAAGCGCGCCGCGCGCTCGCCGATTGCGAGGCGTGGCTGGGGATTGGCGCAAGGGAGGCTCAAATCGCTTTGATTTGAGCCTGGAAAGTTGCGCTAATTTTTTGAGTTGCCGTGCATCGTTATCGCGATCCGTTGATGGCGCCGCTGTCAACTGACCGCGCGATGCACTGGTGCGGCGGCCGAATAGCGGCCATCACTTCACGAATTTCCAGCGGTCGAAAGGAAAGGCCGGCTGACCGGAGAACTCCGGATGATAAAGCACCGGCACGGTACCAGGCGCCCAGGACGGGAAGCGGTAGGCGACGCTGCGGATAATGGGGGCACCATCGGCGCCATAATCCGCGGACGAATCGGCCGTAGTGATGAGTTCCGCGCGGCCTTCCTGCGCCGTGAAGGACATGACGCCATAGCCATTGGCATTGGTGTCTGCATAGTGCAGGCCGCGATTGATCTGCAGATTGGCGGCACCATCGTCCCAGCCCATGTAGGCCCACAGCAGCGAGCGGTATGCGCCCGTCAGCAACGTCATGTTCCAAACGTCGAGCGCCTTGCCCCCTTCGTCCCATGTGACCATGGAATGGAAGAGCGAGTTGCTGCGCGCTGCGCGCTCCACGCCCTTGAATTGCGGCTCCGATGACAAACCGGCGCAGGCGAATTCCAGCGCCACAGCCTTGTCCTTGGGTTCATCCAGATCGGGCACCAGAAAGCCCGCCATATGAGCATGATGATCGCCCGCACAAACGACCACATTGGCGATGTTCTGCTCACGGATGAAAGCGAGGATTTCCTGACGCTCGCCCGGATAGCCCATCCAGCCATCGAGATTGAGGCAGGAATCCTGCATACCGATCATGGGAATGGAACCAAGATCGACCCGCATGGGCAGGGCAGGGAAGCTGTTCGCCCAGACCTTCCATTGCGCATCGCTGGCCTTGAGGGCTGCCTTGAACCAGGCCTTTTGCGCCTGACCCAGGACTGAGCCCGTCGGGCTTTCGCGCCTGGGATTGGCAATGTCCGACCCCGGCATGGTGGCGGGAGGCTTGCCATCGAGGGCGGTGCGGCCGGCATCGAGCAGACGCACCCAATCAATGGGCGGCAAAGGCGGCGCCTTGCCATCCTTGTCCTTTGGGATGTCTGGCGGTGCGGTCTTGTAGCTGCGGTTGTCGGTCAAGAAAATCTCGAGGTCCCGGCCCCAGCGCAGCGAGCGGTAGATCGTCATCGAGGCGATGGCCGCGAGATTATCCGTATTCGCATCAAGCCCCGGATCGGCCGGACTGCTGGTCCCTGCAAAGGCCGTGTCGGCGACAGTGATGGGGCGGAAATTCTGAGCAGGGTTAGTGGTCCCCTTTGTTGCCGCAGCGTCAGTCAGGATTGCCGGAATATACTCGAACCAAGCCTGATTGGCCGCGACCTTGCGGGTTTGTGCAGGCCTGCCGCCCTGATCGAAATAGGTGTCGTGCGCCTGCCAGCTATCGTTGGAGAATTCGTGATCGTCCCAGGTGCACACAAAGGGCCAGCGGGCGCGCGCCGCCTGAAGATAGGGATCGCTCAGGTAGAGGCGGTAGAGCATGCGGTAATCGGCGAGCGTCACCGCATTGGTGGCGCCGGGATTGATGTTCCAATCGGTGGTGGGCCAGGGGGCCGAGCCGTTGGGGAATTGCGGTATCGCGCGCTCCTTGCCCGCCTGGTCCTTCAGCCAGGTGGGGTTGCGCATATCGGCATCCCAGCGGTCGCCGCGCACCTCATAGATAAAGTCGCCCAGGAACAGCACAAACTGAATGCGGCGGGTGGGTGGTGCGGCACGGTCATTGGCGAGCATGCGCGCCCAGGCGCCGTAGAAGCCCTGCTCGTAATTCTGGCAGGAGGCAAAGGCAAACACTGGGTCGCTCTTCTGATCGGGTGCGGGCGCCGTGCGCGTTCGGCCCAAGGGCGACCAATCCTGACCGGCGCGGAAGCGATAGTAATAGGTGGTGTCCGGCGTCAGGCCCTGCAGCAAGAGCCGCAAAGTGTTGTCAGTCTCAGGGCCGACGGTCAGTTTCTCGTCGGCGGCGAGTTGGGTGAATTCAGGGTCTGTCGCCACCTGTGCCCGCAAGGTGACACCTTGGCCTGCGGCACGGCTATCTTCTACGCGGGTCCAGAAGACGATGGCATCCGGTTGGGGATCGCCGGAGGCGACGCCTTGCGGGAACAAGAATTGCTTTGGGCCTTGGCCCGCAGGGCTCTCTTGGCCCCATACTGGCTTGGTAAAGGCCGAAAGCGCCACCGTTCCGGCCATGCCGCGCAAGGCCTGCCGCCTGCTCCAGCCACTAATGTTTGTCATTGTCTTGATCCACTGAGCGCCCCACCCGGACCTAAAATAGCTTAAGACCGTCTCAGATGTGTGATATCAAACTGAGGCAAAGTGAACGGGCCGCGCAAGGGGCTGCGCCGCCACGAAGAACATGTTTTTGGGGGAAGCGATGCACACTCTGCCGATTTTTGGAACCGTCGTACGGGCCTATGGCTTTGCGCTGGGGCGGTTTGGGACCGTTTTGCGGCTGTCCTGGCTGTGGATGGCGATCTATGCGGCGGCCCTGTTTACCTGGGGCCCGGAGGTCAACGCGGCCATGGCCAAGTTTCAGCAGACGCAAGATCCCACAGTGGTTCAAGACATGTTGGGCCAGATTTTCGGGCTCGCCATCGTCCAGTTGTTGGCGCAAGTGATTGTCATGGTGGCGCTGCTGCGCGCAGTCATCTCTCAGAACTACCGGGAGGGCGTTCCGCTTCACCTGTTTAGCGGCATGCCGGACCTCCGTGTCCTGGGCGTGATCTTGCTGTTGGTGATTGCGTTCATGGCCGGTGCGATAGGCTTAGCAATGGTCGTCGGCCTTGTGGCGGCGATCCTGACAGCGGCGGGAGCGGCGTCTGCGCTGCCCATTCTCTTGCTCGCTCTTTATGCCCTGATCATTTGGGCCGGTTTGCGCATTTCACTGGTCATGGCAGTGGCCTCCGTGGAACCGAATTTGGGCGTGGAGCGGTCCTGGGAACTGACCAAGGGCAATGTCTTGCGCCTGTTGGTGTCGATTATCCTTCTCGCCTTACCGTTCGTGATTGTTCTGGGCGCGGTTTTCTTTGCGGTGGTCGTGCCAGCCTTTGGACCTTTGCCCAACATAGAGGGCCTGTCGCAGCAGGACGCACAAAAGGCCATCCAAACCTATATGATGACGGTGCAGACCGCATTGCAGGCCAATTGGCCGGTCTATGTGGCCGTGACGACCCTATTGACGCTTTTCGGCGCAGGGTTGCAGGCGGGCTTTTTCGGGCACGCCTATCGCAGCCTCAACGGCATGGATGATGTGGGCTGAAGAGGAAACTTATTCCGCAGCGCGCAGGCGCCCGCCCTTAGATTTCGCGGCCTTGGCGAGCGGGGCCTTAACGGTGCCGCTGCCCTTCCGGAGCAGCGGTTTCAAATAGGCACCGGTGTGGGAGCGCTGTTCGGCCACAATATCGTGCGGGCGCCCCTGCGCCACAATCTCGCCGCCGCCATCGCCGCCCTCTGGCCCCAGATCGATGATCCAATCCGCGGTCTTGATCACCTCCAGATTATGCTCGATGACAAGCACCGTGTTGCCGCTATCGGCCAACTCGTGCAGAACCTCTAGCAATTTGCGCACATCCTCAAAATGCAGCCCCGTCGTGGGTTCGTCCAAAATATAGAGCGTGCGCCCTGTGGCGCGCTTTGACAACTCCTTGGAGAGCTTGATGCGCTGCGCCTCGCCGCCGGACAAGGTTGTCGCCTGCTGCCCGATCTTGATATAGCCAAGCCCCACGCGGGCCAGCGTTTCCAGCTTCTCGCGGATTGAGGGCACCGCCTTGAAAAACTCGACGCCGTCCTCAACCGTCATGTCCAAGACATCGGCAATTGATTTGTCGCGGAAGCGCACCTCCAGCGTCTCGCGGTTATATCGCTGCCCTTTGCAGACCTCGCATTGCACATAAACATCGGGCAGGAAGTGCATCTCAATCTTGATCACGCCGTCGCCCTGACAGGCCTCGCAGCGCCCGCCCTTAACATTGAAGGAAAAGCGCCCCGGATCGTATCCGCGCGCCTTGGCCTCGGGAAGACCGGCAAACCAGTCGCGGATCGGCGTGAAGGCGCCGGTGTAGGTCGCAGGATTCGAGCGCGGCGTCCGCCCGATGGGCGATTGGTCGATGTCGATGACCTTATCCAGATGCTCAAAGCCCTCGATCCGGTCATGGGGCCCGGGGTTCTCGCGAGCGCCATTGAGCCTGCGCGCCGCCGCCCTATAGAGCGTCTCAATGATGAGGGTCGATTTGCCGCCGCCGGACACGCCGGTCACGCAGGTCAACGTGCCCAACGGCACATCCGCCGTCACATTGCGCAGATTATTGCCGCGCGCGCCGACAATCCGCAGCCGCTTGCCATTGCCTGCTCGCGGCGCTTGCGGGATCGGGATTTGGCGCAAGCCCGTCAAATATTGACCCGTCAGGCTCTCAGGATGCGCCATCACTGCATCGGGCGAGCCCTGCGCCACAATTGTCCCGCCATGCACGCCGGCACCTGGCCCCATATCGATCACATAATTCGCGGTCCGGATCGCATCCTCATCATGCTCGACCACGATGACCGAATTGCCCAAATCGCGCAGCCGCTTCAGCGTCTCCAAGAGCCGCGCATTGTCGCGCTGATGCAAGCCGATCGAGGGCTCGTCAAGCACATAGAGCACGCCCGTGAGGCCGGAGCCGATCTGGCTCGCCAGCCGGATGCGCTGGCTCTCGCCACCCGACAAGGTGCCCGAGCTCCGCGACAGGGACAGATATTCCAGGCCCACATCATTCAAGAAGCGCAAGCGGTCGCGGATCTCCTTCAAGATGCGCGGAGCGATTTCCCGCTGGCGGGGCGAAAGCTGTTTGTCGAGGCCCGCAAACCAGGCATCCGCAGCGCGGATCGAAAGTTCAGTCACTTCGCCCACATGTTTGCCGGCGATCTTGACGGCCAGCGCCTCAGGCTTCAGGCGATAGCCCTTGCAGACATCGCAAGGCGAGTTCACCTGAAATTGCTGCATTTCGTCGCGCACCCATTGGGAATCCGTTTCCTTGAAGCGGCGCTCCAAATTGGGGATCACGCCTTCGAAGGTCTTCTTGGTCTCATACCGGCGCAATCCGTCATCATAGACAAAAGCGATCACATCCTCGCCCGAGCCATGCAAGACAACCTGACGCGCACGGTCCGGCAGGTCCTTCCATGGCATGGTCAGCGAGAATTTATATGTCTTGGAAAGGGCCTCAAGCGTTTGCGCATAAAAGGGGGAGGTCGTGCGCGACCAGGGCGCAACTGCACCATTCTTCAAGGACAGGCTCTCATCCGGCACGATCAGATCGGGATCGAAAAAGAGCTGCGTGCCCAAGCCATCGCAGGTGGGGCAGGCGCCATGAGGGCTGTTGAACGAGAACAGCCGCGGC
>DMER01000184.1:5777-11566 GCA_003451645.1 Alphaproteobacteria bacterium | reverse complement strand
GAACGAGAACAGCCGCGGCTCGATCTCGGCAATCGTGAACCCTGATACAGGACAGGCGAATTTGGCCGAAAAGATCAACCGTTCGGGTGACCCATCCTCCGTCTTGCGGTCAGCAAACTCAGCGATCGCGATACCATCGGCGAGTTTCAGCGCGGTCTCCAAACTGTCGGGCAAGCGATTGCCCAGATCGGGGCTCACCACCAAGCGATCCACAACAATATCAATGTCGTGCTTTTTTTTCTTGTCGAGTTGGGGGGCTTCGTCGATTTCATAAAAGGTGCCGTTGATCTTCACGCGTTGGAAGCCGCGCTTTTGCAGATCGGCGAGCTCCTTCTTGTACTCGCCCTTGCGCCCACGGATCAGCGGCGCGATGAGATAGAGTCTGGTCCCCTCCGGCAGCGCCAGAATGCGGTCGGCCATCTGGCTGACCGTTTGGCTCTCAATCGGCAATCCAGTGGCCGGCGAATAGGGCACACCAACGCGCGCAAAGAGCAGGCGCAAATAGTCATAAATCTCCGTAACCGTGCCCACGGTCGAGCGCGGATTGCGCGACGTAGTCTTCTGCTCGATTGAAATCGCGGGCGAAAGGCCGTCGATG
Organism: Alphaproteobacteria bacterium; assembly: GCA_003451645.1. Classification (GTDB taxonomy): domain Bacteria; phylum Pseudomonadota; class Alphaproteobacteria; order Micropepsales; family Micropepsaceae; genus DMER01. Next base: position 10,968 of record DMER01000184.1, on the reverse strand, counting down.
TGATCGACATCGGGCTTTTGCATCATCTCCAGGAACTGACGTGCATAGGCCGAGAGGCTCTCGACATAGCGCCGTTGGCCCTCCGCATAGATGGTGTCAAAGGCGAGCGACGACTTGCCCGAGCCCGAGAGCCCCGTGATCACCACCAACTGATCGCGCGGGATGTCCACATCGACGTTTTTAAGGTTATGCTCGCGCGCGCCGCGCACCGAAATCGTCTTTTGCATCGCTCTCGCAGGTCCTTGCGCGTTGAGGGGCCTCGTGGCCGCGCCGTAGGGATTTTCGCTAATGACTTGAGTCGTCCACAAACTTTGTGCGTTGTTAGCTTGACTTTCGGAACATATCAAGAACATTATGCGGCGTGTGCATTGAAGCTCGGGCCCTCGCAGTGGTTAATCTCAATCCGTTCGCAGGGACAAGACAATAGCGCGCGAACATTCGGAAGGAAGTGTGGATTATGGCCGGCAGCGTCAACAAGGTGATTTTGGTGGGTAATCTGGGCAAGGACCCGGAGGTGCGGCGCATGGGCTCGGGCGAGCCGGTGGTCAATTTGTCGGTGGCGACCTCTGAGAGCTGGCGCGACAAGGCCTCGGGCGAGCGCAAGGAGCGCACGGAGTGGCACCGGGTGGTGATCTTCAATGAGCAGATCGCCAAAACAGCGGAGCAATATCTGCGCAAAGGGGCCAAGGTCTACCTAGAGGGGCAGTTGCAGACGCGCAAATGGACCGACCAATCGGGCCAGGAAAAGTACTCGACGGAGATCGTGCTCCAGCGGTTCCGCGGTGAACTGGTGATGCTGGATGGGCGCAGCGGCGAGGGGCAGATCAGTGGCGGGGCCGGGCCGCGGCGTGAGCTTGCCGATGCGCGCGGGGGCCAAGATTATAGTGCCGATCCTGAGGATGAGATCCCATTCTGAGGCACAAGCGCCTCGTTTGGTGGTGTTTGTAATTTTGGCCGCGTGGATTGCTTGCGGTGGAATGATATGCGGCCGTAAGGTCGCTGGCTGATTTGCTGTGTTGAGAATGGATATATCCGTATGAGCGAGATTGAGAACCCGCCGCCTGATGACCCCAAGACGCCACCTGGTGGCGGACAGGGGCGCGATGGCGCCTCGATCACCATCGAGGAGGAGATGCGGCGCTCCTATCTCGATTATGCAATGAGCGTGATTGTCGCGCGTGCATTGCCCGATGTGCGCGATGGCCTGAAGCCGGTGCACCGGCGCATTCTCTATACGATGTATGAAAATGGCTTCACGCCGGGAAAGCCTTACAAGAAATCGGCGCGCGTCGTGGGCGATGTGATGGGCAAATACCATCCCCATGGTGATTTGGCCGTCTATGACGCCATGGTGCGATTGGCGCAACATTTCTCGATGCGGTTGCCGCTCATCGATGGTCAGGGCAATTTCGGCTCAATGGACGGGGACAATCCGGCGGCGCAGCGCTATACGGAGGCCCGCCTTGAAAAGGCGGCGATGGCGCTGCTCGACGATCTTGAGAACGATACCGTCGACTATACCATGAACTATTCCAACGAGTTCAAGGAACCGGTGGTGCTGCCCGCACGCTATCCCAATCTGCTTGTCAATGGCTCGGCAGGCATTGCGGTTGGCATGGCAACCAATATTCCGCCGCATAATCTGGGTGAAGTGATCGATGCGTGTCTGGCCTATATCAATGATCCGGATGTGACGCCGGACCAGCTGGCGGAAATTGTTCCGGGTCCGGATTTCCCGACAGGCGCCCTCATCATTGGCAAGAACGCGGCGCGGGCAGCGCTCCAGCGCGGGCGCGGTTCGATCATCGTGCGCGCCAAAACACATATCGAGACCATCCGCAAAGATCGCGAGGCGATCATTGTCACCGAATTTCCATATCAGGTGAACAAAGGGCAATTGATCGAGAAAATTGGCGAACTGGTCAAAGAGAAAAAGATCGAAGGCATCTCTGAGGTGCGCGATGAGAGCGACCGGCAAGGTGTGCGCTCAGTGATCGAACTCAAGCGTGATGCGGTCGCAGATGTGGTGCTGAATCAACTGTTCCGCTTCACGCAGCTGCAGATCTCGTTTGGCGTGAACATGCTGGCGCTCAATCGTGGACGGCCGGAATTGCTTGGGCTCAAGGATGTCATCACGGCCTTTGTCGATTTCCGTGAAGAGGTCGTGGCGCGCCGTATGCGCTTTCTCCTGCGTCAGGCGCGGGACAAGGCGCATATCCAAGTGGGCCTTGCCATCGCGGTCGCCAATATCGACGAGTTCATTCACATCATCCGCACGTCACCGGATCCTGCGACTGCGCGCGCGCGCATCATGGAGCGTGCGTGGCCAGCCAAGGATATGGCGCCATTGGTGGCCCTCATCGCCGATCCGCGGCACGTGATTGGCGGCGACGGAATGATCCGCCTATCCGAGGAACAGGCGCGCGCGATCCTTGAGTTGCGCTTGCACCGGTTGACCGGCTTGGGCCGCGATGAATTGGGCGGTGAACTCACCAAATTGGGCGGCGAGATCAAAGACTATCTTGAGATTCTGGGCTCGCGCTCCAAGCTGATGGGCATCATTCGCGACGAATTGACCGCCATGAAGGCTGAGTTCGCGACACCGCGCCGCACGCAACTTGTCGAAATGGAAGGCGAGGTCGAGGATGAGGACCTTATTCAGCGCGAGGATATGGTGGTCACCGTGACCCATGCGGGCGCAATCAAGCGGGTGCCGCTTAGCGCCTACCGTGTGCAGGCGCGTGGCGGGCGCGGGCGCACCGGTGTCACCACGCGCGAAGAGGATTTCGTGACACGCCTCTTTGTTGCCTCAACCCATGCGCCGATCTTGTTCTTCTCCTCCGCCGGCATGGCCTATGTGCTCAAGGTTTGGCGGCTGCCCTTGTCGACGCCGCAAGGGCGCGGCAAAGCGCTGGTCAATCTCTTGCCACTTAAGGAGGGCGAGACAATCACGACGGTCCTTCCGCTGCCCGAAAAAGACAGCGATTGGGAGGGGATGGACGTGATGTTCGCGACGCGCAGCGGCGACGTCCGGCGCAACAGTCTTGCCGATTTCACCTCTGTGAAGGCCAATGGCAAGATCGCCATGAAAATCGAGGACGGCGATGCGATTATCGCCGTGCAATTGTGTTCGGCGCGCGACGACGTGCTGCTCACGACGCGGGGCGGCAAATGCATCCGTTTCTCAGTTGAGGATGTCCGCGTCTTCAAGGGGCGCGACTCGACGGGTGTGCGCGGGATCAAGCTGAACGACGGCGAGCAAGTGGTCTCGGCCGCCATCTTGCGCCATGTTGACGCGACGCCTGCGGAGGCGCGGGCTTATCTGAAGCAGGCTGCGCAAATGCGCCGCGCGGCGGGCGATGAGGATGCTGACACGGCGCCCGTTGACGATGCGGAGGACGCGGTTGAGGAGTTGGCGCTGACCCCTGAGCGTTATGCAGAGTTGGGGGCGAATGAGCAATTTGTTCTGACCCTGTCGGCGCGCGGCTTTGGCAAACGCACCAGCGCCTATGAGTACCGGGTCACGGGGCGCGGCGGGTCGGGCATCGTCGCCATGGCGATGTCTGACCGAAACGGCGTGATCGTGGCCTCTTTCCCGGTCGAGGATAGCGACCAGATCATGTTGATTTCCGATGGCGGGCAAACCATTCGTTGTCCGGTCGGCGATGTACGGATCGCAGGCCGCGCAACACAAGGGGTCACGGTGTTCCGGCTGAGCGATGGCGAGTCGGTCGTTTCGGTTGAGCGGATTGGCGATGCCGAGGGCCTGGAAGGGGAGGCGCCAGACGCGGCCGGTTAACAAGCGTGGGCAGTTTTTCTTGCCTAAGCCGCTCCGATCGCGTTTTTGTTGATGCCGATGAGTGAGACCTCGCCCTATCGCCTGTGTGTGGCACCAATGATGGAGTGGACGGACCGGCATTGCCGGGTCTTCCACCGCCTATTGGCACCCCATGCGCGCCTTTATACCGAGATGGTCACCACCGGGGCGGTCATTCATGGGCACCGGCAGCGGCTTCTGGACTTTGATCCGCGCGAACAGCCTGTGGCCCTGCAATTGGGCGGCTCCGGCCCTGAGGCGTTGGCGCAGGCCGCACGGATTGGTGAGGATTGGGGCTATGCGGAGATCAACCTCAATGTCGGTTGCCCGTCCGACCGGGTTCAGACCGGCCGCTTTGGCGCCTGCCTGATGCGCGAGCCGAACCTGGTCGCCGAGTGTATTGCCGCGATGCGGTCAGCGGTCGCGCTTCCCGTGACCGTCAAATGCCGCATCGGCGTCGATGAGCAAGACCCCCTATCGGCGCTGCCAGAATTCGTCCGCCTGGTGAGTGCCGCGGGGGCACGCGTGTTCATTGTCCATGCGCGCAAGGCATGGCTCAAGGGCTTGAGCCCGCGCGAAAACCGCGACGTGCCACCACTCGACTATGAACTCGTCTACCGGCTCAAGTCGGAGCATCCGGACCTGACCATTGTGCTCAATGGCGGATTGACCGCCGTTGAGGCAGTGACAACGGCGCTGGCGGCGGGCGTGGATGGCGTCATGCTAGGCCGTGCCGCCTATCAGGATCCTTGGATCTTGAGGCGTTTGCACATCGCCCTATCCGAAGAACCGCATACGGAGTTTCATCGGGCGGCTATTGTTGCTCAGTACCGGGAGTATATTGCGGCCATGCTAGCCCAAGGGGTTCCCTTGCATGCCATGACCCGCCATATTTTGGGCCTCTTCAATGGTCTGCCTGGCGCGCGGGTTTGGCGGCGGATATTGAGTGAACTCGGTCCCTTGCCGCAGGCGGGCCTTGATGTCGTCGACAAGGCCGTGGAGGCGGTCCACACCGCGCAGCTCAGCGTCGCCGGCCGGACGGCGGCCTGAGTACGCCATGTCCCTCGCCAACATGCCCTTGAGCGAGCTACTCATTCTGTGTGCGGCAATCTCCGTCTCCGGATTAATCGCCGGTGTGCTTGCCGGGCTGTTTGGCGTGGGCGGCGGCATTATTATCGTGCCAGTGTTGAGCGAAGTCTGGCAAGTCTTGGGCGTAGAGCCTGATCTCGCAATGCCTTTGGCGGTTGGCACGTCTCTGGCGGGCATCCTGCCCACTGCCATTCGCTCGACGCTGGGCCATGACAAAAAGGGCGCGGTCGACTGGCCTTTACTAAAGGCATGGGTGGCGCCGCTGTTCATGGGGGCGTGCGCGGG
>DMER01000184.1:1618-5568 GCA_003451645.1 Alphaproteobacteria bacterium | reverse complement strand
ATGGGGGCGTGCGCGGGCGTTGTCTTGGCGGCGTTGGCGGGCGGGCAAGGCCTGAAGATCGTCTTTGCAACCGGCGCCATAGTTCTCGCGGGTCTCATGACCTTCACGCGCGACGGAATGCAAGTGATGGCGGCACCGCCCGTGAGAGATTGGCGCGGCTGGAGCCTGGCAAGCGGGAATGCGGCGTTATCGACGATGATGGGCATTGGCGGCGGCGCGTTCGGTGCCACCATTCTCAATCTCTGCGGTTTTCCCATTCATCGCGCGATTGGCACAGCTGCGGGCTTTGGTGCGGTGATCGCAGTCCCCGGCACTGTGGGCATGGCGATCGCGGGCTGGAATGCTGAGGGTCTGCCCTGGGGCAGCCTCGGATTTGTGAGCATTCCGGCTGTGCTGTTGACGGTGCCAGCGGCCCTGATCAGCACGCCGTGGGGTGTGCGGATGGCTCACGCCTTGAGCCGTACGGCGCTCAGGCGCGCTTTTGCGATATTCTTGTGCTTGATGGCTGCACGAATGATCTGGCGAGCGATTTAGATTTTCTGATCATAAGCGCCAACTTCGGGTATGGCGCCAAGACGCGCATCGATGTCGGCGAACATCGCACGCATCTGTGCATCAGACGCAGGGCTCTCGCACACCACCACAAGGCTCGGCTTGTTGGAGGAGGCGCGCACCAGGCCCCAGGTTCCGTCGGCTAATGTCACGCGGATGCCGTTGACGGTGACCAGGCTTGCGATGGATTGCCCGGCGATCCGCTGGCCCTCGCGCTCCGCGGCCTGATATTGCGCTGTCACGCGATCGACCACATCATATTTAACCTCGTCGGCGCATTTTGGCGCCATGGTGGGTGTCGACCAAGTTTTCGGCAGCGAGGCATAGAGCGCGCTCATGGTCATGCCGTTCGCGCCGTCGAGCGTGTAGAGCATAGCGATGGCCGAGGCGATGCCATCGTCATAGCCTTTGCCGAATGGCGCATTGAAGAAGAAGTGCCCGCTCTTCTCAAAGCCTGCCATCGCGCCGATCTCGAACGAACGGCGCTTGATATAGGAGTGACCGGTTTTCCAATAATCCGTCTTCACCCCATTTTTCTTGAGCACGGGATCGGTCGCGAACAGGCCGGTGCTTTTGACGTCCGCCACGAACGTCGCACCCGGATGCAGGGTGGAGAAGGCGCGTGCGATGAGCACGCCCGCCTTGTCCGCGAAAATCTCCGTGCCCGTCTCATCCACTATGCCGCAGCGGTCGCCATCGCCATCGAAGGCAAGGCCAATATCGGCACGGCGCGCCTTTACCGCATCGGCCAAGGCGTGGAGCATCTTCATGTCTTCCGGGTTCGGATTGTAGCGGGGGAAGGTGTAGTCCGGCGTGCAGTCCAATTCGACAACATCCACGCCGATCTGACGCAAGGCGGCGGGTGCGAATATTCCGGCGGTGCCATTGCCGCACGCCACCACTGCTTTGATAGGTCTTGAGAGCTTGCGGCCATCGAGCCCCCTGATGTAGCGCCCCTGCATGCCCGGCACAAAGCGGTACGTGCCGCCTGCGCGCGCCTGACCGCGGCCGGTCATCACAATGTCCTTGAGCTGATTGATTTCGTCTGGGCCAAAGGTGAGTGGGCGCGCAACGCCCATCTTGACGCCTGTCCACCCATTCTCATTGTGGCTGGCGGTGACCATGGCCACACATGGGCAGTCGAGTTCGAACTGCGCAAAATAGGCGGTGGGCGAGAGCGCTAAACCGATGTCGTGGACGCGCACGCCCGCGGCCATTAGCCCCGCGGTCAAGGCCTGCTTAATCGAGAGCGAATAGCTGCGGTAGTCGTGGCCGGTGACCAGATCGGGCCGGACGCCCAGCTCGTGGATCAGTGTGCCTAGCCCTAAGCCCAATGCCTGCACGCCCATCAGGTTGATTTCGGACGGAAACAGCCAGCGTGCATCATATTCACGGAAGCCCGTTGGCTTGACCAACGGTGTCATCTCAAAGTCAGGCGTGTTTGGAGCGAGCGTGGCTACTGGCAATGCGAACATCGGGGAGACCTTAATCAATGCGCAGGTTGGGTCAGGGTAGGCGGCAGGGCATGGGTGTGGGTCACAAGCTGACCATCCGTCCACAGATGGACCTGAAAACCTGGCGGCTCGGCACTGGTCTTGAACCCTTGTCCGGGTTCCAGGTGCAGCGCGTAGGCGAATGCGGTCGAAGGGCAAACGCTGACAATGGTTCCGCCGAAGCGGCGCTGGACGGCGCGGTGATTATGGCCGCAGATGATGCGCTCCACATGCGGATGCCGCCGGATTAGGGCCTCGAACGCGGATGCGCCCTCGAAAGGCATGGCGTCAAACGACGCAAGCCCGGTCTTGAAGGGCGGGTGGTGCATCGCGATCACCGTGGGCATGGCCGGCGCGCGGCCTAGCTCGGCGTCAAGCCAGCCAAGGCGGGTCTCGTCGAGGCACGCATCGTGGCGGCCCTCGATCAAGGTGTCGATGACGACCAGCCGCACAGGACCTAGTTCTGCCGTGTATTGAATGAAGCCTGCGCCTTGCAGTTCAGCGAAAGCCGGAAAGGCCTGCCGCAGAGTGTCCCGGTGGTCGTGATTGCCGGGAACCAGAAGATATCGAAAGGGAAAGGCGCTGAGTACGCCTGCGAGGCCTGCATACTCATCGGGGCGGCCCTTGTTGACCAGATCGCCGGTCATCACGACCGTTTCGATATGCGGGCGGATTTGCGCAATCGCTGTCAGCGCGCGAATGAGCGCGTCCGCGGTATCGACGCCATAGAGTTCGCCCTTGCCGGGCGGCGCCACGACATGGGGATCGGAGATTTGCGCAAACAGCATTCCGGCGCCATTCCCTGGAGGTTGGAGGCGTTCAAAGTCCGCGGCACTTATGGAGGGCTAGTCCTTGAGCGTCAATTGCTGTTCGGCGAACTCATAGGACGAAAGCGTCGCAAGGTAGCTCATGCCCAGAAGCGGCTTGCCAACATCGGGGACAATGGCCGCTGGCACGTCTTGGCGGTCGATCTGGCCGATACGGATGGTCTCGATGCGGGTCATCGCGCCCATGACACGGCCATTGGCGGTCTCGAACGGCCGGTTGAAGCGCAAGGTGCTGACCGCAATGCCCAGCGCCTCAGCGTCGTCCGGCGGAAGGACGATCACCGTGGCGCCCGTATCGACCATCAGCTCGACTTCCCGGCCGTTGAGTTCCGCGGTAATGTAGAAATGGCCGTCATTGGCTTTGCGGAATGTCTCAACGCCGCCGCCACTGGAGATAGGGCGGGAGGGCATCGCGGCGCCAGCGACGCGTTTGTAGATGTACTCTGCTTCCGGGCGGAACGCGTAGGCGGTGACGAGGCCCAAGACGATCAAAGCCCATAGGGCCACGTACCGGACCGCGGTCATGAACTGGCTGCGCCAATTGATGAGCAGAGCTGAAAGCAAGATGACCAGCAGCACCACCAAATAGGCGGCCTGCGCGGGGTCTGCGTCTGCTGCGTGGGCTGGGTGAGCCATCACGATGGCGCTCAGACCCAGCCAATAGGTTTTCCAGGACCGCCTTGTCATCGCACGCCGCTTTACCCTTGTTCGCCCACTTTCACGTTATGATCAAATTCTTACCAGATTAGATAGGCGCTTTGACGACAGGGTCAATTTCGCGTAGCGTTTTGTGAAATACGGACTTTTACCATTCGGCAGTGTGATATGGGCGAGTTTGATCGTCATTTGACCGTCACGGCGCTGGCGCCTGCGCAAGCGCTGAGATTATGGCGGCAGAAGGCCTCGCTGCCAGAGCTGCGGCCTGGCTGGGTCTGGCTAGTTGGGGCGGGGCCGGGTGACGCGGCCTATCTGACTTTGGCGGCGATCGATGCGCTTGCGCAGGCAGACGTCGTGTTCTTTGACGCGCTGGTCGATGAGAGCGTCTTGGGCTTTGCAGCCCCTGGCGCGCAGCTGGTCG
>DMER01000184.1:1053-1420 GCA_003451645.1 Alphaproteobacteria bacterium | reverse complement strand
CCTGGCGCGCAGCTGGTCGATGTGGGCAAGCGCGGCGGGGTTGCGTCCGTCCGTCAGGCCGAAATTACCGCCCTGCTGATCGCGCGGGCGCGGGCGGGACAGCGCATCGTGCGGCTGAAGGGTGGCGACCCTTACATTTTCGGGCGCGGTGCGGAGGAGGCACTGGCGTTGGCGGATGCCGGCGTGCCGTTCCGGGTTGTGCCGGGCGTGACGGCGGGCCTTGGCGGGCTGGGTGTGGCGGGCATCCCGCTTACGCACAGGGATATTAATCAGGCGGTGACGTTTATCACTGGGCATGACGCGCAAGGGCGGTTGCCTAAGACGCTGGATTGGGAGGCTCTCGCTAAGGGAGCGCCCGTGCTCGTGG
>DMER01000184.1:0-853 GCA_003451645.1 Alphaproteobacteria bacterium | reverse complement strand
AGGGAGCGCCCGTGCTCGTGGTCTATATGGGCCTGAAATACCGCCGGGAGATCGCGCGGCGGCTGTTGGAGGCTGGCCGGGCGCCCGGCGAGGCGGCGGCGGTCGTCAGTGCTGCAGGGACGCCGGAGGAGACTGTCATGGTTCTGACATTGGCTGAGATGGCAGGGCCCCTGCCGGTAGAGCCGCCTGGACCAGCCATGCTGGTCTTTGGCGAGGTGGTGCGTCTGCGTGAGCTGATCATGGCGACGCAGGGTGTCGGAGGGCACGTTCTAGCTGCTGGTGCGTACGACCAATAGGCCACGCTGTCCCCAGAACTCCACGACGAAGCGGTAGAGTGCGCCAGCCTTGAGCCGTGTGGTATCGAGGGTAAGCTGTTCCTCGTGGGTCTTTGCATTGCCAGGTTCGAGGGCGAGTTCGGTGAGCAAGGGATCACAGGTCTCCTCCACCTTGGCCTGAACGATCGCGCCTTGGTCGTCGATGAGCAACCACCGGAAGAATTTGCAAGGTGCGGGGGCGTGGACAGTCTTGGCCTTCGCGGTTTTGTTCTGGAGGGTCGCGGTGAGCTTGACCTGACCTGCGGTTTCCCCGGTCATGGGGATATGCACAGGCTCGGCGGTGACAGTTAGAGCGACATCGAAGCCACCATAGGAGGACGGCCCTGCCATATAGGCGGCATAGCCCAAGGTGCCGACAAATACCACCAGGATCACGGACCACAGGATCATGCGGCGCGGGTCAAAGGAGGGCGGCAGGGGCGGGGTCTTTTTGAGGGCGGGCGCGGTCATTACCGGCAAGTTATAGCGGCTTTTCAGGCTTCACGGGAAGGGCGATTGCGGCAGGCCCTGCGCGTGAC
>DMER01000179.1:3087-3728 GCA_003451645.1 Alphaproteobacteria bacterium | reverse complement strand
GGGTGCCCCGCCCCGCCAGCGCATCGATGTTTGGCGTGCGTGTGTCGCTGCCATAGGCGCCAACGTCCATGAAGCCGACGTCGTCGAAGAGCACCACCAAGATGTTGGGCTTGGTTCCTTGCGCGAGCGCCGGTGAACCTTGCGTCGACACAACGGCCAGAGCGGCCAGGACGGATTGCCAAAGCCGTTTCATGTGCGCACCCCTGTTGATCTATCCAATACCCAAGGGTTCGAATTTACCAATCTCTCAACGTGGCGGGAGTTCCGCTATGGCCAAAGAATATTCATTTCTGGCCATTGTCCCGCTGCTCAGTTTGGCCGTCGCGGAATGCCTTTGGGGTCATGCCCGTCCATCGCTTGAAACTGCGCGCGAAATTCGATGCCGTGTCATAGCCTAACTCATGAGCGATGACGCTGACCGGCTGGCTCGTATTGGCGAGCAAGTCCCGGGCGCGGCGCTCAAGGACCTGCTCCACAACTTTTCTATAGGATGTGCCAGACCGCTCCAATTGCCGGCGCAAGCCACGCTCGGAATAGCCGAGAGACGCCGCCGCGTCCGCCAGCGGCGCTGCGAGATTGTTGTCAGCTTCCAGAAAGGCAACCACCTGACACACGGGCGTTGAGACATACAACGTTTCCGC
>DMER01000179.1:2024-2840 GCA_003451645.1 Alphaproteobacteria bacterium | reverse complement strand
CCGACAAGTCTCTGATGATTGATGGGGTCCGCTCCTGGAAGCGGACGTTCCAGGAGATCGCCCGAAAAGATCAGCCGGTTCTTGGACGCCCGGAATTGCACCGGGATGCGCGTGATTCCATCGCGAACCTTGGGCCATCCATCTGGCTCAGAAATCGTGAACTCGCAGCGCGACGCGACCAGCGGCATGCGCAACATGTCCTTCAGCAAGTTGTGCAGCACAATGAACGTACCGCTGATGATGAAATACGACATGTCCTCGAACGGAAATCTCGGCCGAACGGTGATTTCGGCTTCCCCCGATTTCAGGCCGCTGCTCTTCGCCGGAAACCCGAACTCGATGGCGGGGAATGTCAAATGAGCAAAGCGCCCTAAGACGTCGAGGCCGTCTATCAGGCGGGGCGCGTTCATCGCGGCATAGGCTGGGGGGCCGATGTAACTTGCTTCAAAATGCGGGGCCAGATGCGGGCCCAAATGGATATCGCCGGTCGTCTCGATGGCATTCAGGATGAACCGGCGAATGGTCGCGAATTCGATCCGGGTATTTGGATCCTGAAAACGCTCCTCTGTCAGAGTCGTGCCCAGTAACAGCGCGTCGGCCGCATAACCCCTCTTGCGCAGCTCGCGAAAGACGAAGGCCGGATAGTTCATCGGGCACGCAGTGTCGTCTGCCGTAAACGTCTGCGATTTCATAGCTTTAAGCTCCACAGCCTAATGGCGACAAGCGGGAATTGGTCTTCGTGGTGCAGCGCAGCATGGCACAAAGTGAATGATTTTACGACATGACTTGAGCGCCTTCTTTCATCCAGCCATTGGT
>DMER01000179.1:1266-1806 GCA_003451645.1 Alphaproteobacteria bacterium | reverse complement strand
AGAGTCCTTGGGTGATTTGGTCCGCTCCCATTCTCCGGACTATTTCAGGCTATAGTTTTCCACACCTTGGTCCGCTCCCATTCTCTGGACCATTTCAAGCTGGAGTTTTCCGGCCTTAGGTCACGGTGGCTGGCTGGTTACGCCACCGGGATTCATGCGTGAGACCGGCCTTTTCTGGCCCAAGGAGCCATGTGGCCGAATGATGGCTCTGGGCAAATGCGGACGTGTTGCCTGAGCCTTGGTTTCGCCCGCAGCATATCGCCCAACTGTTCGAGACCGGCGCGCATGGATCGTCGAGCAGGTGGGCGAAGCGCTGCGTAATTCGAACCCGCAAGTGGCCGAGAGTTTGCCAATCATTGGGAGCGTCATACCGACCGAAGCGGGCAGCGAAGCGAAGGTGTCGCGCAGATCGTGAATGCAGATACCGGGAAGTGCGGCCTTTGTCCGGGCATCTTGCCAGAACCGTGTGATGTCCTGAAGCGCCTGGCCTTCTGCCTCGTCAGCAAAGACCATTGCGCGATCCTTCGGCACGCGGTACCG
>DMER01000179.1:0-1057 GCA_003451645.1 Alphaproteobacteria bacterium | reverse complement strand
CCTTCGGCACGCGGTACCGACGGAGCGAAATACCCGATCAAGCGCGACGGTCTCAAACTCCACTGCGGACGGATCGGCAAGGCGTGCATCGGCGGCGATCAACCAGTCGCTTTTTCAACCTCGACCTGGTACCCCGAACTCTGAGACGCTTCAATTTTGGCTCAATGCCGCGCCATTTCAGATATGGGACAAGAGTCCTAGTTCTGCACGCAGCGGGGTCCCGTCCGGCGCACAAGGTGCGTGAAGACGAAAATGCTTTAAGTGTTGGGCGGCAGCGCATGCTATCGATGGGCCTGTTTGAGCCCTTCGGAAATGCGCGAGGGAGACATGAACTGTGGCGGTCGACAGCCAATTGCTGAAAGTTTATTTACCAAATACTGGGGCAAGGCGCGCGAAGGTGTAGCCGGCGAGGTGTCCTGGCATCCCCTCGCCTATCACAGCCTCGACGTCGCCGCCGTCGGCCAGGCGCTGTTCGTTGCACGCCCGGCCTTGCGATCTCTGTTAGGGCGGCTGACGGGTCTGCCGGATGATATCGCGCAGCAGTGGTTCTTGTTGGCGCTCGCCTGGCACGACCTCGGAAAATTCAGCGATGGTTTCCAAGCCAAGGCGCCACATGCGCTCGAATCGATCGGGCGCGACATGCCGCGGGCGAACGATTATGGGCACTCGGCATTATCGTTGAACCTTTGGGACAAGGCGTTAAAGGAACGCGCCGAAGAGGGCCAATGGTTTGGAAGCGGAGGAGAACGTGCCTTTCGGTGGTTTTTGTCCGCCTCGGCGGGTCATCACGGAAGTCCAGTCAAATGCTCAGGGTTTCCGGAGCCGCAGGAATCGTTCCGTCAGCCAGGCTTTGACGATGCGATGGCCTTCGCCGCCGCTTCGCACGCCTTGCTTTGCCCCGATGGCGCGACGGCACCGGAGTCGAACGAGTCCCTATCCAAGCGAGCGTCTTGGCTGGTGGCGGGGCTTGCGGTTCTTTGCGACTGGGTCGGATCGAACACCCAGTGGTTCAAGTATCGGAATCCAGACTGGTCGTTGCCGGATTATTGGCACGACA
>DMER01000250.1:6513-11140 GCA_003451645.1 Alphaproteobacteria bacterium | reverse complement strand
TCCCTGCCCTTCCTTTCGCGATTGCGGCTGGGTGGAGACAAGGGGGCGCGGTGTCGACGACGCGAGGATCTTATCCTGAAAGCCTCTTGGGCTATTCGAAACAGGCTGGCTGGGGACGAGGATGTCTCTGGTTTCGGTTCGCAGGCGGTCTATCCACACGACTTCGGCGCTGAGCCCTGTTTAAGTCCGTATAAGGGATTCAGTTTAAAGACAGTATAGGCCGTGTAACCAATTGATCCGATTGAGAAAAACGCCCGATTCGGTGGCTCTTCTCCGGAATCGGGTGGCTCTTCTCCGGACGCCGGGTGGGTCTTCTCCGGTGTTGGGTGGCTCTTCTCCGGAGGGTTAATGGGCAGGGTGTGGATAAGTCCGTTGATTCTCATTTCGACTCCGCAAAGGACCTCTGCCCGGCCCGCGCATACCTCTGTGCGGCGCACGCTATGCGGCGTGCGATCCCGGCGGGTGGCTCTTCTCCGGAGGTTAACTTATTGATCGGATTTAAGTTTCCGGTCGCGGCGGTGACCGAAGAGCTCTGCATCGATCGAAGCGGCATGGCGGCATTCGGCGTCGACCCGGGCTTTGCGCTCCGCCTGTTGGCGTTTCCAGGCTTCTGGGTCGTGTTTGAGAAGCCGCCGGTCGGCCCGGATGCGCTTTTGCACGCGGGCTTCGGTGGTGATGCGGAATTGGACGGCCGGTTGGCCTGACGCTGCGGTGATGAGCTTCATGCTGTAATCGGGCAGCGCGTCCCGGGCGACGGCTTCGCGCACGTCGCGGGAGAATTCCTTGAAGGTGGCGTTGGAGCCGGAGCGGTTCAACAATTCCTGCACGGTGAAGGTCCAGCCGTTCGGATTGTCGCCGGCGCAGCAGCGCGCGATCCGGTAGAGCATGCGGTCGGTGTCGAGCTTCAACAGGAAGTAGTTCGGGTTGACGGTGAGCACCCTGCCCGCTTTGACCTGGCGCACCAGGAATGCGCCTAGCGTGATTTGGACCCATTCCACGTCGCGCCATTCGATTTGGTCCCATTCGCGGATGATGCGCTGGGCGCCGCGCTGCTTGGCGTAGCGTTCGTCGATCATGCGGCTTTCGCCGAAAATGCCGTGCGGCAGGTTGGCTTGAATGGTGGTGTTCCAGAGCCGCTGCACGGCGTTGCGCAAAAAGACATAGTCCTGGCCGCCGTCGCCGCGCCGGATGGCGCGCAACAGGTCGCTCGGGTGAAAGCGGATGACGCCGTCCCCCGCTTCGCCACGGTCGAGCTTTTCGCGCAATTGCGAGCTCAGCCAAATGATGATGTCGTAATCGCGCATATTGGCGATGCCGAGTTCGCCATTTTCCGCGCGGGTGCGGATGAAGTAGCCCTCGCTCCATTCGTGATTGATCGGTTCGCGCCGCGGGCGTTTGCCGAGCGAGACGACGGTGCGCTCCATGAGATCGCGATGATCGCGCGAGGCGATGTCGAACAGCGGCGCGACGAAGAGCGACAATTGGCGGTCGTCGGCGGGCGGACGGCGTAAGGGATCGCCGCTCATGCGCGCCCTCCCCTGCCCGTCTCGCTCTTTGCCGCTTCTCTCTGCACGCTCGTCCTCCGAATCGGACCCGGCATCGAGCCCGTTGAAGAGTCTGCCCTGGGACGGGCGGCTTGCGTAGGGGAAATCATACGATCCGCGCAACACAGGATCGGGCGAGCCTGGCGTCGGGCGATCGGCTGATCCGCCGATCCTGGAATCGGCGGAACCCCTGCGCCGCCGGGGAGGACGCAAGACGGACGGTCATCCAAACCGCAATCGGCTGACGCCATGATCCACGTATCAGCTGGTAACGTCATAAGCCGACCAGCCGATAGGCCGCTCCCGGCGCTTTGCATCGGAACGCCGCCCCCGTCTCCGGCGATCCAAGGATCAGGGCATGCGGGGATCGGCTGAAACCAGGAACGCCCTCCCCTGCCCTCTGGAATGCCCGCCATCTGAGCTGGCGGGATTTGGCCAGTCCTGGACATGCTGCGGCGCCTGACCGTACCCCTGTGATCCCTCGATGCCACAATCATGGTAACGCAGGATGCTCGAATGCCCAGGGAAATCCGAAGAAAATGAGGAGCGCTCCACCGCGCACCGCACCGCCAATGGCGCGTCCCGCCGTACTTGTTCATCGTATCGGCTGATCGGCCGGTCACAGAACTAAGCGCAAAGGCGGCGAACAAAGAAGCCCAACAGCGCGGCGCGCAATGCTGCGGAGAGGCCGCGAGCCCGGGCAAACGGCCGGAGCGGGGCAGGGCCCTCGGCGCGCGCACGCCGACAGACGGGCAGGGGAGGGTGGCCCTTATCACAGAAACAGGGGAACGGCTGATCCCAGAAACACAGAACGCGACGCGGGCGCTTGGGCCTGCGTCGCGTTTGAAAGGCGTGCGCCGTCTCATGGTATCGGCGGACCGGCTTACCGGCTCATCAGCTCATCACGGGATGGGCGGTTGCGGGATTTGAAGAACATATCGAGCGCCTCGAGGATCAGCGGGTGCATTTTGGAATCCTCCGTAAAGGCGATCTCGCGCAATTGCCGGTAAACCGGCTCGTCGAGATAGAGGGTCATCTGCTTGGTGCGCAGCTTGGTCACATTGGCCCGCGGCGGGGGTGCGGCAGGCGACGGCGCGGGCGGTTCGACCAGGGCAGGGGGGAGGGGTTGGGGGCGCTGCGGAATGATCCCGGCGAGCAATTCGGTGGCGGATTTCTTAAGCGGCTTTGACATGTGCGGTCCCCGAGGTCTTGAGTTTGTCTGCGATTTCGAGCCAGAGGGCTCTCAATTCATGCGCGGCGAGGCTGTCGGGCCGGAATTCGGTCACGCCATAGCCCGTGGCGACGGCATCGGCATGGTCGAGACGCGCCACCATGATGGTGCTGAACACGACGCCGAGCGCGGCAAGGGCGTTTTGCGTGTCTTCGACCCGTTTGGAGCGGGACGGAGCTTGGTTGAGCACGAACGCGAAGGGCTTTTCGGCGAGCAAAATGCTGCGCACCGTGGGCAGGCAGGCCTTGAGGTCGACGCCGAGAGGGCGGGTGGGCAGAACGCAGAAATCGGCGGCCCCGATGGCGGCGCTGGTGAAGGCCGAATCTTCGCCCTTAGTGTCGACGATGACGATATCAAACTCTTTGGCGAGCGCGGCTAAAACGGGGCGCAATTTGGCGGCGTTGTCGATCAAAACGAAGTCGGGCTCGTCTTTGCCCAATTTGCGCCGGTCGGCGTACCATTCGGCGAGCGAGGCTTGGCGGTCCATTTCGATCATGCAGACGCGCAAGCCCTGCTGGGCGGCATAGACGCCGGTCGAGGCGGCGAGGGTGGTTTTGCCGACCCCGCCTTTTTGGGCGCAATAGACGAGAACTTTCATATCGAGGCCCCTCTTGAAAGGCTGTTACCATGAACGGCTGTTGCCACAACCGGCTTGTTCTCTTGTCGGCTGATTTGGTTAACAGAAGGTAAATCGCCTGCGGCGATTCGCAAAGAGGCAAAGTGAGAAAGAGACGGCGTGCTCAGCGCCGCTTACGGCGCGTCCATCGGCCGGACGTCGATCTCCTCTTCGAGGCCAAAGGCGCGCAGCTTGAAATTCATCGATCCGTTTTCTTCCCAATTGCGCAGTGCGATCTCTTGAGCCTCCTCAGCGCTCGCGGCCTCGATGCATTGAGACCAATTGCTCCATTCGGTGAGCGCGACGCGAAAGCGTGGCAAGGGTTGAAGTGGTTCTGTCATGCGTGTCTCCTGGGTGTGTGGTGATCGGCCCAAGCGGCATGCCTGGGGCCTCAGGAGGTCCGTCCGGCACGGGCAAAGACGGAGGGTCAGGGCCGTGAGCCCGCCAGGGGAAGCTGCACAAGTCCGGGCTTGTCCCGGACGCGGAAGCGCCCGCCCTTGACGCGCCGGATGCCTGTGCGACCGGCGCCTCATGCTGAGGCCCAGGCACGGGCGTCTTGCGCCTGCCGCAGCGCCAGGCGCGGGCGTAGGATGGAACCCTTGGCGCGCCCTCAGCCGGGGCCGCAGAGCTCGACGGTGATATCGACGTCGCTGCGCGCGGCGATCGAAGCGGCGGTGATCGTTCCGATGAGGGTGTGCGCTGCGTCTTCGGCGGCGTCTTGGCTCACGGCCTCGATCAGATGCACGGTGCGGTAATGTTCCTCGATGACGACGCGGTAGCGCCGCAGCGGCACGGGTACGGCATCCGGGCTTTGGGGTTGGTGTGTAGCGGCGAAGGGATCAGTTGGTTCCATGTGAAGCTTCTTTGCGCGCAAGGTTTGGGGCTGGTGGGGAAGAGGGCAGGGGGTCATGACTGACCCCCGTTCTGGCCCGTGGTGACTTTCGGTTTGGGTTCGTAAGCGCGCAAGAGCATCCGGCCAGCGAGGGGCACGGCCTCGCATTTCAGGCTGAACCCTTTGCCGTCGCGGTTAGGCCACGCGGCGCCGATTTTGGTCCAGACGGCGTTTTTCCCGTCGCCCTCGACGCGGTAGAGCACGAAGGCAGGCGTGTTTAAGCTGGTCATGGCGGATCTCCTGTTGTGTGTGAGCCTGCGCCCGATGCGCGGCCTCATGGGGAGATCAACTGGCGCGGCCTCTTCGGCGCGCGCGTCATCGCCGGCGGCACCAACCTCGTCGAC
>DMER01000250.1:0-6301 GCA_003451645.1 Alphaproteobacteria bacterium | reverse complement strand
GGGGAAGCTGCACAAGTCTGGGCTCGTCCCGGACGCGGAAGCGCCCGCGCTTGACGCTGCGCCGGGCTGCGCCAAGAGTTCCCCATAGGCAGAGGCCGCGTGGGGGCCGGCGACAAACTGTGGACTGGAATGATTTAAGCTTGGCGTCTGGTTCGCGCGCCGTCGTAAAGAGGGGCAAGCAACGGCCGTCTGAGCGCAATGGTAACAGGTCGTTTAGGCCAGCGCCGCAATCACGGCAGCCGCAAAAAAGAGGATGCTGCGCAACGCGACGCCCCACCAAACGCTATAGCCCTTAAAGTAAGGGGCGAGGTCCGGCGGAACCGGCATCGGCTGCACCGCCGAGACATTCGCGCCGCCCGTGTTCCCGACGGGGACCCATCCGAAGACATAACCGGGAACAGCGGCGATCAGGCGCAGAATTTGCCCACGTATTTCCGGACCGTCCTGACGGGCGCGCGCAAGGTCAAGCATGCGCCAGTGCGTCGCAAGATGCGCGACGAGGTAGCGCTGCCCCAGAATATGGGCCCGCTCCAGATGGGCGATCGCGGCCTCGCCGTCGCCTCTGCGTTCGGCCTCACGCGAGGCGGCCATCTCAACTTTGTATTGCTCGTAAGCGCTCGTCGCCATGCTCATGTTCTCCCGGTGGGCTCGACTCCAGCCGGCGAAGAAGACCTTCTTGCGGGCTCGACGGTCTTGAACATTTCGCCTTAGGCGCGCTCAGGCTGGCGCTGGCGCGCGCCGCCAGGACCTGGACATGCCAGGCGTCACGCCGAACACCCGCCGCATCGTGCGGGTCAGATGCGCCTGATCGGCGAACCCGCCACGCGCCGCCGCATCCGCCAGCCTGCCGCCCCGGGTCAGCGCGGCGCAGGCGCGGTCGAGCTTCCGCCAAACGAGCCATGCGGCCAAGGGGGCGCCGAGTTCGGCGCGGGCTATGGCGCGCAGGCGGGACACGGAAACACCCGCGAGACGAGCCGCTCCCGCCACGTCGATGCCGTCCTCGACCTGGCGCAGAGCCTGCAACGCGCGCTCCAGCGCCGGATCGAGGCGGCGCGGCTCAAGTTCTGGGAGGAACGCCTCAGGGCCGTGCACGAGGACGTGGGCAAGACGGGATGGCACGGCGCAGACAGGCGCATCGGGCGTTGCCGAAAGAAGATAGCGAGCGAGCGGGGTCTGCGGTTCGACAAGTAAGACCTGAACGTCGGGATGCGGTTCGAGCCGATGACGGACGCCAGACCGAACGAGAATCGCGCGGTCCGAGACACTCTTACCGTCAGGCCCAACGATGGACACGCGGCCCGATTGGGCCAGCGTGATCTGGAGCGCGGGATGGGCATGCAAGGAATTGCCGGCGCTGGCGCCCGAGAACAGGACCCATCCATCGCCTGCCGAAATAGCGCCGGACCAATTCTTGCTCAACCGGTCGCGCCCTTTCTCAATCGTTGGCGGGGCGGCGCGGGTTCCAGGTCGTGGTCGCCCGAATGATCGCCGGCGCAGAGATCGTGATCGGCCAGGGTCTCGATGATCCGGCACGTCCGGACCTCGCCGTGACGGCAGGCAGCGACCATGGCGGTCAGGGCGGTACGCAGGCTTTTGAGCCGCGCGATCTTGCGTTCGACATCGCGTAGCTGAGACGTCGCGATCGCATCGGCTTCGGCGCAGGGCCTTTCGGGGTGGGCGGCCAACTGCAAGAGCGAACGGACATCGTCGAGCGCGAACCCCAGCTCGCGGGCGTGGCGGATAAATTTGAGCCGGTCGAGATCGGCGTGCGCGTAGCGCCGTTGGTTGCCGTGGGTGCGGGCTGGCGGTCGCAAAAGACCCTGCTGTTCGTAGTACCGGATCGTCTGAACCTTGGTTCCCGCCACGCGGGCGAGATCGCCGATCGCATAGTCGGCGGGCACAGGCGGCGGGCGTGGGGGCACGGCTATTTTTCCTCTTGAACCTCTAGTGACTGTAGCAATTAGGGTCGTCCTCGTGAAGGTCAAAGGAGGATTATGCCGATGGGTGCGCAGTGTCAGAGCCATGGCGACGGCGATAGTGGCTTCGATGGAGCGCCGCCCGCCTACAAGCGCGCGCTCTGGACCGTCGTGGCGATTAACGCGGGCATGTTTGGGGTGGAGATCACCGCCGGCGCGCTGGCGGGATCGATGGCGTTGCAGGCGGACGCCCTCGACTTTGCGGCGGACGCGGCGACCTATGGAATTTCGCTGTGGGCCATCGGTAAGGCGCTGAAGACGCGCGCGACCGTCGCCCTGATCAAAGGATTGAGCCTCGCCCTCATGGCGGCGGCGATTCTGGGCATGGCGATCTACCAGACCTTTATCTTGGCGACGCCGGAGGCGACGACCATGTCCATCGTCGGTCTCATGGCGCTGGCGGCCAATGTCGCTTCGGCGATCATCTTGATGCGCTACAAGGACGGCGACGCCAATGTGCGCTCCGTATGGCTTTGCACGCGCAACGACGCCATCGGCAACGTCGCCGTTGTCCTCGCCGGGGTGATGGTCGCCTGGACGGCGTCGGCCTGGCCAGACCTGATTGTCGCCATGGGCATGGCGGCGTTGTTTTTGAGTTCGTCGATGTCGATCTTACGCCAGGCCGTGGGCGAGTTGCGGACCGGAACGGTAGATGCAAAGGCGCATAGCCATGTCCATTGATATTGTGCTGCATCCGCTTGTGCCGCTGGCCTTCGGCACGGCGTTTCTGCTCGTCACCTTGCTCCGCAGTATCCTGTCGGCGCGGCAGCTCGGGAGGTCGCCCCTTGTGATCGACCGGCGCGATCCGATCTTGGGATTTGTCGGCGCGGTCTTCGCCGTTATCGTGTTCGCGCTCCTGATCTACTTCGTCGCGATCGCAGCCGCCCCGGCGCTGGAACGCGCCATGGGACAGGTCCCGCGCGTGCATGAAGACGGCTGGCGCTTGGCGAGCCTCGTCGTCTTAACGGCATCCTTGATTTGGATGGCGGCTGCGCAATTCGCGATGGGACGCTCCTGGCGGGTGGGGATCGATCAGACGGAAATCCTGGAGCTTCGCACCAACGGCCCGTTTGCGGTGTCGCGAAACCCTATCTTCACGGGCATGTTGGGGCTGGCCGCCGGTCTCGCGCTTTGGTCGCCGACGGCGGTGACGCTGGCGGCTTTGGCGGCGGCTTACATTTCCCTGGAGGTCCAAATTCGCGCCGAAGAGGTGTACTTGGACCGGACGATCGGTGAGGCCTACCGGCGTTACCGGGCGCGAACGCCGCGCTGGATATGAAGTGTTAACGAATCGTCATCTATCTATAGGGTGACTCAGCGTTTCTTCGGCGAGATGTGGACATTTCGCCTCTTGGCAAAACCTGAAACTCCGCGTAGCAGATTAGAGATGCACAGCCGCTTCGTCCTGGTTCTGGTCTTGATCGCCGCCTTGTTTGGCCTGGCGATGCATGCCGCTGTGGACGTCGCGCATGCGGCGAACGCTGAGCACGCGGACTGTGGCGGGCCGACTGCCGATGGCACGGCGGACGATGAAACCGGAACGGGAGGCGAGACGCCGCCGCATTGCTGCAGCGCCGCTTGTCATTCTTGGCTTCCCGTCTCGGGCGTGGCGGTGCCAGTGCTCTTTAGAGTCGCCCGTGATCGCGCCATGACGCTTTCGGCGCATCTTCCGTCCGCACTCGGCGACGGGCTGCGCCGGCCTCCCAGGACCACCTCCGCACTTATGGTTTAGGCCGTCGCCGGACGTGACCGGGGACGGTTGTCCCTGTCAGGTCCGGAGAGATGTGTGTCGAATTTTGTCCAATTTATCTTTGCGTGCGCGCTTTGGGGTATCCTGCCCTGCGTCGCCTATGCCGCCGCGCCCTCGCTAACGCTCGAAGAGGCGGTCCGCCGCGCGGTCGCCCGCGATCCTCAATTACAAGCCGAGCAAGACGGCGTCACGGCGGCCAAAGCGCGTGTCCGTCAGGCCGATGTCAGACCTAATCCTGAAATCGGTGTGGATGTCGAGAATTTTGCGGGTACGGGCGGACAGCGCAGTTTTGCGGGCGCCGAGGTGACCTTAGGCCTCACGCAGAAAATCGAATTAGGCGGCAAGCGTGAAACGCGAGTCAGTGTCGCCGAACGCCGCGTCGACGTCGCACGCCTCGCCAGGGCGGAACTGGAGCGCGATATTGTTGTCCAAACCGCCGCGATCTATGCGGCAGCGGCGGCGGCAGTGCGTACGCAAGCCGCGCTTAAAGACCATATTCAGGATTTGGAACGAATCGTCGGCATGTTGAAGCGCCGCGCTACGTCCGGGGCCGCGCCTTTGGCGGACGCAACGCGCGCTGAAATCGATCTGGCGCGGGCCCGGGCGGACCTCGATGCGGCGCGCGCTGAGGCAGAGACCACCAAAGGCCGTCTGGCTCTGATCACCGGCATAGCGTTGGATGGCCTCGTGCTGCCTGCGTCCGTGCCGGCGGATGAGGGGAGGACGGCATCCTATGAGGTGCTCGAAGCCGGGCTAGCGCAGCATCCACGGTTGGCCCGGCTGACCGCCGCTCAACGCGAGCGCACGGCGCAACTGGCAGCCGAAACGGCGACCGCCGCGCCCGACGTAACGGTTGGCGTCGGGGTCAGACGGCGGGAGGGCGAAGACGATACGGGATTTGTGGTCTCCGCCGCGATGCCGTTGCAAGTCTTCGATCGGAACGAAGGCAATATCGATGCAGCGAAAGCGGAGCTGGCGCGCAGCAATGCGGAGTTGGATAGCGGCCGCCGAACGCTGGCGCTCGAATTCCAAGCAGCCTTTGCCGACGCCAACGCGGCGTGCGACCGCACGCAACGACTCTCGCGGGACATCGTACCGGCCGCGGGCCGCATTTTGGCTGAAACCGAAAGCGGATTTTCGAAAGGGCGTTCGAACGCGTTGGTTCTGTTGGATGCCGTCAAGGCGAAGGCCTCGGCCCAGATCGACGCCGCGCAAGCGGGCGTTCAATGCGCGCGCGCGCGCGTCAACTTAATGACCTTGACGGGGCTGCAGCCCGCCACGGGCAAGCCCGCAGTCTGGCTGAGCGCACAGGGGGATGAGTAATGCGTTTCACGCAAATTTTGATGATTGCGATCGTGCTGGCGCTCGGCGCGACGGGCGCATGGTATGTCCTACAGCAGAAACCTGCAGCGCCCGGCGATGCGCACGGCGAAGCCGGCCATAAGGAAGGCGGCGACGGTCACGAGGGTCATGGCCATGACGACGAGGTCAAAATCGTCAAACTAACCGAAGGCGCGGCGACTGCCGCTGGCGTCAAAATCGAGACGGCAGGCCCGGCGCTGATCCGCGAGCGCATCGAAGTCTCGGGCATGATCCAGCCCGATCAAGAGCGCCTGATGCATGTCAATGCGCGCTTCGCCGGCATTGTGCGCGCCGCGCCGAAGAAAGTCGGCGATACGGTCGCCAAGGGCGAGACGCTCGTCACGATCGAAAGCAATGAGAGTTTATCGGCCTACAATATTGTCGCCTCAATCGACGGTACGGTCATCGAACGCGACGCCGTCATCGGCGAGGCCGTCACGACCGAAAAGCGCTTGATGGTGGTCGCAAACCTCGATCCGGTCTGGCTGGAGTTCCGGGTCTTCGCGCGCAATTTCGACAAGGTGAAGCCTGGCCAAGAGGTAGAGTTCACAGTAAAGCCCGGCGAAGCGCCGCAAATGGCGGCCATCAGTTTCGTGTCGCCCTTCGGCAGCGCCGATACGCAGAGCTTGCTCGCCCGCGCCGTCGTGCCGAATCCCGACCGCCGGCTCCGCCCCGGCCTCTTCGTCACGGGGGCGTTGCTGCTCGACGGCACGAACGCCGCGACGGCCATCCGCAACGAAGCGCTGCAAACGGTCGACGGCAAAACCGTGGTGTTCGTGAAGGTCAAAGACGGATTTGAAGCGCGCCAGGTCGAGTTGGGCAGCACTGACGGACGCATCACCGAAGTGTTGTTCGGCGTTGTCGCCGGCGACCGCTACGCGAGCGAGGGGAGTTTCGTCTTAAAGGCCGAGCTTGGGAAGTCCGAGGCCGCCCATGAGCATTGAGAGGGACGGCCTATGATTGGGTTTCTCGTCCGGCAATCGGTCGAACATCGTTGGATCGTCCTGCTGGCGACGCTGGCGGCAGCGCTGTTGGGGGCCTGGTATCTCACGCGTCTGCCGATCGACGCTGTGCCCGACATCACGAACGTGCAGGTCCAAATCAACGCGAGCGCGCCCGGCTACTCGCCGCTCGAAGCCGAGCAACGCCTGACCGTACCGATCGAAACCGCGATGGGCGGGTTGCCGGGCCTCGACTATGTGCGGTCGCTGTC
>DMER01000142.1:3554-5362 GCA_003451645.1 Alphaproteobacteria bacterium | reverse complement strand
ATCTACATCCGCGAAGGCTGCTACAATTGCCACAGCCAAATGGTGCGCCCCTTGCGCGATGAGGTGGAACGCTATGGCCATTACAGCCTCGCGGCCGAGAGCATGTATGACCATCCCTTCCAATGGGGCTCCAAGCGCACAGGGCCAGACCTTGCCCGCGTTGGCGGCAAATACTCCGATGACTGGCAAGTACAGCATCTGATCGACCCGCGCAGTCTGGTCCCCGAATCGATCATGCCGCCCTACAAGCATCTGGCGGCCACCAAGCTCGACGCCCGCGGGATCGCCACCCATATGCAGGCCAACCGGGCGATTGGCGTTCCGTATACGGACGAGATGATAAAGAGTGCGGACGTGGACCTGATCTCGCAGGCCGATCCCGCCAGCGACGGCGCAGAGGCGGTCGCGGACCGCTACAAGAAGGCGGTCGTGCGCAACTTCGACGGCACGCCGGATGTGACCGAGATGGACGCGCTTGTCGCCTATCTGCAGATGCTGGGCACTCTGGTCGACTTCAAGGCCTATGAGCCGCAGCGCAAGGAGAACCTGCGGTGACAACCTACCAGCAATGGGCGCAATTCGCGGCAACCTGGGGGCTGCTCTACTTCTTCGCCCTGTTCGCAGGCGTGGTGATCTACGCCTATTGGCCGCGCAACCGCGCCAAATTCGATGACGCAGCGCAAATCCCCCTTCGTGAGGACGGCGCCGATAGGGCGCAAGGACGTGCAGAATGACCAAGAAGAAAGACATCGACAGCCACTCCGGCACTGAGACGACGGGCCATGAATGGGATGGCATCAAGGAGCTCAACACGCCGCTGCCGCGCTGGTGGCTTTGGATCTTTTATGCCTCGATAGCATGGTCCATCGGCTATTGGGTGGCGATGCCCGCCTGGCCGCTGATCAGCGGCTATACAGCAGGCATCCTGGGTTATTCTCAGCGTGCGGAGGTAATCGCCAGCCTGGCCGATCTCAACGCCGGGCGGCAGGACATGGCCAAGCGGCTCCTGGATTGGACGCCGGGTGCAGGCCCCAAGGACGACGAGTTGCGCGACTTTGCCTTTGCGATGGGCAAGGCTGCCTTTGGCGACAATTGCGCAACCTGCCACGGCGCAGGCGCCCAAGGGGCGCCGGGCCTTGGTTATCCCAATTTGAACGACGATATCTGGCTGTGGGGCGGCACGATTGCCGACATTGAAAAGACCTTGGTCGTGGGCATTCGCTCGACACATCCAGAGACGCGCAACTCCAAGATGCCGGCCTATGGCAAGGATGGATTGCTCAAACCTGAGGAGATCAATGGGCTGACCGAATTGGTCCTCAAATTATCGGGCCAGGCGCATGACCCAACCGCGGCGGCCAGTGTTGAGGCGATCTTCAAGGAGCAATGCGCGCAGTGCCACGCCGAGACCGGCAAGGGCCTGCGGGAGTTTGGCGGGCCGAACCTCACCGACGCGGAGTGGCTTTATGGCGGCTCTCGTGAGGCGATCCGCACACAAATCATCAATGGACGCGCAGGGGTGATGCCATCCTGGTCAGGCCGCCTGGACCCCGCGACAATTAAGGCCCTGGCCGTCTATGTCCACTCGCTGGGTGGCGGTGAATAGGCGCGAAAGGGACCACCGGTGAACGCCCCCATGCTGCCCATCCAGGAGACGATCAACCAGGCGGTGCAAGCCGCCGAAGGGGTAACCCGGATCGATGCCAAGGCGACCAATACGGCGGCCGCGCCATGCCCTGGTGGCCCCGGAAGACACGCCGCTCGCCGACCGCAAGAACATGGTGCATCGCGGCACGGTAGTGACCGGC
>DMER01000142.1:2783-3398 GCA_003451645.1 Alphaproteobacteria bacterium | reverse complement strand
CCAGGCCCGGGTGCAGATCTATCCAAAGTTGGTGCACGGATGGTTCCGGTCGCTGAAGTGGGTGGGCATGGCGATCATGCTTGGGATTTACTACGGCGTGCCATGGCTGCGCTGGGACCGCGGGCTCGGTCAACCGGATCAGGCGGTGCTGGTCGATGTGGCCAATGGGCGGTTCTACCTGTTTGCCTATGAGTTCTGGCCACAAGAGGTGATTTTCATCACCGGGCTCTTGATCCTGGCGGCGCTGGGCCTGTTCCTCGTGACGGCCCTATTTGGGCGCGTATGGTGCGGTTATGCCTGCCCGCAGACGATATGGACGGACCTGTTCATCCTGGTCGAGCGCGCCTTTGAAGGCGATCGCTCCGCGCGCATCCGCCTGGACAAGAGCCCATGGAGCCTGGACAAGGCGTGGCGCAAAGGGGGCAAGCACCTGGTATGGCTGTTGATTGCGGCGGCCACCGGCGGCGCCTGGATTTTCTATTTCCACGACGCGCCAACCTTGCTGGGGCAATTATTCACGGGCGAGGCGCCGCTGGTCGCCTATGCCTTTTTGGCGCTGCTGACGTTTACGACCTATACGCTGGCAGGCACAATGCGCGAGCAAGTGTGCACCTA
>DMER01000142.1:2147-2557 GCA_003451645.1 Alphaproteobacteria bacterium | reverse complement strand
ATGTGCCCCTGGCCGCGCATTCAGGCAGCACTCATCGATGAGCAAACTTTGCAGGTGACCTATCGCCTCGACCGCGGCGAGCCGCGCGGTCCGCACAAAAAGGGGCAGCCTTGGGACGGGCGGGGCCATTGTATCGACTGCAACCAATGTGTGGCGGCATGCCCCATGGGGATCGATATCCGCGATGGCAGCCAATTGGAGTGCATCAATTGCGCGCTTTGCATTGATGCCTGCGATGACGTGATGACCAAGGTCGGCCTGCCCAAGGGCCTCATCGCCTATGATCATGACCTCAATATTGCGCGCAGAAAGGCGGGGCAGAAACCTCAAGTCCAGTTCATTCGTACACGCACGGT
This sequence comes from Alphaproteobacteria bacterium, assembly GCA_003451645.1. GTDB lineage: Bacteria > Pseudomonadota > Alphaproteobacteria > Micropepsales > Micropepsaceae > DMER01. The sequence goes on along the minus strand of DMER01000142.1, from coordinate 2,201 downwards.
CCTCTATGCCGGCGTCATCGCGCTGGTGAGTGCTCTGATGCTGTTTGGCCTGGG
>DMER01000142.1:1743-1943 GCA_003451645.1 Alphaproteobacteria bacterium | reverse complement strand
TGCTGTTTGGCCTGGTATCGCGGACGTCACTTGAGTTCAACGTCCTGCGCGAGCGCAATCCGAATTTCGTACGTTTGAGCGATGGCAGTGTACGGAATACCTATACGTTGAAGATCGTCAACAAGGGCAATGCGGCCCGCACATTCACCGTGGTGGCGGAAGGACCAGCGGCCGTCTCGATGAAAATCGCAGGCCAGGAG
>DMER01000142.1:876-1537 GCA_003451645.1 Alphaproteobacteria bacterium | reverse complement strand
GCAGGCCAGGACGGCAACAATAGCTTCAAGGTCAATCCGGGCGCATTGCGCGCGATCCGCGTTCATACCGCGATGCCAGTCGCGGCCCTGGATGAGCAGGAGACACTCGTCTTTCGCCTGCGCGATACCGCAAGCGGGGAGATTGTCACGCACTCAGGCATCTTTGTGACAGGAAAGGGGACGCCATGATCCGCGAACTGACGGGATGGCATGTACTGGGGATGTTGCTGGCCTTTTTCACGGTCACCATTGGCGTCAACGTTGTGTTCATCTCGGCCGCGCTGCGCTCCTCGACCGGCGAATATCAGAAGAAGTCCTATCTGCAAGGGTTGGCCTATAATGACGTGATCGCGGACCGCCAACGGCAAGTGGCCCGAGGCTGGACGGCCGAGTATTCTGCCAAGCGCGCCGGGGACACTGCGCTGATCGAAGTGCTGATCAAGGATGTCAATGGCAGCCCGATCGAAGGCTTGAGCGTCACTGGCGCCCTGAAACGCCCCGTTCAGGCCGAGATGGACCGGACACTGACATTCGCAAGTCTGGCGGACGGCGTTTATCGCGCGACCGTCGACAGTGCAGCCGCAGGGCAGTGGCGCCTGACCTTTGATGCCCAGACACCGGGCAAGCCCGATGAGCACCTCGCAGCGGAGGCGACGCTGTG
>DMER01000142.1:391-669 GCA_003451645.1 Alphaproteobacteria bacterium | reverse complement strand
CTCGCAGCGGAGGCGACGCTGTGGTTACGCTAAGCCTGAGCGCAGGCCCCGATGATGTGACACCCTTCATCCGCAAAGAGCGTGAGCATAACATTCTGGAACTCTCCGTTACGGGCGCGCGCTGCGCGGGCTGCATCAAGAAAATTGAGGGCAATTTGCAAGCGCTGCCTGGCGTGACGGGTGCGCGGATGAATCTGAGCACAGGCAAATTGGTGGTGGAGTGGGACGGCGTGCCTGCGCTGGCAAACGCCGTTGTCGACCGGCTGGCGCGGCTGGGC
>DMER01000142.1:0-181 GCA_003451645.1 Alphaproteobacteria bacterium | reverse complement strand
TCGACCGGCTGGCGCGGCTGGGCTTCCCATCCAAGGCCTTCGATCCGGCGGCGTTGAGCCAAACGGGCGATGAGGAGGCGCGTTTGCTGCTGCGCTGCCTCGCGGTTGCGGGCTTTGCGGCGGGCAATATCATGCTGTTTTCCGTCTCGGTTTGGGCAGGCGGGGACATGGGCGAGGAAAA
>DMER01000040.1:2348-2688 GCA_003451645.1 Alphaproteobacteria bacterium | reverse complement strand
GGTCATCGTCAATCTTTTGTCCAACGCGGTCAAGTTCACACCAGCGGGCGAGCGGGTGCGGCTCTCTCTCTCGCTGGAAGGCGGCCGAGCGATGTTATCAGTGCGCGATACGGGCATTGGGATTGCAAAGGACTTCCTGCCCTTCGTGTTCGATCCTTTCCGCCAGCAAGACAGCGGCTTGGCGCGCAAATATGAGGGCACGGGTCTGGGCCTCGCCATCACCAAGCGCTTGGTCGAGCAGCATTGCGGCACGATCGCCATTTCAAGTGAACAAGGGGTAGGCACGGAGGTGCGTGTGGCCGTGCCACTGGCCGCGGGCCAGGCGGGCGCGGTGGCAGCT
>DMER01000040.1:0-2143 GCA_003451645.1 Alphaproteobacteria bacterium | reverse complement strand
GCCAGGCGGGCGCGGTGGCAGCTGCTTAGGTCAAACCGCCCTCGTCAGGTCCAGCGGCAACGGTTCGAAGCGCTTTACCCCGCCGTGTTGTCTTGCGCGCCAGGCTGTTAAGGCGCCTGTCGGCGTCGCGATCATCCACACAAAGCCGTCTTCATGGATGGCTAGCAAGTCGATCTGGCTGGGCGATGCCTCGCCACTGGGATGGCTGTGATAGCAGCCAATAATGGCGCGCCCTTCCAAGCGTGCCGTCTTTTGCGCACGCGCATGGATCTCATCGCAAATGGCAAAGCCAAACTCGGGCTCGGAAGCGATGTTGGGTGAGGGGGCGAGCGCCGTGACGCGCAAGCCGTCCCCACTCAACAGCCCGCAAATCTCTTCGCGTGGACTGGCTTGCGCTTGCACCAGAATCGCCTCGCGNNGCTGCGAAGGCCTGTCGGACTTCAAGCTGCGGCTGGCCTCGGGCCTGACCGGCACGATCCCGATCACGCACACGCAGGTCACCGGCGAAGACACGATGCTCGAGCTGGCCGTGAAGGTGCTCGGCAACACCGCGTCGGCGATCCTGCAGGTGCGCGACCAGCTCAACCGCGACACGATCGACCGCGCGGTCGACCTGCTCACCGCCGCCCAGCGCGTGGAGTTCTACGCCGTCGGCCACTACGGCGTGATCGCCGACGACGCGCAGTACAAGTTCCTGCGCTTCGGCGTGCCCTCGGCCAGCTTGCACCAGAATCGCCTCGCGCAACGCGTGGGGCAAAACCAAACTGAGGGTCAAGGTTGCTCGGCCTTCTTGAAGGTGATCCGGCTGATCAGCTCGCCTGTGCGCGGGTCGAGCGTCATCACTTCATCGGCCGCGTCGCCTGTCACGCGCACGACCAGCAGGCCGCCCTCGATCCTGGCGTCCGCCACGCTCTGGCCGTCGCGGATCGTATAGGCGTTGAAGCTGGGCTGTCCCGCTGTGGCGGCAGCTGCGGAGGCGGGCACGGGGATCGTCGCGGGGACGGGCTTGGCGCCCGTGTCCGTGTTCATGGCGCGCCGTACGCCCAGGCCTACCATCAGGCCCAGCACGATAATGATCGCGACACCCAGCAGCACCGTCACGGTCAAAAGGACCGGATGAGTGCGGGCCAAGGATTGTGGCTGGCTGGGCTGAGGGTCTTGGGGTAGGGATGTGCTCATGACCAGCGATCCTATAGCGATTGATGATGATCCGGAAGCGGAGGATGAGGCCCCAGGCGGTCTCGTGCAAGCGGTGATGGTGACCCCAGAGCTTGCGGTCATGCGTCTAGACCGGCTTCTGGCTGCAGCCTTGCCACAGCAGTCGCGTACGCGGCTCAAAGCCCTCATTGCGGGCGGCCAGGTCCTGTCGGGTGGTCTGGCTTTACGCGATCCCGCCGCCAAGGTCAAAGCGGGCGTGGAGATCGAGGTTATGGTGCCAGCCTTGGCGGTGGCTGCTGATCTGCGCGCGCAAGACATCCCGCTCTCCATTGTCTATGAGGACGCCCATGTCATCGTCATTGACAAGCCAGCGGGCCTTGTCGTGCATCCGGCGGCTGGCAATCCCGATGGCACGCTGGTCAATGCGTTGCTGGCTCATTGCGGGGCGTCGCTCAAAGGCATCGGCGGGGAGGCGCGGCCGGGGATTGTGCACCGGATTGATAAGGATACCTCTGGCCTGATCGTGGCGGCCAAAAGCGAGCTCGCGCATCGCTCTCTTGGCAAGCAATTCGCCGCTCATGCCATTGACCGGCTTTATTGGGCGGTCGTTTGGGGGGCGCCGCGCGAGCCGGCCGGCACCATCAGTACTCAGATCAACCGAAGTCCCGCCAACCGCCAGAAGATGGCTGTCGTGCACAGCGGCGGGCGGCACGCGGTCACGCATTACGAGGTCCTCAGGCTCTATGCCAAGGGCCGTGCCTGGCCGGACCCGGCTCCCGACTGGCAGCACACGCCTTATGGCGAGTGGCGGCAGGGGGCGGTGGCCTCCCTCATCGCCTGCAAGCTTGAGACCGGGCGCACGCATCAGGTGCGCGTGCATCTGGCGCATCTGGGACACCCGCTGATCGGCGATGCGGTCTATGGCCGCCCAAAGACTGTCCAGGGTCTCACCCTGACAATGGCGCGCCAGGCGCTGCATGCGGTG
>DMER01000249.1:1607-2987 GCA_003451645.1 Alphaproteobacteria bacterium | reverse complement strand
AGGCTGTCCGGGTCATCACGCCAGACTTCCGGCAGAGTGATGCCGTTGACAACGGGGCCGGGGCGCGCAGCTTTGGCGGCTCTCAGGATGGCCTCAGCAGCATCATCGGGCTGACCGATGAGGGTGCAAGCTTCGTCGCGCCGTCAGACCAAGGGGTGGGCGGACGCAGCATCGGCGAGGGTGCAAATCCCGTCGATCTTGTGCCAACATTGTTCAATTATGGCGAAAAGCACCGGGTCGAAGGCCGCGGAATCCGCCTAAGTCCTGCACAAAGCGGTGCGCGTTCCTTTGAACGGCCCGACTCGGCGGAGGACTTTGACGTTGCACCCGCCGACAGCACGCTCGACGGCGTGAATGTTGTTGGTGCGCGGATCATCCGGAAGAGCCCTGAGGGCCGGTCGCAGGATGTCTATGTCCAAGAACTCGCGACCAAGGCCAGCCAGGGTGTGCTCGTGCGCACCATGGTCAGGCGATATCGTCGTGACGATGGCGGCCTAAAATTCGCCTCTGTTGCGCCGCTGGGCGAGAACCAGTTTGGGCGCAACGCCGTCGCCTCTGACATGGACTTCGCCTATCAACTTTTACCCTTGGCGGATGAGCCCGGAAAGATCGCTCGGTTGCAATTGATCAAGATCCCGTTCCGGTCCGCGACGCCCGAAGCGCTCAGGACATTGTCTTTCCCCCGGCCGAAGATCGACCGGCTCAGCGATCAGGACGCCGCTCGGCGCAAAAGGCAGCAAGTCTGCGCAACCGCCGACCCACTAACGACAAGTCAAGAAGCGGTTTACCACCAAGTTCTCAATGCTGGGCGGGCCTACAGCACAATGCCTTGGCGCGTAACGGAGCGGTCCAAAGGTCCTGACAGCTGTCCCAACAGCAGCGCACCTGGTTTTGCCAAAGCGCCTCAGATCGCTGTCGCCAATGTTGGCGACACTTTGCGTGGCATGCCATATGGCTGGGGCAATTTTGATAGTGTTGACAGCTTCCGCCGCCGCGTCGAGCGGCAAGGCATTCGTGCGGGCAACGTCTGCACAAATTCAGGCGGGGGTATCCCTGGTTCGACCGCTGGGATTGATTGCTCAGGCTTTGTGCAACGCGCTCTCAATCTGCCGCATCAAGGTAAGCTCGGCACATCGACCATGCAGCCTTACATGATCGATCTTGGGACGTTCGCGGCGTTACGTCCGGGCGACGTTCTTCTGAAACCGGGCAGCCATGTCATGTTCTATCTTGGTATGACTAACGGCGGTATCTGGACCGCCGAAAGTACGACGAGCTGCAACCGCCAGCGTACCCACCGCGGTGTTTGTTTCGTCACCCGGTCTTTTGACTTTATGAGCGGCTACCGGCCCGCGCGTCCGGTTACGAATTGCTCCAAAT
>DMER01000249.1:0-1350 GCA_003451645.1 Alphaproteobacteria bacterium | reverse complement strand
GACTAGGATTCGAACCTAGACAACTGGAATCAGAATCCAGGGTCCTACCATTAGACGATCCCCCAAAGGGCCGTCGTGGGGCATCGTATAAGCCCCATTCTAAACAATTTTACAAGAGGCTGACTAACGCGCTTGTGGCATTGCCGCAGCGTGCTAGCATAGCTTTTGAGTTAGAAACACGCTGAACGTGCCGCGGGCAGCCGGGAGGTTGGATCCCCGGTGTCTTGAGCGATCGCGCCGTTCAGCCACAAATGAGTGGATAGGGCTGTGGCGCAAAACAGACGCCCCCAAGAGGGTGTGCGCCCAAAACACCCGCGCGGAACTGCGCCGCCGGGGCGCTATGGGCATATCTATGCGGCGCTCGATCTCGGCACAAATAACTGCCGGCTCCTGATCGCACGCGCCGATAGCAAAGGGTTCAAGGTTCTCGATGCATTTTCCCGGACCGTTCGTTTGGGAGAAGGGCTCGCACGCACAGGCGAGCTTTCGCAGATCGCTATTGGCCGTGCCATCGATGCGATTCACATCTGCGCACAGAAGATGCGCCGTCGCGGCGTTACACGCTGGCGGGCCATCGCCACGGAGGCTTGCCGGACGGCAAGCAATGGCCCAGAGTTTATCGACCAAGTGGTGCGCCAGACGGGTATCCGGTTCGATATCATCCCCCCAATTGAGGAAGCGCGATTGGCGGCCCGCTCGGTGACGCCGCTTCTGGATCGCAGCTACGAGGCTGCCCTCGTGTTCGATATTGGGGGAGGGTCGACGGAATTGATCTGGCTCGATTTGGCGAAAGCTGAGCCGGACATCATGGGCTGGGCCAGTCTGCCATTGGGCGTTGTTACTTTGGCTGACGCGATGCATCCGCATCTCGATTCTCCGGACGTCTATGCGCGCATGGTTGGCGACGTCCGAGGGCGGCTCAGCGCCGTGATCGACGCAGCTTTGAAGAATGGCGCACCAGCACTGCCTCAGAATTATCACTTGCTTGGCACGTCGGGGACGGTGACCACCATCGCCGGCATTCACCTGAAGCTGGAAAAATATGACCGGAGCAAGGTCGACGGCGCATGGGTCCCGCGAGAGTCTGTGCTAACCATCATCAAGTCATTGTCTGGTATGACGCGTGCGGAACGCGCGGCGCACCCAAGCGTGGGGCCAGAGCGCGCTGAGCTGGTGATCCCTGGGCTCGCGATTCTGGAGGCACTGTATGGTCTTTGGCCTGCGGACAAATTGCGGGTGGCGGACCGTGGCTTGCGGGAGGGAATGCTCTTGGCCCTCATGGAAGGCGCTGATGCGGAGGCCAGTGAACACCGGCGGCGGCAGCGCTCAAACCGCACGCATCGCGGGCGC
>DMER01000239.1:4725-4919 GCA_003451645.1 Alphaproteobacteria bacterium | reverse complement strand
ATCGGGGTTGGCGCCGGGCGGTTTTCCTTGCCCTCTCTCGCTGCCAAGGCACTGTCGACGACGTAGAAGACCACCAGCAACACCGCCACCGCCACACCGGTCTTGGCGAGCAGGTTGGTCGTCGTCCAGAAGAAGTCGACGCCCTTGAGGAAACCGAGGAACAGCGGCTGGTCGCCCAGCGGCGTGAGCGAGCC
>DMER01000239.1:0-4527 GCA_003451645.1 Alphaproteobacteria bacterium | reverse complement strand
GGTCGCCGAGTGGTGTCAAAGAACCGCCAATATTCGAGACCAGAAAAATAAAGAACACGACGACATGGACATTGTATTTGCGATGCGCATTGGCTCGGATCAATGGCCGGATCAAGAGCACCGAGGCGCCTGTCGTGCCCATGATGCTGGCGATGCTGGTACCAAAGGCAAGAAGGGCGGTGTTGTTTAATGGCGTTCCGGCATAAACGCCTTGGACGAATACCCCGCCTGACACCGTGTAAAGCGCAAAAAGGATAATCACAAAAGGCAGATATTCGAGCAGCATACTGTGCAGCAGCTCATATTGTGCTGGCGCCCAGCCATAAAGCGCCACGAACGGCACGATAAAGGCCAGCGCCCAACCGATCGCCACCACGCCTTGACGGTGGTGCCAAAACTCAGGCGCAGCGAGTGGCAAGATTGCAATTGAGAGCAAAATGCCCGCAAAGGGAATACCCCAGAGCAGATCAAAACTCACCCAATTGACCGATGCCGCGCCCTCCGCGGCATGGGCGCTCGAAGCGACGCAGAGGAGCGCGACCAGGCTTACGAGGGCTCTTCCAGCGGCGGCTGGCCGGACCAAGCGTTCATTCATCTCCTTAGGTCCCCTCGTTCCAACCCGCTAACTGGAATTCGGAAAAGTTTAAGGGATGCAACGCTTTCCAGCAAGGCCAGATGCCCTGCACATTGGTCGCAGTGCCGTCCGTTTACGATACTTTGAGGCCCAAATGCTTGATTGCAGCACCCGCTTTCAGAAGATGGATAACCGCGATGGCCCCACATGTCTGCCCAACGCCTCAAATGTCTGAAGGTCGCGCGCTTCAGACGTGGCAATCTGTGTGTGCGATGCTGACCATTTTGATTGCAGGAGGCGTGATCGCAATGGCCAAACCGGCAAGGGCGCAGGCGCTGGCTGACGTCCGCGAATGGCTGCTGCTGCTCAACAATGATCTGGAGCCTGCAACGGTGCGCAGGATTTCGGACACAGACCTCGACATGGTCGTTGTCGACTATCTGCCGTCGCAGCCCCATCATGCCAATTATCCCATCACCGAGACACTCGCCGCGCTTCGCCGCAAGCCCGATGGTGGCCGCCGGCTTGTTTTGGCCTACCTCAATGTGGGTCAGGCGGAAGACTACCGGACCTATTGGCAGAAGAACTGGCGGCGCGGCAATCCCAACTGGATCTTGATGGATGACCCCGATGGCTGGGCTGGCAATTTCCCGGTTGCCTATTGGCGGCCTGAGTGGCAGGCCATTGTGAGGGACCTCGCGTCAAAGATCGCGCAGGCAGGGTTCGACGGTGTCTATCTCGACTGGGTCGCAGGCTATCAAGAGCCCATTGTCCAGCGCCGAGCGAGTAGGGACCGCGTCGATCCGCAAGCCGAAATGACGCGGCTGGTGCAAGCTGTACGCATTCAAGCCCGCCAAGCCGCCCCAGACTTTCTCATCATTCCTCAAAACCCAGGGCCCCTCGCGACCAATCACTCTTTCCAAGCCGCGTTTGACGGCGTGGCACAAGAATCGATTTGGATGACCTGGGCCGCTGGCAGCCCTGGAACAGAGGGCGACTGCCCAGTCCCGCGGACCGCAAGTGAAGCGCAAGACCCAGCCTTCATTGAGGCATTGCCGCGCCGTTGCCGCCAAGCCCGCGACAGCGATTCGGGCAGCGCCATGCGGTTTGCCGGTGAGGAGGAACACCTCCCGCGATTGTCTTCAATTCTGAAATCGGGAAAGCCGGTCTTCACGGTGGATTATGCCCTGGATGGTGCCCATCGCGCACGTATTGCTGAGCGCGCGCGCTTGCTGGGCTTCAAACCATTCATGGGCCGCAAGGCATTGAATGCAGTAGAATGACCCGGGTCCAGATTTGGACAGACGATCCACTCAATTTATACCGGATAAGTGCTGGCGCGCCTTGCGTTCCCCTTGCTGGCTATACTTTGTTTAGCTATAATCAGAGTCGTTACGATAAAAAGGAAAAAGGCTCCAGTGTCAGATACGAATATGCTTGTCACGCTGACAGCGCAAATCGTTAGTTCTTTTGTTACACGCAATTTGGTTCCCGCAAGCGAAGTGGCTGAGCTTACCAAATCTGTGCATGCCGCGCTCGCGGGCTTGGCCAATGGTGTGTCCGTTCCGCAAAATGGCGAACTGCGTCCGGCTGTTCCCATCAAGAAGTCCTACACTGATGATTGGATCATCTGTTTGGAGGATGGCAAGAAGTTCAAGTCGCTCAAGCGTCACTTGAAAAGCGCGTTTGATCTGACGCCGGAGCAGTACCGGGAGAAGTGGGGCTTGCCGCCAGATTACCCCATGGTGGCGCCCAATTATTCCGAGCGGCGGTCGGCCCTCGCTAAGCAAATCGGTTTGGGTCAGGTGTTAAAAACAAGCAGCCGGAAGGGGCGAGGCAGCCGGGAAAAAGACAAATAGCGCTCAGTGGCGCATCAGCCATGAGCCAGAGTGATGGTCGGCTGCTCGCTCAGGTCCTGACCTGCCATGACGGGCACACCTTGCTGCACTAACTCATTAAGCCCCGGCCCCTCGATAGCATTCAGCACTGGGCCATGCATGAAGATCAGGCGCTCGGCGGTTGCCAAGCGCTCGCCTTTGTCAGACATGATCACGTAGTGCACATGAGTGGCCCCAAGCAGGAGGGCCTCAGGCAGACATTCGTGGGACCCGGATCGCGAACGCAGGTCCTTGGTTTCCCCCACAAATAAACAGGTCCAATGGCGCTCATTGTGCGCGGCGTAAAGAAATACGCCTGGCCGCGAGGGCAAGCGCTCGCCCAGCCTGAGCACGTCCATCATGACCAGCTTTGGCCCATGCAAGCCGCCGAGACTGACCAGCCATTTGACAGTTCTGCGAGCGGGTGCCGGAGACGACCCGGATAACAGCCAGTTCCAAACCATAGGGGCGCCTTGAGGATCAATCGGGAACTTAAGGGAAGTGATTCGCGTCTCAAGTCTGTGGAAAACTTGGCGACTTGGCTAGTGCTTGTCCGCGTTCTTGCGGCAAGGGCCGGACATGCCACAGGGCGCGCAAAATTCGGCCCGACCGTTGAAGATCAGCCGCGCTTCTGCAAAGGTAACCGCGGTTTGGGGGCCAGTCCCGTGATGGAGGTGCTTGCGTGCGGTACGGGCGGCGGAACGATCCCAAAAAGGCGATCAAGCGAGACCTGATCGCAGCAGCAGCCCTCATTGTTGCGATGACCTGCGTTGGCGTTCTCGTAGTGTTCATATCGGCCGACGCGAGGCGGGCAGTCAGTGGCCTCTTGACCTATGCGCTTGTCAACGACCCTCCGCCCCCAACACAGCAGACCCAGAAGGCTGCGGCGCCAGCTCCTGCGCAAGGATGCAAATATTGTCTAACGCTGCTCGAGATGAAGCAGAATTTTGAGATCAAAGCCGCGGCGGCAGAAACGCGGCGGGCGAGTTTGGCCAAACTCGCCTCTGACGTCGAAGGCGAAACGGGGGAGGCGTCAACCAAAGCAAACTTGCAAAATGCGGAGCGTGACTTGGCGCTGTTCCGGTCAGCGAGCAGCACATTGGCAGGGTTTGCGCAGGTCTGCACACAGCAAGAGTATTGCCGCCGCGCCGATGAGAAAGGGTCCGTCCCTCAAAGCTGCCCGCAGACACAAGAGGACGCAAATTATCAGCAGTCCGCAATGGGCATGGCAGTTGTGGCCCGTGATGCCGCGATTGCGTGTGCGTCCTCAAGCTGTCCCCAGGTCGACTGCGTGGAAGCCGCGGGCGTGCGCGCGGGCTTGATGCAAGCAGCTGGCGCTTTGGCGGGTTTGGGCATTCCGCTGAAGGCCTCCAAGACCTTGGGTGCGCCTGCTCAGTTGCCCGTCGGGCCTGCGCAATTGGCCGGTGAACTCGAGCGCGCGGTCAAGGATGCGCAGTACCAGGCTGGTCTTTTCCCGCGCCTGTTGGAGCCGCAAATTGCAACCAAGGTTCAAGATTTGGCTGCGGCTCCCGGATCGGATCTGCCAGTGATGGTACCCGAAATGATGGGCAAATTGTCCGAGTCCATTCGCGGTTCTGCTGAAGTGATGATGCAGTCCGCGATTGTTAATCCCGCGACCTTTGATGCGCGGCGGGAAGCGGCTTGGCGAATGAAGTCGTTATCCTTGGCGATCGCCGATGCGGGCCGGTTCTCGGAAAAGCATCTCCTCGCAAGTGCCGACGGCGATAAATACCGCCTTTCTCTTGTGCAAGCTTGGGGCGCCGCACTGGTGGACTTGGCAACAATTCGCGCGCTGATGGATCGCATGCAGCGCGAGGCACCTGGCGCGCAGGGCTGCGATGGAGGGTTGGCCGCGGCGGCGCAGGCGGCACGTGAGGCGATCGCGCTCATTGATGTATGCAGGGCGCGCGCAGCCTGCCCAGTATCGGCTGGACCGGTGGAGGATGATCCAACCACAAACACATCGCGTGATGAGGTGGACCAAGCCGCCTCGTTCCGGTCACAGTTGCAGGAGCTCATTCCCCGTGTTCAGGGCGCGGCAAGTACGATGGCTGT
>DMER01000083.1:3639-4197 GCA_003451645.1 Alphaproteobacteria bacterium | reverse complement strand
GCGCATGCTTATCCTGCACGTTGTTCTTGGGGTTGGCGGGGCGGCTCGGCAGGCGTGGCGTTGGCCAGCTCTCGATGGGCCTGAAACAAGCGGCCCATTTGGCGGTTTACTGAGAAGGGCTGAATTTTCTCATGGACTGCCATGGGATCGATCTGGCCTTGCTTGATCTCATCCCACAAGCCCAGAATGGTTTCAGTCACTCGGGCGGTTGTCTCGGTATCGTTGTCTGCGCGCCCGCACATCCGCCCGCTTACACCTGGCTCAACGACCTGTTCGAATTGCGGAAAGCGCAGTCCGCCAAAGGGCCGCCCGCTCGCCAAGCACTCCAAAAGAAAGCAAGGCATGCCTTCAAAATGGGAGACCAAGAGTCCGATATGGACTTTGCGCATGACGGCCGCGACGCCTGCAGGCATGAGCGTGCCATGTCTCACGGTAAAGGGCTCGATAGCGGCGAACTCAGGGAATCTGTGTGGGTCTTCTGGGCCGCAATAATGGAATTCGAACTGGCCGCCCAGCGCGTCATGCAGCGCCTTTGCGGTCCGGAACATCAACGGCGGG
>DMER01000083.1:2879-3360 GCA_003451645.1 Alphaproteobacteria bacterium | reverse complement strand
ACTCAGATCAAAAGGCGAGGGGTGGAACAGCGCCGTATCGACGGACACGGTCAAAACTTCGGCCTTATGGGCTTGGCTTGGGTGGCGCTCTGCGAGGCGGTCCTTGAGCTTGGACGTGACACAGAAAATGCGGTTTGCAAGGCGAAATGCGAGACACTCAGCGCTGTCATGAATCCAAGCATACCGCTTGAGCAGGCTATCCATCTTGTCCTTGTTGGGATCGCCTTCAGTATGGACGATGACCACAAGTCTGCATCCAAGCAGCCGCGCGAGTGGCGCGTATTCGTAACGTTCGACCTCGGCCGAGGCGCCCTTACCGCCGATCAAGCCCCGCAAGGTTAGCAGATGTTTCGCAACGCCCTGGACGAACCGGGCGGTCACGGAACCGCCGATAGTCTTTGCACTGCCGATCTGTTGGTCCGGAGGAATACTGACGACCGGCACAAAGTCAATTTTGCGCCCATTGGCCTCGATCGGGACC
>DMER01000083.1:0-2689 GCA_003451645.1 Alphaproteobacteria bacterium | reverse complement strand
GGCCTCGATCGGGACCATCTTCCCAAGCTCCAACAGGCCGGTATCGTCGATGCCAATCATGAGCAGAGGCAAGTCCTCTGGGTGGTTCTTGAGGAGTTGTCTTACATGCGTTTCGATGCCGCCAACCTTTGCGCCACGCGGGTCCATACCGTGGATGGAAACAAGTTTGTAGGTCATCGCCGGAGCCCTTGCTGTGCGGTCAACGCACCGCCATGAGTGACTTTGTCAAACCATAGACCCGCTCCCGCCGGATTTGCGCGTCAGGAAAAAGGGCACGGAAACGGGTTTCGTCTAGCAAATTGGAGTCTTCGATGAAGCGCACCGCGTCATCCACGGTCTCCGCGCGGGGAAAGGCGCCGCAACCGCGCCAGCGCACCAGCGATAAGCGAACAGGCTCCGGTAACCAATTAAAGAAAGGGACCCGGAAGTGCGGCTCCAGCGGGAACCAATAATAGGGTGTCTGGACGAAATAGTGCGGGGCCAGCCTGCGCACCTCGCGAGCCATCGCCCGCATATCTGCCCAGCGCCCGACATGTTCCAGCACAGAATTCGAATGAACGATGTCGAAACTGGAATCACCGAATTGCGGCAAGTCCCGAGCATCACCTAGAATGCTGGTAAACGTGGCGCTGGTCTCGGTTTCCGGAACCTTATTGACCAGGGTAAACGTCAAGTTTCGTCCCTGCCAAACGGGGGCGAGATCGCGCCAGTACCGGGTGTTGCCGCCAAGATCGAGGACGCGGCATTCGCTTTTGATGGCCAGACACTGATCGGCCAAAGCGATGAAGTGGGTCAGCCGCTGTGCCCGGTACCGTATGTCGGTTCCCGAATGCTTGTCGCCGGCACTGCCAATTGTCATCTCAGTCATGCGCGGCCAACCCGTTGAGCGAGTCCGACATTCGTTCCCACCCCCTGACATCACCCTGTGTCGCAAATGTCAAACTCAAAAGCTCCACTGGGATCAACAGTTTGCGCGCAGCCCTGATGAAACTGGCATTTGCTCCGGCGGCTGTGTCAATCCGATGCAAATGCCTGCGCCGGACCACTAGCCCTTTGTTGCGTCAGTTCCGTGAAATGTTCCACGCAATGCCCCAGAGTAGACGACAATTTGCGAGCATTATGCTAACAACTGTCGCATTAACTGTGTTTCTAGGGGTTTCGCGTGATGGTGGGAATAACGCGCCGCGACTTTGCAGCGGCTGGGTTTAGCGTCGCCGCATTGTCTGCTGCAGGATGCGCGTCCGCCGGCCCAACCTTGGGGCAGGCAGCGCGTGGGGCGGGCCTGGACTTCGGGTCCGCGTTTGACCGGGAGGTTTTGACAGACCGGGCCTATGGGGAGTTGCTAACGGCGCAATGCACCAAGCTGGTTGTTGAAAACACCCTGAAATTCGATTGGCTGAGACCAAAGGGGCCCCAAGCCGACTTCAGCCATGCCGATCGGATTGTGAACTTTGCAAAGCAAGCAGGATTGCCGGTGCGCGCCACGGCCTTGGTTTGGAATGATTGGACACCGCCTTGGCTTGATCGCTTGTCGGTGCGCGAGGTGGAAGCAACCTTCGATCGCCACATCGAGGAGACTGTCGGACGGTACCGCGGGCGCATTGCCATGTGGGATGTTGTCAATGAGCCGTTCTTTCCAATCCAAAGGAGGGCTGGCGGCTTCCGCCAAGGGGTTTGGTTCAACGCTTTAGGCCCCGCCTATATCGCGCGCGCTTTCAAGCGGGCGGCGGCGGCAGACCCTGGTGCCACACTCATCCTTAACGAGGCATTCTGCGAACAGGACGATGATTGGGGCACCGAAATCCGCCCCCGGCTTCTGGCCTTAACCAAAAAGCTGCGCGATGATGGCGTCAAGATTGACGGCATTGGCTTTCAAGCGCACTTAAAGCCGCATCTGCCGCACGATTACCGGCGGTTTGCAGAGTATGCGCAGTCTTTCGCAGCTCTTGGGTTGGATATCCACCTGACGGAACTGGATGTCGATGACTCCAGTTTTCCGGACGAGCCAGCAGCCCGCGATGCCAAGGTCGCCGCGCAGTTGGAGAGCTTCCTCACGCCTGTACTTGGTGTCAACCGCTTGAAATCCATTACAGTTTGGCACCTGAGCGATCGGTTCAGCTGGTATCTTGGCCATGAGGGCTATAAGAGCCAAGTAAGGACGGCTGGCGGTAATCCGCAACGTGCCCCGAGGACCCATCTTTATGATCAGGACCTGAGGCCTAAGGCCGCGTGGCATGCTGTTCACAGGGCGCTCCGTGCGCGGGCCTGACCGCAGCAAGGTGCGGCGAAGGTTTGCATCCTATGGTTTGTGTCAACTCTGAAACCAAACGAGTGTGGATTTATCAAACCCAGCTGCGCTAGAAAACCGGCGTTTCCCTAGGGTGCGGCTGATCGAGCCTCAATGCCCAATGCGCGAAAGGCTTGCACGCGAGTATGACGAACACGGCCGCGATCCAATTCATCGACCTCGCAGCACAACGCGAACGCATGGGTGAGCGTTTGCATGCCCGCATTAGGCGGGTGATTGACCAAGGCGCCTATATCATGGGGCCCGAGGTTCGCGAGTTAGAGGCACAATTGGCTGCCTTCTCTGGTGCGAAATTCTGTCTAAGCTGCGCGAATGGCACGGATGCTTTAGCCTTGCCATTGATGGCATGGCGCATCCGGCCGGGCGTTGCCGTTTTCTGCC
>DMER01000052.1:17403-17907 GCA_003451645.1 Alphaproteobacteria bacterium | reverse complement strand
TCCGGGCGAGATGGCTTGGCACCTGCCACCCCATTCAAAAGCCACTTTCACCTGGAGACCGGACAGAGGCGATCCGCAAACCATCAAGGTAAGTACGGATTCGGATGGCGTCCTCCGTATACGGATCCCAGCGAGTGGCTATAACAAGGGTATGCTGACGATCACCTATTCAAAGCCAGCGGAGGTCACACAGTGATGCGCCTCATGCTGGCTCCATTGGCGGCGGCGGTTGTGCTGATCCTCGGCTCCACTTTGGTGCCAGGGGGATGGGAGCAGGCCTTCATGAAGCTGCATGACCAAGACTATGCAGCAGCCAAGGCAGACTTTGAAAGCAAGTATGCGCGAGGTCTCGTCACCCGCGACGTTGTGCTCCCCTTGTCAGACCTCTATGTGCGCAGCGGCGAGGTGGACCGTGCAATAACCGTGCTCCAGGCTTATGCGTCAAGCCATCCCAGCGAACTGGATATCGCCAAACGCCTGCAGGATCTCCTGGCGGAGGCACAG
>DMER01000052.1:943-17215 GCA_003451645.1 Alphaproteobacteria bacterium | reverse complement strand
TCTCCTGGCGGAGGCACAGATCCATGCGGCGGCCAGCGCACAATTGGAACAACTGGCCGCCCGCACCAATGACATCAAAAAGTGGCGTGAAGTGGATCGCCTCCACGACATCAATCAGAATACCGAGGGACGTGTCAGAGCGTTGACGGCGCTAGTCAAGAGTGGTGCGGGTACACCAAACGAGTACGCAATCCTGGCAAACCTGCTGGCTCAAGCGCAAAGGAAGGAAGAAGCGCTAACCGTCAGCTACAACGCCATGCGACGCTGGCAGGAGCGCACCGCGCCTGACATGGTTCAGCTTTTCGCCGCATTGGCCGCCGATCTCCACCGTACAGATCTCATTAGCTCCACTCTGGTGCCATGGGCCGCCCGAACGCGCATGGTGACCAGCCTTGAAAGTGTCACAGGCGTCCTCAATGACAAGAAGCTCTTACGACAAAGCCTCTTGTTGGTCGGGAACAGCCTTGCTGTCCGCGAAGGTAGTCCAGCCGCTTTGTATGTCCTGGCGGAGCTGGAAGCCGCAAGCGGCAATCCTCAAAGCGCATTCACCAGGCTGGACCAATTGAGGGGCCGAAGCACTCTCCCGACAAAGGGCTACGCGCTTTACATTACCTTGGCGACAGATTTGGCACACACTGACAAAGCCCTAACCCAGATCGCGGGGGCAGGGCCAGGGTCTTTCACCGAGGCTTTGCTGGCCTATGCGCTGTCCAAGGCTGATGTGGTCCGTAACCGGGCCGCGCTTGAGGCACTTGAGGCAACAGGTGACGCTGGGCGCCCCATTTTCAGCGCTCGCCTGGCGCTCGCCCTGGGGCGGGCCGCCCTCGCCAAGCAGCGGACCGAGGAGGCCCTTGCCGCTGCAACGTCGACAATGGATCGTTTGCTCGTTGCCCAATTGCTCTTGGATCAGAACCGGGCCGCCGAGATTGCTCCCCATTTGCGTGCCGCGACTGATGGCATCGCCACCCTGCCCGCTAGCGAATTGGCACTGGCTGCACCTCTAGCGCTCGCCATTCGTGATAAAGCACTGGCGCTGGAAATCGCGGAACAATGGTTGAGCGCCTCGCCAAGTCCCGCGGCACGGATTGCCTGGTCACGGGCTCTGTCGCTGAATGGCCAAGGGCAAGAAGCACTCGCGGCCCTCGAAAAATTGGCGAACGATGACGATGCCGTGCAAATCGCGCGAATCGAAGCACTCATCGCTTTCGGAAAAGTCCAGGATGCGGCAGCGCTTCTCTTTGTCCGTGCCGGGAACACATTGCTGCCGGAAACCGCTCGCATGGATGCCATGTATGGGCTCGCGAATCTGAAAGAAACACTTGGCACCGTGCCAGAAGCGCTCGTGCCGCGACTTCTGAACGAACTGGGCAATCAAAGCCTGACAACAGCTGGGCGCGATGCCCGCATTGCGCTTGTGATCACGGTGGCCCCGCATGCGGCACTCCCGTTGCTCAAGGCCGCAAACCAAGCTGACTTTTCGCGCTACGCCTATCGCAATCTTGAAGGTTTGAAGCAGCGCGGACTGACGGCTGAGAGGCAGCAATTCTTGCTGTTCGCCGCGCAGCACGCCAAAGACCGCAAGCTTCAGGACGATTTCCTCTTTGAGCTGATGAAATCACCGGTGCCTGAAATCCTACCGCTCCTGGAGGCGCGCGCGCGCAGTGGCGACCTTCGCTGGTTCTATGCCTATGATGATGCCCTCAAACGGCTTGGCGCACGGACACAGCGCGCGCAGGCGCTCGTTGAATTTTCCTCGTCTTCGGGTGCAACTCCCGAATTACGGCGCCAAATCGCCTTTCAATTGCTTGAACTGGGCGCACACGCGCAGGCCCGATCAATATTTCTCGCCCTCTCCGCGCATGCTGCGCCCACGTCAAAGGATGTTCAGCAGTTGCTGTTCCTTTGGGGGCCGCGTCCGCCTGAGGAGGGTATTGCCTGGCTTCTGGCCCGCGCCCACAACGCCGCTGACGCCGAGCGTGCTGCCTGGGCCGCCCACTTATTGAATGTTGGGGCGGCAAAGCAAGCCCGTGACGTATGCGAAAATTCAGGAGGCGCGCGCAACGAGCAGTGCGTGGAGCCCCTGGCCCGTGCCTATAGTCAGACCAAGGACAAGAAAGCTCTGAGGCGCCTGCTTCAACAATACGCTCAGGCGCAGTCTCCTAAGGCCGCAGCTTCCCTCGCCCACGCAGCCGCTGCCTTGGAACTGCATGGCATCGCCCGTGACCTCTTTCAATCGCAGATACCACAAACACCCGCCAATCTGGCGCTGGCCGCCCGCTCCGCTCTTGCAGACAATGACGCAAAAGGCGCATTGGACCTCTTTGTGAAAGCGCGACGATTGGGGCCAATTCGTCCCGAGGATACATTCTACGAGGCCGAGGCACTGTCTGCGGCCAAACTGCGCAATCAAGCGCAAGCCGCGTTCCGGACCTTCATTGATCGCACGAATGACGCAAACGACCCTGAGATTCGCAGGCTTAGGGTAATAGCATTGACGCGCGCCGGTATGCACGGCGACGCACAGATCGTAGTCGCTCGAGAGAAGACCGAACGCGGGACGGACTTCCGCAACGATCACGCGCAAGCCCTGCTGGACCAGGGGGAAACAGAGCGAGCAGCCGCCTTGCTCGGTTACTGACCCCTTAACGGTCTTAACATTTGATTATCCAATTCCCGGCACAACAGCACGGTGCATTATTAACGTCTTGCTGGCCTGTGTCGTATGCGAAGCCAAGCCGTTCTGGGGATTTGGGTGTTGACCATTGCCTGTGCCGGCTTTCCGGCGCCAGTGGCAGCCGCAGACCTGCGCAAGAATAATCCCGCGTCAGCCCAGTCACCGGGTCAATCCATGACAGCCGAAGCCACGTCGGGCGCTGCGGTCATTCAATTCCAAGGCTTAAATCTTGAGCGCGCTGAAGGTGGCTCAAGTCCTGAAGAGACGGTTCTTCGGTTCAAGCAGCCCACGGACCCAAAGCTCGCGGAAGACCTCGCAAAGATACTGCCGGGTTGGATCGATTATGCGTCCACGGGCTATGATAGCCTCCTGATCCGCGCGAAGCGCAAGGCATCGTATGCGGTCACAGAGACACCTGATGGCTTCACACTCAGGCTCACTTGGGCAGTCGACGCAAATGAGGTCACACGTACAAACCTGCAACGCCTGCGCTTTCTCATCGCGACAAGGCAGCCAGATAAGGCGCGCGGAATCTTGAACGATTTGCGCCGCCGTTCCGTAGAGCCAGATGTGCTTGATCGTCTGGAAGCGGATATTCTTTTGACGGAGAATGATCCAGCGGCGGCACTTGAGCGGCTTGATGCGCTGGCGATGTCCGACCCTGATGATAAGGCGCTCTTGCGAGCGCGCAGTGATTTGCGCTTGCGCCTGAGAAGTCATGTTGAAGTCAATGCACGCCATCAGTCTATAAAGCAGGGCGACCGTCAATCGCATCTGCGCATCGCTACGGAGTCTGCGACCAGCCTCCGTGGGCGGATCACCGCACAGATAGAGACCGTCCACCTGAAAGACGATGTCCTGCTTCGGACAGATGGAGCGGCAGGCAAATTCGACAGCACGAGATCCCGGATCGCGATCGGTTTCGCACAGGATCAAGGTGCAGGCCGGGAATGGCGGGCGAGCTTGGCCGCGGGACCTGGAACCATCGGCGCGCGTGTCCAGTACCAGTGGCACTTGCCGCAATCGCATTGGCGCCTGCGCTTAGGTCTTCAAGAACCAAACTGGGACCTGACCGAGGGCATAGCTTACCGTGGACGCCGTGATTCCGCCGAAGCCTCGCTTGAGGTGGGTCAGCACACGCCTTGGTTCGCTAATCTGGGACTTCGCCTCAATCGTTATGGTGTCGACAAGGTTGACGATGCTGCTTCGAGCCTCTCGCTCTTTGGCGGAGCGCGATACACCCTTCGCACAGGAGATGACGCCGCTCTTTATGCGGACTATACGCTGGATGCGGAGTACCTGCTGTCTCAGGAAGTCCTCACAGACAGTCTTGGGGGTAGTTACGCGCCATGGCCACTTAGCGAGCGCGAGATTCATAGCCTCTCTGCGGGTTTGGTCTGGTCCATTGAGGAGACCATGAAGGCAGAAGCAACGCTTGGCTATGCCCATGACCGCTTCGGCGAAGGCGGCATTTTTGCGCGCGCCAATTTCTCCATGCCGGTCGATGACCACTGGGAAGTGAGTGCCCATGCGTCCTACGCAGAGATCAATTCACGCAGCCAATCGGGCGGCGGCGGCGCGCTGACCAGCTTCGGTCTGGACCTCCTATACAGGTTTGATACGGGCGGCTTTGGCGCCACAGAAATTGCTCAGCGCGCTGACTTTGGAAAGGCTTTGCCATGACAATTGCAGGGCTTCGAATTACCGCCCTTGCGGAATCGATCATCTTGCTGGGACTGCTCTTGGCGATTGATCGTTTTGTTGGTGCAGGCGACCAGTTCTTCCATGTTCAGCCTCATCCTTTTTGGATTGTGGTGTTATTGGTGTCCGCCCAATACGGCGTGTACGAAGGTCTGGTCGCGGCGTTGCTGGCATCTGCGGCATTGGTTCTTCCCTCCGTACCAGGATTACAGTTTGGCGAAGACTATTTCGATCACTGGTTCAAAATTGGGCTCAATCCTGCCATGTGGCTGGGTGCAGCCTTGGTAATTGGTGAGCTGCGCTCTGCGGCCGACCGCCGCTCGGCTCAACTGGACTTGCGATTGAGCAATGCCGAGCGCCGGGAGCGTTACCTCGCGGATGCCGCAGAGCGCTTGGCCCTCGCAAACCGCGCGCTGGAAAACCGCGTGGCCGGCCAATTGCAAACGGTTGCCAAGCTCTATGAGGCAGCCAAATCCGTTGAACGTCTTGGACCTGGCGATGTGCTGCTTGGCATATGTGGCCTGGTGCAAGCAGGTCTCAATCCTCAGAAATTCTCCGTATACCTCTTGAATGGCAATAGCCTCGAAGCTGTCATCAACGAAGGTTGGACCGACACGGACGACTTCCGCAGGGTTTATGACTCCGCCTCTCCGCTCTTTCAAGCCATCCTCGTTCATGAGCGACGGCTCAATGCCGCGTTGCCACAAGACGCGCTTATCCTAGAAGAACAAGCCCTTTTGGCAGGACCAATTAAAGCTGCGGAGACCGGACAGGTGGTCGGTATGCTGAAGATCGAGGCGATGGATTCACTCGAATTCAACAAGACTGCGATTGAAAACTTCCGTGTGGTCTGTGAGTGGATTGGCTCAGCCTACGGCCGCGCACGGATGTTTGAGCAGGTTTCGAACGAAGCTGCCAGAGGGGTTCACGGCTCCAATCCACTGTCGTTGGCATCATGACCGAGGCCAGTACCGCTCTGACCCGCATGGACGGCCGCGAACCCTTGTGGCGCGATGCATTAACTGCATCAGCGGTTACCCTCATTTTGTTGGCGGCGGCCTATGGTGCGGTGCAGACCGGAAGCTTGCTCATTTATTGGCTGCCCCACGCCGTGGTTTCCCTCGTCCTCGTTGCGATGATCTGCATAGTGAAGCCCGTCCCGCGGCGTCAGGCAGCACTGCTTGTGATCTGCGTTCCAGCACTGGGCCCTTTCGGAGCTGCAGGTTGTCTCATTTGCATCGCGGCCGAGGCTTCCTTCCGCAACCATGCGCGCGGCTTTTTGGAGTGGTACGCAGAGCTCTTTCCTGATGAAGAGAGCGAACGGGCGGACGTCCTTCTGCGGCGTTTGCTGGCGGGCGGCGATCCTGCCCATGGTGCCTCAGAACTCGCGTCGTTTGCGGATGTCATGGAGCATGGTTCAATCGAGCAGAAGCAGGCCTTGGCAGCCTTGATCGCCAGACGTTTCTCGCCAGCCTTTGCGCCGGCTTTGCGGCGCGCGCTCGAAGACCCCGTCCCCGCTGTCCGGGTTCAAGCGGCGGCTGCAGCCGCCGCGATCGAGGCCCGCTTTGCCGCACGCACAATGGCACTGCAAAGAGAGGCCCTGCGAGCTGGCGATGCGCCGGACACTCTCAGGCGTTTGGGACACCTGCATGCCGAGATTGCGGCCTCTGGCCTCTTGGAAGAGGCGCGCGCCGCCGCGGCACGTGCGCAAGCGCTGGACTGCTTTCACGCCGTATTGGCCGCAAATGCCAGTGACGGCGAGGCCCTGCTTGCCGCAGGTGAACTGCACCTTGCAAACGCAGAACCCAATTTGGCGGCCGTAAAACTGCTTCGCGCGCTCGAATTGAACGGAGTGTCTGTCAGGGCGGCGGAGCTTCTTATTGAGGCGTTGCTCAAAGAACGCCGTTTCAAGGAATTGCGAACCTTCGCCATACATTGGCAAAAGAAATTGCCTCCGCACGAGCCCAGATCGGCACGCCTCAGAGCGGCGCTGCAGACTTGGGCGGAAACCGCAGCATGACCAATTCATACCCGAAAAGCACGCCAATTGCCGACATTTGCTTACTCTTGGAAGGGACCTATCCCTATGTTCTGGGTGGTGTGTCTTCATGGGTGCACGATCTGATTCAGGCACAGGCGCCGAAAACCTTCGCGCTGGTTTCCATCGTCCCGGACGATAGTCCACGCAAGCCTGTCTTCCAGGTTCCCGCAAATGTTGTCGCGTGGACGCATATATCGCTGAAGACCCTGCCCGATGCTCAATACCGCACTCAGGGTACGGATAATCTGCCGCAACGTCTTGCCCCGGCTCTGAATGATATGTTGCAGGGCGGCGGGCTGGCAGAGTTCTTCGAGGTCTTGCGGATATTGACTCCCTTCCGTGGACAACTGGGTCAAGCGGTGCTGCTGGACTCACCCGCTGCCTGGCAAGCTCTCATGGAGATGTATGGCAACGGCTATGATCACACATCATTCATCGATTACTTTTGGACCTGGCGGGCCTTGTTGACGGGCTTTTATGCAACCGCGCTCGCGGACCTGCCGCCCGCCAAGTGCTATCATGCGATCTCTACCGGCTATGCAGGTCTGCTGGCGGCGCGGGCGACCATTGAGACTGGCCGTCCCGCGCTATTAACCGAACATGGAATTTACACGAACGAACGCCGGATCGAGATTTCTCTTGCCGATTGGCTGCATGATCCTGGCTCACTGTCTTTGGGCGCAGAGGTTCAGTTGAAGGGGCTGAAAGCGCTCTGGATCAGCGCTTTCAGTGCCTATGCGCGCATAACTTATGAAGGATGCGAGGCGATCACCACCTTGTACCGCGGCAATCAGGATATGCAGCGGCGCGATGGTGCGCCTGCGGAACGGCTGACAATCATACCCAATGGCGTGAACTATGCGCGCTTCAGCGCCCTGCCGCGCGCGCCGGCAGAAAGGCCTACGATTGCGCTCATTGGCCGTGTCGTACCGATCAAGGATATCAAGACATTTATCCGCACAGCCGCCATTCTGCGGCAAGACATACCGGCGCTCCGTGCCCTGATCATGGGGCCGGATGACGAAGACCCAGACTACGCGAAAGAATGCCGTGCACTGGTGCAGCATCTCAATGTTCAGGACACGGTGCATCTTACTGGCCGCGTCAAGCTGGATGACTACTTGCCGCAGATCGATGTGAACGTGCTCACCTCCGTCTCGGAGGCACAGCCCCTTGTAGTGCTCGAGGCGGGCGCCGCCGGTGTTCCTTCAGTGTCCACCGATGTGGGCTGCTGCCGGGAACTGATCCTGGGCAACCCGGACGAGCGCCCCCATTTCGGGCCTGGCGGCGCGATCGTCCCGGTCGCCAGTCCGATTGCAACCGCAAGCGCACTGAAGACCCTGTTGCAAGATCGGGACGCACTTATCCGTGCTGGCAGGGCGCTGCAGGCGCGCGTCAAGGCCCACTACAACAAGCCTGACATCGACCGGCGCTATGCGGAACTGTATGATCGCGCGCTTGCGCAACAATCAGAGCCAATACTCTTGGCGGGGTAAAGATATGGCGGGTATTGGTTTTGCGCTGAAGCGCCTCGCGGACAAGCGGACATTAGGGTCGTCTGCCGCCGCCCTCACGATTTCGATGGTGGTCAGCGTCGGGCCATGGGTCATGACTGTGCTGGCCGTCGCTACGCTCTACGCGCTTGCGGCCCCGCGGGTGGGATTGGATGTATTGTATGAGTTCCGGACCGCGCTGATCTACAATTTTGCCTTGACACTCGTTGCAACTGGGCCGGTCGTCATGGTGACCACGCGTCTTTTGGCGGACCGCATCTATGCCAAAGATGTGAGCGCGGCGCCGGGTGTGCTAATTGCGGCAATCGGTTTGGTCCTCCTTTTTCTGACCCCATTGGCTGCGGCACTTTACATAGGCTATGCGGATCTATCTTGGCCGATGCGTATCGCGTCGATCGTGAATTTCAATCTTGTGGCGCTGTTGTGGATCGCCACCGTTTTTCTGACGGCGCTCAAGGATTACCTGACAGTCACCTTCGCCTTCGCGCTTGGCTTGGCCGTGTCTGCTGGGTCCGGCCTTCTCTTGTCCACGTGGGGACCTGCTGGGCTCATGTGCGGTTTCTCGCTAGGGCTCGCGTTGGCCCTATTTTTGATCCTGGCACGGACATTCGCAGAGTACCCCGCCCCACTTTCAGGCTGGCGGGAGTTGTTCGTGTATCTGCGGCGCTATCCCACGTTGGCTGCCTCCGGATTGGTTTACAACGCCGCCATTTGGGCCGACAAATGGGTCATGTGGTCGGCGCCCGAGGCGGTGTGGCCCAGTTCGGGCCTTGTGAGCTACCCGGCCTATGACGGGGCAATGTTCTTTGCGCAGTTGACGCTGATACCAGCTTTTGCCGTCTTCGTCCTTTCGGTCGAGACAAACTTCTTTGACACCTACCGTCGCTTTTACAGGACCATTGATGCTCATGGCTCGCTTGAGCGGATCAAGCAAGCCCATCAAGACATGCTACAGACGCTGTCCCACATCGCGTGGCGCATTATTGTTCTGCAGACTTGCATAGCACTGTTTGCAATTCTTTTGACGCCAGGTCTCGCTCATCTAACCGGCCTGCATGGGCAGCAATTCGGCATATTCCGGTTTGGGGTTCTGGGCAGCCTCTTCCACGCGTTGTTTCTCTTCGCATCAATAGGCCTTGCCTATTTCGACTTGCGGCGCCAGGTCTTGCAGGCGCAAGTTTTGTTCCTTGTGCTGAACGCGGGCGCGACCATGGTCACACTCTATCTCGGCTTCGCTTGGTACGGCTATGGCTACTTTGCGGCGACCACCTTGGCTTTTGCCTATGTGTCGGTGTTGCTGACAACCGAGGTGAGACGCCTGCCCTATCTCACCTTCATCCTGAACAACCCTGCACTAAAGATGACGAGACCGGCGTCATAGATACCAAGAATATTCCTGCGGCGGAATGTGTTGGCGGAACCGGGCGAGTTCAACACGCTTGGTTGCGCAATAGACATCGACATACGCAGGCGAGAAGTACTCGCCAATGATTTTGCCGTTTTCCATGGCCAATAGAGCGCTATCAATGGCGAATGGTACGGTCACGTCCGTGAAGCCGCCTGCATTGCCCTCAAATGGCTGACCTGGATCGAGCCTGTTGATGATGCCGTAGTGGATCCCCGCCAAGACCGCCGCGATAGCCAGATAGGGGTTGGCATCGGCTCCCGAAACACGATGCTCAATGCGGCGCGCATCCATTGCCCCTGCAGGAATACGAATGCCTGTTGAGCGATTGTTATAGCCCCATCGGCGGTTCATCGGCGTGAAGGCATTGGGTACAAACCGCCGATAGGAATTTACGTTAGGCGCAAAGACGGCCATACCTTCGCCCATGATTGCTTGCAGGCCGCCAACCGCATAGCGCAACAATTCGCTGCCTTGCGGTGTGCCGTCGTCAAACACATTCCGTCCGCTCTTGTGAACCAGGCTGACATGGATATGCATTCCCGATCCGGGCGCGTTCAGATACGGCTTGGCCATAAAGCTCGCATCCATGCCATGCCGGTTGGCGGCACCACGAATGATCTGCCGCAGGAAAACAGCATGATTGGCCGCCAATGCCGCATCGTTCTGGTGATGTAAGTTGACTTCGAACTGTCCCGGTGCATGCTCGGATGTGACCGTCGTTGCTGGGACGCCTTGAATCCTCGCAGCCTCCGCGACATCCTCGAGGAACTCCACATAACGATCGAGGTCTTGGACACCGTAGACCGATACCGATGCCTCTCGTTCTAGCGTACCCGGCACGAGCGGTGGCTGAGGCGCGCCAAAGTCAAGCCGGTCCTTATCCAGCAAGAAAAACTCAAGCTCTGCTGCAATGGTCGGCCGCAACTCAAGTTCACGAAACCGGGCTGCCACGGACTGGAGCACGTTTCGCGGCTCCGCAAAGTAAGGCAGCCCATTGTTATCTGTAAGGCTCATGAGGACTTGTGCATGTGGTTTGCGCGTTCCGGCTATTCGGGCCAATGTCCCAGGGACCACATGAGCGATGCCGTCGGGATCGCCGTCGCCATAGCCCCGACCCGTTGCGTCCGTCGTCTCGCCCCGCGCATCAAGCAGATAAATGGTAAACGGCATCTGCAATCCGGCCTGAAAGACCTTGGCAATCTCGGCAACCGGATAGCGCTTACCCCTGATAGTGCCGCAAAGGTCAACGAACACGCAGTCAACGGCTTCGATGTCAGAATTCGCTGTCAGAAACGCCGACAGTTCGGCCAAATTGGCGTCAACCGACTGATTTTTCGTAAGTTTTTCGGCCTTCATACAGAGCATTCCGGAGGTAGCCAGAAACAAGCGGCTGGCGTGAGGAAGCAGCGCACGTCACTTTTAGCCGATTGCGCGGCAGGCAACAGAGGCAATTGGCAGAGCGCACAGGCCACAACCTTAAAAAAAATTTAGAAAGAGACGCTGCGCATATTGCCCTGGGTTGGGGAAATCACTAATGTCCGGGTCAGTCGCACTAAGACGGGAGAACGGTTAATCCGGTCTCTAGGGCCTCGCCGGACGCCTGAAGGCGCCTTGCGGATCGGCTGTCTGACGTCGATTAGGGGATCACTTGGCCTCACCCGGGCCATGTTTCGGAGAATCAAATGAACAGAACTGGTATTTTCCTCTTCGTCGCGATCGTCATCTTGGCGGTGGCGGCTTACTTCTACTGGCCCGCGCTGACCGGCAAGAAGCCGGAAGCGACTGGCACGGAAACCACGACCCCAGCTCCGGAAGCCGCTCCGGCTCCTGAAGCTGCTCCTGCTCCCGAAGCCGCTCCGGCTCCTGAGGCTGCTCCTGCTCCCGAAGCCGCGCCGGCTCCGGAAGCCGCTCCGGCTCCTGAGGCTGCTCCTGCTCCCGAAGCCGCTCCGGCAGCTCCGGAAGCCGCTCCGGCCGCTCCGGAAGCGCCTCCCGCTCAGTAAGCCTCTGGCCGAACGCGTAGTAATGAGGACGGCCCGCACTTTTTGCGGGCCGTTTTTTTTCGTGCTGCCTCAAGTTTGGTCTTAAACTGAGCACAACCAAACGCTAACCTACGAAGTTGCGAGGGTTTTTCTGCTGTCGTTTGCGCTCTCGCGGCAACCATTGAACGAGGATTGTTGGACATGGTTTCTATGAAAACTCTCGCCGTCACGCTCGCTGCCGCCGCAACGGCCGTACTGACAGTGCTTGCCGCCCCTGCCGCAAAAGCGGCCAATGCGAAAGACTTGACGCTGTTTACCTTTGAGGACTGGGGCAATCCGCCTTTCCTGGCCGAGTACAAGAAGAAGTACAACGCGGTCCCCAAGTACGTGATTTTCGCTGACGAAGACGAGGCTTTCACGAAGATGCGTGGGGGCTTTAAGCCGGACGTGATGGGTCCGTGCTCCTATGAGTATGGCCGTTGGCAAGAGGCAGGCTTCTTGCGTCCGATTGACGTGACGAAGCTCAGCAATTGGAACAAGATCGCGCCTTCTTTGCGCAACTTCCCTGGCGTCATGAAGAGCCCCACCGAAGCCTGGTTCGTGCCGCAATATTGGGCCAATACATCCGTAACCTATCGCACGGACCTGGCCCCAGAATATGCTCAAAAAGAGAGCTACAACATTCTCTTCGACCCGAAATATAAGGGCAAGGTTGCCGCTTTGGACGGCGTCGATGACACTGTCTCCTTGATCGCCAAGGCCAAGGGCATCGATGTCTACAACATGACGCCAGAGCAATGGGGCAAGTTGCAGGGCTATCTGCGTGAATTCGTCAAGAATGCGCGCTTCATTTCGTCGGACGAGACATCTCTGAGCCAGGCTCTCGCGTCTGGTGAAATCGTCGCCGCCATCACCTGGAACCAAACGTGGCGCTCCTTGAAGAAGGACGGCATCAAGGTCAACTTCATGAGTCCGCCAGAGGGCCGGTTTACCTATGTGTGCGGTTTGACGATCCACAAGGACACGATCGACGCCGAAAAGGCGCACGCACTTGTTGATTCGGGGATTGGCGATGAGGCAGCAGCCTACATGCTTGGCGAATTAGGCAATGGTCCGGCGAACACCTCTATCTTGAGCAAATTCACCGATGCGCAACTGACTGAGTTAGGTCTGCCCCGAGATGTCGATAACTTTATGAAGTCGGGCACGTTTCAGGTCCGCCTGAAAAACAAGGAGGCTATCGTAAAGGTTTGGTCAGAGATGCGGGCTGGCGGGCGCTGAACAAAGCGCCCCGCTGACGTCACTTAAGATGGCGGCGCCAATTATGGTGGCCGCCATCTTTACAAATGAATTGACCCAAAGCGCTAAATGACGTTGGTGAGATTTGCAGTGATGCTGCGGACATCACGGGCAATGGCTTCAAGATCTTCGCCAATGGTTTCCCAGGCCGCCGAGTCTGACAAGTCAGGGGCCCCAACGGTGCCTTCGGGCCGCAACACCGCCCAAGCCGTCAGAACACTCAGCACCAATGTTGCCGCCACAGCGGTCGCGCGCCAAGAGTTACGCCCGCCCATGTTAGCTCCAGCAAAGGCGCCATGCGGTTTGGCTCCAGGAGCGGAGGCCATCACGCGATCAAGCAGCGCATCTGAAGGCAGTACGTCAGCTTCGTTCGACAACATGCGGTCAAGCTCTTGGACATCTGCCAAGTAGGCGGCCGCCTCCGCATTCGAGCCCGCGAAAGCCAACATATCGCCGCGCACAGCCTCAGGCCACCGCGACGGGTCTGCCCCATAGGCATCCGCAATATGCTTGAACCTAGACATCAACATCATAGGACACTCACCCTATCCTCAGCCAGCTAACCGACTTCGCCATCAACACTGCCTTCAAATCCATCCCGCTCCTTTAGCAAGAGCTCTTTGAGCGATCTGCGCCCGCGCGCCAGCAAACTCTCAACCGCCTCCACCGAAATCTCCATCCGGGCAGCGGTCTCGATGTTCGACAGCCCAACATAATGCGCACAGACAATGGCTTCTCTTTGACGGTCGGGAAGTCCTTTCAATGCCTCTTGTACGGCTGTTGCCAACTGCGCTTTATAAACCTGTTTGGCTGGCCCGTCGGACCGATCACCAATCTCGGAGACGCCCGGCGTGTCAGATGAGACAAGCCGGATTCGCCGGGAACGCAACCTATCATAGCACAAATTCATCGTCACACGGTGCAACCACGTCTCAAAGCGCGCCGCGCCGCTTTCCCATCGCGCAGCATGGCGCCATGCGCGCAAAAATGTCTCCTGTGTTACGTCTTCCGCCTCTTCCTTGCTGCCCAGCATGCGCCGGGCGAGATTGAAAAGTTTGGATAAATGCCGGTTCATTAGGTCACGGGCTGCGGCTTGATCGCCGCCGGCAATCCTCGCAACCAGCTCGGCATCAGGATCCACGGACATTCTTGGCTCTACCCACACCGTGGCCTGGATATCATTTGTCCTCGGCAATTCCACGAGTCTGATCCTAGCCATGCGACCTCTAACGGCTGCTTGCAGCTAGTCCGTCGATAGAAGGTCCTCGATTAGGAATTTATGGTAAACACTTCCCTTCCTTGCACCTTGGTTCGGAATCCAAGCAAGGCGATACGCAGAGAGCGCAGATGCGGGCGCGTTCCTTACTTGCGAGGGCGCAAGGGGTCCCTCGCGCAATAGGGCAAGAATTTGTCCGGGCGCCGTGCGACGCAACAGACCAGTTTGTCCGCTGAAGGGCCCTTCTTGCACCTTGATCCCCAGATGAGCTGGCGTTCTTGCCTCCTCCCAAAGCGAAATCGACTGCACGGGGATCCAATCAACACCGGCCCGCGGGGCCAATGACCTGACGCGGTAAGCCTCAGCAGCCGCAAAACCAACGCTCTGAAGGCCAAAAGGCACGCCGCTCTTGAAAATGCTTGTGGCGAGGGCCGGGCCGATCCCAGAGGGGGCCCAGAGCTCGCAACATGATGCAGACACCTTTCTTACTGCGCAAAGCGCGTCCTGCCATGTCCATAGACCACCATCTGGAGGACAATCCAGGGCGTGCAAGAGCCGCTCGTTCTCTGGCCCGCAAAGCGCGAGCCCTTGTAATGCTGGATCTGCGCCAGGCGCATTTAGCGCTGCCACCTCGACATCAAATCCCAAAGCCCCGTCTTGAAACCAAGCCAAGTCGAAAACATCGCTAATCAGCCAATCTCGATCATTGGAAAAAGCGAATAGGGCTCCAGTTCCCCGAAGCCAACCGCTGTCATCGACCCAGCAAACCTCAGCGGACGTACCGGGCTCGCCCAAGCCGTCTTGCATAATCAGGGCCCACGCGAGAAAATCACGCCGATCAGCTCCGGAAAACTGCAGTACAGACCTGTACGATATCTCACAAAGGCCTATCGTGGCTTGTGTTGCAGCAAATTCAGTATCGGACGCACCAAAACTATTTGGTATCGTCAACCCTGACACCGTGATCCAGTCATTATCAATCATGGTCTGCGCCCAAAGCGCATGGCAGGCCGAGGCCGCTACACATCCATCCAAGCCACTCAAATTAGCAGTCATTGGCGATCAACGGTCCTTGATGGAATTTCGTAAAACCGTCGCAAGTAAAGCTTCAGCGGCGTTCCTTCCTGTGAGCCCAACGGCGCCGGCCCGCGGATGCATACCTTCGCCGCAAAAGAAGAGGCCCTTTAGTGGCCCAGAGTATGGATTGTCTGACACAGCAACATAGTCCGGCACGCCGGCGGCCGCCCAGTTCGCATCGGCGCGTCCGGTGATTGCGGTCAAATCTTGCGGCGTTTGCACGTCCACGGCAATCACCCGCGATGGCAAGTCAGGCAGATAGTGACCCAAAGTACCGATTGTGCGCTTTGCAATCTCGTTTTTTTGGCTATCTGGCCCCGCAGTGGGCACCCAGCACACTAGCGCGGAAATCACCGCACCACTTTGCGGCGCCAAGGTTGGATCGAAGGCAGACGGCATGACAAACTCAATCGCCAACTCATCCGGCAATTCGCCTGCCTCCGCTGTTGCGTAGGCTCTCTCCAGAGCAGCCAAACTGCGAACTATCAGAAAGCGTGACCTCAGGTCCCGTGGATCAATCCCTCGGATGACGGGCTGACCAGATAGGGCCAGATTAACTTTTGCCACACCTACACGCGGGCGGCCATGCATGGCCCTCAGCGTACGCTTAAGGCCAAGCGGAAGAGCCCGCGCGACGCCGAGGCGCGTCAAGGTCGTGTACGGATCGATGCTTGAGATCACAACCGGGCTGAAGATTTGCGTTCCATCTTGGAGGTTAGCCCCAAGGACTTGGCCATTCTCCGCAATGATGCTCGCAACAGGCGAACGCAGGCGAATGTCGACGCCATATTCCTTTGCGGCACTAGCGAGCGCGTGAATGTAGGCGCCAGGGCCGCCGGTAACATGCATTGGACCTTCTTGGCGCCCCGCCTCGAGGGCTAAACGATGCAGCCAACGCCAAGCCGTACCTGGATCGCGCGGAGACAAACCGGACCCCACAATTGCTTCGAACGCGATGGCCGCGCAAAGACTTGGTGACTGGAATTGTTGCTCAAGCAGGCTCGCAATCGATGGCATGATCAGTGGAACAACGCCAATAGGCAGGGCCTCAATCGCCCCCTTCGGCTTGGCAACCGCGAGAAACCCTGATTTCGCGCCGCCTGCTTGAAGCGGACTTTCAGTCAGCCAAGGAGCAACGCTGGTTGCGGCCTTTCGCATCGCTGCATCAAAGATCGGCCACTGTTTGGCGTCCGCTTCGGAATGGCTAGCCAAGGCCCCACCGCTGCGCCGGGCGTGACCATCGAGAAAGAGGTGCCTGCCCTCGAAATCCAAAGCCACTGCGCCCAAACGGTTCGCGGCAATCGCAAACCCATGTTTGTGAAGTTTCAAAGCTTTGGCCAAAGCAAGGTCCAAGGGCCCAAGC
>DMER01000052.1:541-739 GCA_003451645.1 Alphaproteobacteria bacterium | reverse complement strand
TGGCCCAAGCCAATGCGCAAAGACTGGCACTCGATACCCCGGAATGATTTGGCGGGTCTCGCAAAGACCACCCGGCCGTTCGCGCGCCTCCAGTACGACAACACGCAAATTCGCCTGAGCGGCCAGGACCGCTCCGCATGTCAGCCCGTTGATGCCAGCCCCAATGATGATGACGTCGGCATCTGCAGGCGGGATTTT
>DMER01000052.1:0-322 GCA_003451645.1 Alphaproteobacteria bacterium | reverse complement strand
ATCTGCAGGCGGGATTTTGGTGTGATGAGGCGACGTCACGGTATCATGCCTTTAGCGCCCGCTTGCCGCTAGTGCCGCCGCAAGACTGAAACCATTTTCCATGTCGGAGCTGAGAGCAGAGGGCTGGCATAGATAGGTGCCCTTGACGGGTTGACTTGCGGGTTCCCCGCGATCGGCGAAGAGGCGTCCTGGCTCCGCCAGCCGATTTACGCTGCCGAAGATGGCGCCTGCACTGGTGCGCTCGCCAGGCTCCGGGGGCTCTAGGAGCGCCACTCTTTGCACTTGCGCCGCCGCATCCGGCCACTCCCGCTCGAGCGTTGCC
>DMER01000254.1:12719-28096 GCA_003451645.1 Alphaproteobacteria bacterium | reverse complement strand
GACAGGCATCGACACCTCGCCCTCTTGTCGAGACCCAGCCGCAATCGCGAAAGGAAGGGCAGGGAAGGGGGTCTGAGCCGTTTCGGGTATCTCTGCCAGCCCTAGGAAGACCGAGCCCATCCAGCGGGCAATTCGGGGCGGGCCCGGCGGTGGCCGATATCCGGACTCAAAGAACCCCGCCCTTGATCCGGATCGCAGCGTGCTCGGTCCGGTCAAGGCGACCCTTGGCAGGGCGCGACGCGGCCTTGACCGGCCCTTGCGCGCGCTGCGGCGCCAATGGGGTCGGGGCGGGGAACGCCTGACAATTTCGAGCGCGGCCTGCGGCCCGCGTCGAACAGGGAACAAACGCAAAGCCGGTGGCTCATCTCCGGAAGCGGAATGATCTCAGACGCTTGAGCCTCTTCAAAAAACAACGCGAAAGCCCGCTGACGCACGCACTGCGCCGACAGACTTTCGCGCTCGTTGAACGTCAATCGCTATGCGCGTTTCCCAACCAACGTCGCCAAACCTTGAAAAATCCGCGCCAATAGAATCGGGTTCTCAAAATAGTTCAGTTTCGCGACGGGCACGCCGCCATAACCACGGTAAAAGGTCACGACATACTCTTCGGCCACGCTGCGAATTTCCGCGACCGTCAGCAAGCGCCGCCGTTCGGTCCATGACCGTGACAGACCGCGCTGAGCGCTTTGGCTCGTCCCTTCCGCAATCGCTATCGAATGGGTCCGCGTGCGGTTTGTGCCCTGTTGTTGCGCCACGGCATGGGTTTCGGTCTGCGTTTCCGTTTCGCCCGAACCTTCCGTCGAAGTGTGCGTCTCAGAGTCAGTTTCGGTTTCTGACGAAGAGTTAGTCTCCGTCTCCGAGCGGGTCTGCGACGTCGTCGTGGTCGTCGAGGAATTCGACGAAGAGCCAGCACTGAAACCTTGCCCGCCCGACTGACAGGACGAACCCGATCCAATCGTCTCGGAGGTCGTGACGGTTTCGCCCACGGTCACTGCGGTCGACTGGCCGATGGTTCTGGCGAAGGACTGCCCTTTCGCCACGGACACATTACGGTTCACGCTCGTGCTGCGGCTGTGTGCATTGCTCTTGCTCGTCGTCGTGCCGACTGTCTCGCCTTCGCTCTCGCCCGTGCTGTCCGTGCGAGTCTGGGAGCGTTGCTCAGTTGCGCCTTCACTCTCAGAGATGTTGCAGTCGATCATCACGGTTTCGCCAAGCAATTCTGCGATCCATTTGCACGTGAGCTCGCAATTGGTGCCGAGAAACTGGATGAGCTCAACCGCCGTCATTTGCGTCCAACCTTCGCCCCAAAGCCGTTTCAGTTGGCCGACATTTTGATAGACGAGATGCAGGAACATGCGATTGCTGCGGAAAGACCGTAATCCATCTTCGAGCCAGGTCCATGCGCCCAATGCGGCCGTTTCATCGACGATGACATGAATGTCGTGCCCGTATGACTTACTCGGAAAATTGGTCAGGTCATTCTCGATCCGCATCGTCTCAAGCATCAGGCGGACCCAAGGAGCCATCAATCGCAAATCTTTGTCCGGCGTCACGATGTAGATCGTCGCCCCTTCTTCGCGTGCCGCGCGCCAGGAAAAACTATTGTCGATCATGGTGCGGGCGATGCGCGGTTCGTCGAGAAACGCCGTCGCCTCGGTAATGTAGCCGAGATTGCCGGACAGCTCTTTCGGCGCGATCGACAAAAGCCGTTTCAGATCGTTGCCCGCCAAGGTGATGAAGGCGGGAGCCCCTGCAAATTCGCTCATTTGCGCGGCGAGATATTCAAGCCCCTCTGGCCCGCTCATAAACAAGAGCCGGACGCGCAAAAGATCGAGCCCAAGTTCTGGCGTCAAACAGACATAGCCAATGCACGCCGCAAGCTTTTGAATCGCCCCTTTCCGGAAATACGGATCGCGATCTGACTTATCGTCCGGTCCAATCAGGGCCGCCGCGAGGTCCCGGCACCGCGCCGCGAAATCGTCCCGCGTCGGATCGATCAAGGCGAGGGGATTGCAATAGTCCGAGAATGGCGCCGCGACGTTCATTGGGTCCAAGACGACCGTTTTGAGACCTAAATTCTGGCGCGCGCCTCGCGTCATTTGTGCGGCTTCGCCATCTTTGACGTCGACGAACACCATGCTGACCGGTTTTCCGTTACGGCCGCGCTGACGGTGCAGCGCCATCGGAATCAAGAGCGAGGTTCCCTTGCCTCGGCCGCTATCGCCGATGATTATGCGATGACCTTCAAGATCGGCCGTCCAGAGGCCATGATCGGAGCTGGTGCCGATGGGAACGCCGAACGAATCTTCCGGCCACGCTGCGGTCGTCTCCGAAAAACTGGCGGAAATCTGGAGCAGCTCCGCCAGCTCATGGGGATCGCCGCGGGCAATAATGTCGTCAAGCGCGGGCAGGGACGGGGTAGCGGCAGCTTTAACAAGGCGATGATCATGCACGGTCATGGGATGCGTCCTCCTGATGTGGGTTTACGGTTCCGGCGGCGTTTGCTTGCCTCTGTGCCGCCGCCGCAAGCACAGCGGTGTTTGGTTTCGCCGATGGGACGAGGTATGTCGTGCCCATGGAGCGCCAGAAAGGCGAAGGCGGACGCCAACATCCGGATGGCGCTGGCTTGAAAATAAGGGTCTTGGCAACGCCCGCCGCCAGGGCAGATCACCAACGTCGCAAAGTCCCGGCAGCGGTCAAAAAAATCTGGGTCTTCTGGGTTGAGCGTGTCGCTCGTGTCCGGCTGCGCTTTTGTGGTGAGGATCATGATTCCGCGCCTCCGTCGGGGTCGGATTTGGAATCAATCGTTTTTCCCTTGGCCAGTTGCTGAGCGACGACCTCTGCAAAAGTTTTGACGTTGCTGACGACCGTGAATTTCGGGACCGGTTTCCGGCTGAAGTCCTCGATACTTTTTTCAATCTGCCCTGTCAGATTGCCTTCCATCCGGTCGACGCGGTCTTGCACGTTTTGCAGAGCTGCGGCGTGACGTTGGTCTTGGTCCGACTTCGCCGCCAATTGGGTCTGCAGTGCCGTGATCTCGGCGGACAAAGCGGCCAGCGACTGTGTGAGGGCCGCCTGCAGGCGTTGAATTTCAGAGGCAGTCTGCCGGTTGACCTGTTCCGAAACCGCTCGCCATGCGTCCCTCTTGATGGCCGATTCCCACGGCTTAGCCGCGAACTTGCGTGTCAAACGATCTATACCTGACTGCCAATCCGGGTTCGGCATGACGAAAAAGGCGACTAGAGCGCTGGCCACAATCGCAAGCAGGAGAACATCGGTATGGAGTGGTATGTTCAACAGAATGGCGGGAACTAATGCCGCAATGAGGCCGCCAACTGTTCCGGTGCTGATCGCCTTGAACCAAACGCGGGGCAGGGTCCCATATCGCTGAGCGCGCTGCTCACAATAGGCAAAAATGCGCTGCAACGTGTCCCAAGGAAAGAACAAAAAGCTCATCGCTGCGGACAGTGCGAACGACGCGACCCAGCCAACTTTTCCGAACGGCAGTTCTGCGATCAGGCCGTTTGTGAGCGCGACAGTCCAAACGATGGACCAGAGCGACAATCCAACCGCGACTGTGAGCGTCGCGAAATAGAAGCTTTCGTCGTGCTTCGCCCAACGGTCGGCGGCGTGTTCGACCAAGCGGCGCACCCAGCCTGGTTTCGCGAAGCCAAGCGCTGCTAGGGCGCCAAACCCGCCGATCAGATATTTGGAGTTGAGGTCGCCGAAAAATTCGGCGGCGGCGATCAGCGCCACGATGCCTAATACAAGGCAGAAGGTAAAAAGACGCACGGTTTCGTCACGCATGATGTCCTCCCACGACAGAATCCTCGCGGTCCCGCGCAAGCGGGCCGCCGGTGATCGCTGGCCGTGCAGCCAGCGGTTTTTGTTGGAGCAGGTCTGGTCGCGCCTGCGTTGCGCGGATCGCCTCGGCGGCCGTTGTTTCGGTCTCGCCTGTCCGATCAAGGTCTCAACGTCGATGCCATTTACGCCGGGGAGCGGTCCCGATGTTTTTCAATTCCGCTCGTGAACACCGATCAATTGAAACACGTGTCGGCATGGAGCACACGGGGGGAAAACTCCAGAATCGTTTTGACTTTTCCCTCGTCCGCCAAAGAGCCGAATATTTTTCCGCTTTTGCGGATCACAAAATTGAACGCCCCTCAAAATGGGTGGATCATCCTGAGTCGCGCGTGATGATTCGTTTTTCAATTTGAAGCGGAGGGGCAAATGAGCGACGTTATTGGGCACGAGGCCACAGACGGTCCAATTCGTGACGATCTGTCATACAAGAGCGCCAACCTGACACGCATCGTCCGCGACATGGCCGACTTTCTCAAAAAGCATTGCCGCGTTACCAAAACGAGCGTCTTCATCGAAGCAAAGCGGCATCTACATGGAAAAGAAGAGGCAATACACTTCAGAAAAAGCGAGTTAAAAAAGATACTACAGACTACGTTTCAAGTCGCAGATGGCGCGCTCTATAAGAAAGAGATTGATTATTATATATACAACAAACTTGTATCTATGGTGGTTGATGTTTATCGTGAAATTGAGCTTGACTTTGACGAGGGTGCGTACTACAAAAGACTTGTGACAAGTTTTATTTTGCAGCACCTAAACATAAAATCAGAACCACAGGGATGGTTTTCAAGAAAATATTCCGGTCATTATGTATTAGTAAGTTGTGATTTGTCAGGGAAAATGACCGTTGCAAATTTCAAGATTAATCCGTTGTCCAGAGCAGAGTTTCTTCCAGAGTACGAGACACATCGACTTCTTACGGATGGGAGGGTGAGGTCTGTTCATGGTATTATTTATCAAGATGAGGCAGAGATATTTGCAATAGGGAATGTTGTTGGTTCGGGTAAGGTTAGGATAACGACTTTACGGCCTTATAATGACGACTTTATGGGGCTTCGTTTGGGCAAAAGTTTGTTGCAAGAAGCCCCTGGATGCTTTCCAGTCTATTGCCGTCGTGTGGATTCACCTTTGGATATGGATAAAACAGGGGTAACTGACGAGAACGGTATCGTATCAAGGCTGCGTGAGCACGGCGACAGCAACCCCGATCACGTGATTGAAAAGTTGCATCAGATCGTTC
Organism: Alphaproteobacteria bacterium; assembly: GCA_003451645.1. Classification (GTDB taxonomy): domain Bacteria; phylum Pseudomonadota; class Alphaproteobacteria; order Micropepsales; family Micropepsaceae; genus DMER01. Next base: position 22,992 of record DMER01000254.1, on the reverse strand, counting down.
GGTTGAATGAAGCTCCGGAATCGGATTGGGCGCGCAGCTCAAATGAGGCGGATTTGCCAAATCGTCCCAAAAGGCCCCCTTGGAGCTTTGGGATCAAGCTGAATCTGCCCGAGTAGAGCTCGCGCAAAACTCAATACGGGTCTTAATTTTTGCATTTCGGCTCCTCAATAAGGCGGCTCCGTAACAAACGCCGATCTTCACGCTCAACCCTCTAGCGGGCCGCGGCGCGCTGTCAATCTCCGCCCGCGCCACGTCGGCCCTCGCCGTCAAGTCTTCGTCCTGTGAGCAACGGCTCGGGCCGACCCGGGTTGTCGATTGACAGCTTGCCTTTTGCGGCCGCGCTCAACGGGTCGCGTGATCGGCTCAATTCCGGGCCGCACAGATCAGGAGACGAACATGAGCAAAAAACAACCAAGCCTTGTGGCCTACACCGTCCGCGAACTGCCCAACAACGGCGGCGACAACGCCAAAGCCCAATGGTCCCGCATCGGCGCAGCTTGGACAAACAAAGACGGCGGCTACAGCATCGTGCTGGACTGCATCCCGCTCACAGGCCGGATCGTCCTCGCCAAACCGCGCCCCGCTCAAGCGGCTCCCGCCAAATAGCGGGAGGATCGGGCAGGGGGCCTCGCGCCCCCTCGCCCCATCTCGCCTGCGCTCAGGACTCGTTGCTTGGCTTGCCGGCCCGCGGCCCCAATCCCAAAAGCTGCCGCTCCGGTTCCTTCAGGACATACGCGTCCAATACACGGGTCATTTCGGCTGCGAACGATGTGTTGAATTTCATGTGTTCGATCGCGAGCGCGCCAACAATGATCTTTTTGCGCGTGTCGAGCTTGCGCGCTCGCGTCGATTGCGCAGCTTCCAGGCGTTCCGCACGCGCCTTTTTTTGCTGAAACTTCCGGAACGCTTTCTCCTGCGCTTGGCGCGCGGCGCGGGTGCGTTCTTCGAGCGAGCGACGGGCGGCATCCTTGCGCGGCGGCTGAATCGTCATGGCGTAACTCAAGGTTAGACCGTGAAGAGAAATCGCGTGGACAGGGTAGGGCAACGAGCAAGATCGCATCGCAGAAAAAGGTGACGAAGGCGCGGATAAAAGTCAAGAAGAAATCGCGAAGCGCGCGCTTATATGTTGCGGGTTCCGCAACATGGAGCTACGCTTGCACGACGCATACAAGGAGCTTCATTTTCGTGGCCGCGTACCACCTCAGCGCCAAAGTCGTTTCGCGGAGTAAAGGCGGGTCCGCGGTCCGCTCGGCCGCCTATCGCGCAGGCGAGAAAATCTACGATGAGCGCACAGGTCAGCACGCCGACTACAGCCGCAAGCGCGACGTCATCGCAAAGGAAATTTTCGCGCCAGCCGGTACGCCCGCTTGGGCGCGTGATCGGGGAACATTGTGGAACCGTGTCGAAGACGCGGAGAAGCGAAAAGATTCGCAGCTTGCGATTGAGCTGGAGCTCAACCTGCCGCGCGAGTTTTCGGATGCGGAAAACTGGCGGCTGCTGACGGATTTTGTGAAAAAGGTATTGGTCAGCAAGGGGCGCGTGTGCGACGTCGCCTATCACAAGCCAAATACGAAAGACGGCGACCCGCATCCGCATGCCCATATATTGATGCCCATGCGATCCGTGTCGGGCGACGGTTTCGGCAAAAAGCACGCCGACATGGGCTATGAGGGGTTTTTCGGGCGGAGCTCTGCGCTCAAGAGCTTGCGCGAGCAATGGTGCGAGTTCGCACGCGGCCGTGCGGCGGAGCTGGGCATCGATCTCGGCGCTGATTGGGATCATCGTAGCTTCGTCACCCGGGGTATCGATCTCATTCCTCAAGGTAAGCGAGGCGCCGCCGCCGAACGTCTCGAGAAGCAGGGGATCAAAAGCGAGCGTGTCGCCGATTATGTCGCGCTCATGCGGGCCAATGGCGAAAAGCTGCTCGCCTCGCCTGAGATCGCTTTGAAAGCCATTACCGACCGGCAGTCGACTTTTACAGCCGCAGAGCTGGCCCGCTATATCGACGCGCATTGCATGCCAGATCAGTTCAACGCGATTCTGGAGAAGGCGAAGGCGCGCTGCGTTTTGGTAGGTAAAGACCGTTTTGGGCGTGAGCGGTTTTCGACGCCGGAGATGGTGGCCATCGAAAAGAACATGCTCGCGCTGAGCGACGCCCTGAATCGCGCAGACCTGCATCGGGTGCGCCACAACATCATTGAAGGTTTTCTGGGTGCCTCTAAGCTCTCCTTCGAGCAAAAGCTTGCCGCGGGTGTCATTTTGCGTGGCTCGGACTTTTCAACCCTTGTCGGTTATGCCGGGAGCGGCAAAAGCACGATGTTCGCGGCAATCCGCGGGGCCTACGAAGCGGCTGGGTTTCAGGTGAGGGGCGCAGCGCTGTCCGGGATCGCCGCCGAAAATTTTGAAATCGGATCGGGGATCACCTCGCGTACGCTTGCCAGTTGGCGGCATGCCTGGGCGCAGGGCAGGGAGCGTTTGACTGCCAAAGACATACTCGTGATTGACGAGGCGGGCATGATCGGCTCGCGCGAATTGGCGACGACCTTGCGGGCCGCAAGAGATGCCGGGGCCAAAGTTATTTTGGTTGGCGACCCTGAACAGTTACAGGCCATCGAAGCCGGCGCCGCTTTCCGAGCTCTGACAGACCGGCATGGGGCGTCGCGCCTTACCACCATCCGGCGGCAGGCCCACGCCTGGATGCGGGAGGCGTCGCACGCGCTTGCGACCGAGAAGACCGGCGAGGCGATTGCCCTTTACCGGGAGCATGGCGGAATTCTGGCCTTTGGGACGGAGGAAGAAGCGCAAACCACATTGCTGACATCCTATTTGAAAGACTGGGCAGCGGCGCCGGACAAGTCCCAAATTATCCTCACGCATACGCGCGCTCTGGCCCAAGCGCTCAATGCGGAAATTCGGGCCCAATTCCAGGCGCAGGGGCGTCTTGCTTTTGAGACACGGTTTCAGACGAGCCGGGGACCGCGCGACTTCGCCCGCGGCGACCGGATCATGTTCCTCAAAAACGACCGTCAGCTGGCCGTCAAAAATGGGTTGCTCGGCCACGTGCTCGACATTGACGGCGACCGCATGACGGTCGCCTTGGACAAGGGCGGTCGTATCTCGTTCAACGCCAAGGAGTATCCTGAGATCGAGCATGGCTATGCCGTGACGGTCCATAAAGCGCAGGGCGTGACCGTCGATCATGCCTATGTTTTGGCGTCCCGCGGCTTTGACCGGCAGCTCGCCTATGTCGCGATGACGCGACACCGGGAGAAACTCTCGCTACATTACTCGCGCGAGACGTTCGGAAAGCCGGACGATTTTGATCGCATCATGAGCCGCGACCGGGCCAAGGACACCACGCTCGACTACGAAGCGACGATGCTTGACGCGCGCGACATTGACGGCGCCGATGTCCCGGGCCTACGCACGCAGATCGCCGCGATGCCTATTCCAGCTAAGTCGGGTTCCGGCGCCGGCCGATCCGTCGAGCGGTCGCGCGATCTCGACCGAGGTATCGAATGAGGGCTCGAATTTCGATCCGATCATCGTTAGATTTTTAAGGAGTCTGATATCCCTACGCTGGAGGTCCACCATGGACGAAGGCTTGCTCAAACTCCTCGATCAGCTCGACTCGTTGATGAATCTTCGTGAGAAGTCGGCAGCAAGCTACGCACCGGCTGCGGAAGGCAGGCTTCTTGATCTTTCGATCAACGCCTTGAAGATGGCCATTCAGGCCAATATGGAGGCGCGCGACAAGGGAATGTCCGGTGCGCCCGAGAGATACACTGACTTAATGCGTAGCCTCTCTGAATCTCCAGAACATCGCTCTGAAATAGTGGCCAAGATGCGTGACAGCTCTCACGTGCACGAACGGTATCTGCATGATCGCGTTCGGCACTTGATGGGTTTGGGCACTTCCAATGGGTTTAGTCCAACACCCACGGCGTCAAAAATGTCTGGAGCGCCACGCGACCGTCGATTGGCACGAGAGAAAATAACCGTGGGCAGGCAAACCGGTGCGGGCCGTGCCGATGCCGAAATTGAGAACAAGCTTGGTCAACATCAATCGCGCGAGCGCGGCGTTAGCGCTGAGATCGAGCAAGATTGAGCCATCGCCCTTGTGAGCGTGGTCGCGCTTGTATGGTGAAGGGATCCAGACGGTCAAACAACGATCTTTTCGACCTCATCCAGCGTCACGCCATCTTGCGTGCGGTCATAGAGTTTCGTCGTTCGCGGGCTTTCATGCGCAGCCATTGACTGCGCCTTTTCCAGCGTCCCGCCATTATTAAGGTAGGTTGTGATCCCGGTGGCGCGAAAGGTATGGGCTCCGATTTTCGTGTCCATGCCAGCGTCATGTGCGCGGCGCCGGATCATGCGGTAGACGTCAGTGCGGTGCATGGCATTCGTCGTCAGCGTATCGGTCTTGCCCATTGATGTGCGGAAGAGGGGCCCCTTGTTCAGGCCGCCGATCCCCGCGGCTCTGATATAGGCGTCGAGATAGTCTTCGAGATTATGGTGGACTGGCATTTCGTGGCGCTTGCCGCCCTTTTCATGCAGGCGCACCCACCAGCGTTTCCCTTGCGCGTAGTAGTCTTCGACCCGCATCGAAGTCGCCGCCGAGACGCGGGCGAATGTATAGGTGAGAAGCGCGATCAGCGCGCGATCGCGCAAGCCGATGACGGTTGTCGTGTCGATAGAGTCGAGCAGTGCGCGCGCTTCGCTGGCTTCGAGTACCACGGTCTTTCCGCGCTTGATCACGTGTTTAGGGCCGCGGACGGCATGCGCTGGATTCTGGGGCACGATCTGACCTGTCACGAGCCAGTCGAAGCACATGCGGATCGCTGCGAGGTGCTGTTTGACAGTCGGCTTTTCGAAATCCCGCTGCATGGCTTCGATATAGGCAGCGACATGTAGCGGCGAGATTTTGGAGAGTGCGCCGATGCCGCGGTCTTCGGCCCACCCAAAGAACCGGCACACGGCCCGATAATAGGCTTCCCGCGTATTCTTGTTGCGGATGGTCGCTGCGAAGAACTCCAGGAACCGCCGGGCGGCTTGCTCGCCAGCCTGAGCGACCAGGCCGGGCAGGGCGATCGCGCCCGTTTCCGAAACGGCCTTGCGTTCCGAAACCGCAACAATCTCAAGGCTCTTGGGCAAATCAGTCATGCTTTCTGTGTATCATAACGTCCTTTATGATACATTAAAAATGGAAGCAGGGGAAAGTGCAGGTTCACAGAAAGTTCTTGTATCTTGTCAGAAACTCGTCTATATTTCTGACACATAGGAGGCGCTCATGGAGCTCGCCAAACATATCATGACGTATGCGGCCGGGTTGCCCGAGGGCATGCCGGTATCCGCCAAAGCGCTACTTCATCTCGGGCAGCGCGCTGCGATCGATCAGGCGCTTGCACGGCTCAGCGCGAGTGGCGCGCTCGTCCGCGCTGGGCGCGGCGTCTATTTGCGCCCTGTCGAAAGCCGGTTCGGCCCGCGAACGCCTTCCGTCGAACAGGTTATCGACGCTTTGGCGGCGCAACGTGGTGAGGTCATCGTGTCCAGCGGCGCATCCGCAGCCAATTCGCTTGGATTGACAACCCAAGTTCCGGTCAAGCCGGTTTACATGACGTCCGGCCGCAGCCGAACGATGCGGCTCGGCAATCAGGTCGTGGAGTTGCGCCGGGCGCCACGATGGCAATTGGTTCTCGCCAATCGTCCAGCGGGCGTCGCGGTTCGCGCGCTTGCTTGGCTGGGTCCGGAGAAAGCCGAATCCGCGCTGAAGACGCTGAAACAAAAACTACCGCCGAGCGTTTTCGGCGAATTGGTCGCAGCGACGCCGCAGCTCCCATCGTGGCTAGCCCAGCGCGTCGGAACGGCAGCGTATGGCTGACGCATTTCTGAAATTGTCACGCCAAGACCGGCGTGACGCCCTTGGCGTCGCTGCCGATCGTTCGGGGCGTCCAGCGCATCTTTTGGAGAAGGATGTTTGGGTCGTCTGGGCGCTCGCCGCACTCTATGCATCACCCCTTGGCGCGGACTTGGTCTTCAAGGGCGGGACGTCATTGTCAAAGGCATACAACGTCATCCGCCGCTTCTCCGAAGATGTCGACCTAACCTATGACATTCGTGCGCTCGCGCCAGATCTCGTGCGTGGACGCGCCGAGGCGCTGCCAACGACCCGCGCTGAGGAGCGGCGTTGGACCCGCGACATCCGCCAACTTCTGCCCCGCTGGGTTCAGTCCTGTGCGCGCCAAGTGATCGCCCAAGCGCTCGAGGCCGAGGGACTCGAAGCAGCCCTTCGCGTCGACGGCGACCGGTTATTCATCGACTATGGCACCGACACGCCTGGGACAGGTTATGTGGCGCCAAGCGTCATGTTGGAGTTCGGCGCGCGATCCACCGGCGAGCCCGCCAGCATCCGGAGCATCGCATTCGACGCCGCAGGGTTCGTTGCAGGTCTGACGTTCCCAACAGCGGAGACGCGCGTCATGCACGCCGAACGAACGTTTTGGGAAAAGGCTACAGCAATCCACGTCTTCTGCCGGCAAGCGCGCCTTAGAGGCGAACGATTCGCCCGTCATTGGCATGACGTCATCCGGCTCGACGAAGCGGGTTTTGCAGACAAGGCATTCGCCGATCGGGCCCTGGCGACCGCCGTCGCGCGCCACAAAACGATGTTCTTCGAAGAAAAGGCGTTCGACGGTTCGCCCATTGATTACTTGGAAGCAGTGAATGGCGCCTTGCGTCTGGTCCCAGAAAACAATGGCGCAGTCGTTTTGGCCGATGACTATGCCCGAATGATCGATGACGGGTTGCTGCTTGAACCTGCTGAAACTTTTGACGACCTGATTGAAAAATGCCGGGCACTAGAGGCTCGGGCCAACCACGTAGCACGATGATGACGGGCAAAAGGTCATGCAAGCCCCCCGCATGTCTTCTCCTGGACTGCCGGGTTCAACGGACAGCTGTCCATTGAGCGGCAGCAAACTAGGCGCCTCTTAGCTTCTGACCAAAAAAGGGCTTCAGCTTCTTGCTGGCGCACGAGGGCCATACCCAGTGCGATGACCTGACCTTGATGGTCACGGCAAGCGCTAGGTGTTGCTATTTTCCAAAGATCGCAGAGGCATGTCCGGTTGCTCAGACCAGTTATGATCCCATCGTATCTGATGTTTAGAATGCGCCGGCCATCCAAATAGAAAGACCAACCCGGCGTCTTCACTACGCCGGTGCCGATCCCGAACTTTGCGCTTAGCTTGCCCCTCCGCAGGTCAGAGAGAAGGCGGTATCCCAAACTGCCAGCAATGGCCTCAGCCTCAGCCTCAGCTTGCGCGGCGTCAGGCCCATGCGCACGGCTGCGACCCATTGGCCAGCGTCGTGCGCGCTCCGCAATACGTTGCCTCTTCAAAAAGCCAAATAGTGCAGCCCACCAGCGCTGGGCGTTTTCAAGGGAGTCAATCGTCAGCGGCTCGGCTTCGGCCCAGCTCAAGCAAAAACTGCCATCGGCGTTAATGTGCCTGTCAGGACACCACGACGGCAATCGGCAGCCCACGACTGCCTCTCGCACCGAAACGCTACTTGCCCCACGGGGCTCAATCAGCACATCGAACTGATCTTGCGTCCCATCGGGCCGGATTACAGACAATCTTGCCTTTAACCGATCCGCGCGGACGCCCCTCAAGAGCACCGTTGCATCAGCGGCCTCGCGCAAAAACTTGAGGCATGCGTCTTGTCTATGAACCACAATAACTTCGCGGACTTGATTGCGCGGCCGCCGTTTGCAGCGGCGATCTGGCTAGCGCGGGCGCAAAAACGACTTTGGCGGCGCGCTCATCGCGCTCCGCGAGAGCTTCAACAACATCGGCATAACGCAAACTCTTCGCCTTGCGCGACGCGTCGAATAGCCCCTTCACGGCATCGCTGGCCGCCGCAAAGGCCTGCGGCCCAATAGCGGTCACGTCACTTGCGCACCGGTTCTGCTCCGCTTCAGCGCCCACAACAGACCGTCCGACGGAGCACGGGATCAAATCGCCTTTGAGTCCCAAGCGCGTAGTCGCCACGGGACCGAGCTCGAATCCGACCGCCAGACCCAACGTCGTGTCGTCAATGTCAAGATCGATACCCTTCGCCTCCAAAACCTCCAGGCACATCTCAAAGCTGCTGTGCAGCGCCGCCGCGATGATCGTCACATTGGCGACCGTCAACGGCGCATCCGTCGTTTGCGCCGTCCCATCGCAGCTCAAGCCCAGAATACAGTCGCCAATGAATCGTAGCTTAAAGCCCTGGAAATCCAAGCGCAGCACGGCATCGAGCTCTGAACGCAAAACGTGCAGAACTTGTACGACGTCTTTTGGCGCCGCCGCAATCCGATCCGCGACGAAGGCAGAGAACCTATCGATGTCTGCAAACAAAACGGTTAGGTCCTGTCGCTTGCAATTAGACGGCGACAGCTCGTCGATCGGCATGTTCGCGAGTGGTGGCGTTTGACCGCTGAACTCGAAACGGCCAAGAGGATTCTTCTTTAGGTCGTCGCGCCATTTCTCAACAATGGCCGACGCATCCGTGCCCAATTGGGCGCTCTCCTGTGCCGCCGCAATGTCGACCGCCGACAATGCAGTCGCTTTCGTGTCGTCTACTTTCGCAAACCCCGCGGCTGCGCGCGCATTGGCGGTCACAAAGATCCCGAGTTTCGTGCCCGCGGCGTGTTTGGCCGCGACATTCGCGGGCACACCCAAGAACAGCGGCTCGCGTGCGCCGCGCCGGCCATTGTTGACAGCCAGTGCCACACCTGAATCGATGCCCACCCGCACTTGCGCATCCGGAATATTGTCGTCGCTGTCGCCTGTCTGCGCCACGACATCCTGGATCAGTTGAGCAATAGCGACCGCGCGTTTGATCCGCTTTGCCTCGTCGTCATAGGGCTTAGTCACGACCGCATGCAGACGCTGGTTGGCGAAATCCACGCGAACAACGTCGCATTCGTTCAGAATTCTCGCGACGGCGCGGTAGTGCAATTCCATGAAGCGCAGAACGCGTTGGTGAATGGTCTCGCCTTCCTTGTCGGTCCCCGCAAGCAACGCTGCCATGTTGACGATGTCGACGTAGAGATGGACGCCGTCGACTTTGTAGGCGACCCCGTTCGGAATATTGTCAAGGCTCGTGTCGCGGACATAGTCCTTGATCGTAGGGGACTGCACGTCGGTAAGGCTCTTCTCGATCCGCTCTTTCGCTTTGGTTTTGGTCCATGAATTGGCCATCGTCTGATCCTTATTCTCCAGTGTGAAAAAAATTGTAGGTGCGATCTTTTACAGGCGCTGACGCCACATGCCGGAAGCGCTCTTGAACCGTCGCGGCGCATTTCTCCCGCAACTGCCCGCCGATGCGAATAGGCCCGAAGTGGCCGCGGGCTTGCTCAAGGCGCGCCGCGCGGTTGACGGTTTCACCGATGGCGGTGAAGGCCCAACGTTCTAACGAACCGAAATTTCCGATCTTGGCTTCACCGAGCTCAAGGCCGATGCGCAACCGCACAGGGTCACCAGAAACTGGATACCGCAGGGTGTTTAGCTCCGCGGCAATCGCCTCCGCCGCTGCGACAGCACGGCCCGCGACCTCTTGCTCCTGTGAAGGCAGAATTCGCCAATAGGCCATAACGGCATCGCCAATGAATTTGTCGATGTAGCCGCCCGCGGCCTCAATAATGACGCTTTGCCGGCTCAAGACATCTTTCATGAACCGCGACAGCACATCCGGATCACAGCGCTCCGCTACTGCGCTGAACCCCTCAAGATCGGAAAAAAGTACAACGACGGTTTCGGTTCTGAACTCTTCCCTAAATTCGCTTTGCATTGTCGAACGAGCATGGGGGTTCACAAACTTTGCCAAGACGTCGTTTAACGTCATTTCCCGCCCTAACGCTTCAGCCCTTAGCGGGACCGCGGCTTGCAGCTTCATTGCTGCGTGCCGCATCAACCCGCGCCAAACCGGCGCTTGTAGATCGCTCGGAAGCTGAGCAATGGCTTGCTCGCAAATCTCAAGCGCCTCCACTGGTCCGATCGCCGTCACATCTGCGGTGCGTCGTGGTTCGTCCAGTACAACTCCAAGCTCACCAATAAGACATGGCGCATTCCGGACGATGTCAGTCGCCCGCCCCCCGCTATCGTCGACCCGCATCGCGCCCCGGAAAACTAGCCAAAGCCGATCCGCTGGATCGCCCTTCGCACAGAGCAGTTGGTTCGGTTTGAATTGAACCAGCCGGGGCCGCAGCGCGACGACCAGCCGCCCAATT
>DMER01000254.1:11077-12513 GCA_003451645.1 Alphaproteobacteria bacterium | reverse complement strand
CCAGCCGCCCAATTTGTTCGTCTGAAAGCTCGCGCGTCAGCCCGGCCGCTTTAATGATCTCAGTGAAATGCATGAATCGTGTATTTCCTTCTTGTCGTATGCCTTTATCTAACATTTGGCGTAAGGTCTTGTCAATGTTCCGTATGCCTATATCTTACCAGAGCGATTTGGGGGCTACGATGACGTTATCATTCGGCGAAAAACTACGACGCTTGCGCGTCGCAAAAGGACAAACCCTGCAGGAAGTGGCCGACGCTGTGGGCGTCTCGAAGCCGCACGTATGGGAGTTGGAAAAAAATATCTCGAAAAATCCCGGGTTGGAGCTCGTCAAACGACTTGCCGCTCATTTCCGCGTGCAGATCAGCGATCTGGCCGGCGAGCCGAACGACGCGGAAGTGCGCATCTTCGGCCGCGAATTCAAGGGTATGACGGACGATCAAAAGAAAATAATTCTCGACTTGGCAGAGCAGCTCAATAAAAAGAAAAAGGATGGATAGAGAGCTCGCGATCAAACTCGCCGATTTGGGCAACGCGCCAGCGATTGTCGCCTGTATTCTTGAACACTTGAACATTAAGGACCCGGCCATACCGCTGGACAGAATCGCTGCCGCGGTCGGCATTTCACAGATTGAGCGTCGGCCGAACCTAACCTGCGCAGGTATGTTGTTGACCGATCCGGGCCGTTCGAGCGGCGTTATTGCGCTTCCCGCTTGCGGTGATCCACGGCGCGAACGCTATACGATTGGCCATGAAATTGGACATTTTCTGCTGCCAAACCACGATCGTGAAGCCGAATGTACACGCGATGATCTTTCGTTCGCAAAAAGCAGCGCGCGAGAGCGCGAAGCCAATGTCTTCGCGGCTGAACTTCTGATGCCGCGCCGCATGTTCTTGCATAGGCTCAACGCAAAGCGCGATTTGGACATCGCGCACTTTGAGCAACTCGCTAAGGAGTTTGAAACAAGCAAAGAGGCTACGGCGCGGCGAATTGGCGAACTTTCTGAAGCCCCGCTGGCGTTTGTGTTCTCAAAAGATGGCCGTGTGACCAGCAAGACATTCTCCCGGTCTATGCCCTATTTGAACGTTAGGAAAGACGACCGGCCACCCTATTTGACTGCGGTATCTGGCGCCGGTTCTAGTGTGAGCGAGTGGGCCGAGTTGGGTCATGCGGGATGGATTTCGACCCGCGACGATGCCGGCGGATTGTGGGCACAGACCGAGCAACTGGCCAACGGTTACGCCGTAACCTTGTTGTCGTTCGATCCATCGACCGGCGACGATGAAGAATAAGTCTATTCTGATTGCGGTCCCGCCGTCATGCCGTCGCCTCAAGATAAGGCCGCATCACCTGCCGCACCCGATCGATGCCCGCAAAATGCCACAGATCGTCGGCGCTCGCCTTGCGGGTCCGCAAGACGTTCCGCAAGCTCTCGAGC
>DMER01000254.1:9869-10836 GCA_003451645.1 Alphaproteobacteria bacterium | reverse complement strand
CTTGAAACAATCCGCCACCGTCTTGGCGGGATTGGTGACCGGCACGCTCACGCCGTCAATCCGGTGCCGCTCGACGCCCTTCGTCAAAACGTCGCCGGTCGCCCGAATGATTTTGAGCGCCACGGGCGGATTGGTCGGCACCCATGCGCTCGCCGGCTGCAACAACCACACCATATGCGGGGTTTGGGTGGTGAGCCCATGGAACTGCAGCGCAGACAGGAGCGCCACGACCCCTTTTGGCGCTGCCGCAATCGCTTCCGCCAGGCTGTGATGCGCCGAGCGTTCGACGCCGGCGAGCTGATAATGTCCGCGCGACGGGCTGATCAGAACGCGCTCCTCAACCAAGCGCCGCAACGTCACGCGGGGAATGCCGATGGCATCGAAGTCGCGCGCACGCACCACGCCCCGGCTGCGGGCGATGGCGATGGCTTTGTCTTTGTACGAGGCCGGGTTCATGGCCGGATGTTACAATTCCTAGTCATTGATTCGCAATCACATAGAAAATGTAACACAATCAGGCGGCGCATTCCGTCGTTTGGCAGGCCGGGTGCCAGACGAGCCTCCAGACCCTTCCTCGACAGGCAGACGATGGGGGAAAGCCTTCCCCTGCGGCCAAGCCATGGGTCTCGGCCGACCCCTTCCAGCGGGGATACCCCGCAACGCCCCAGGGTCCGGATCAAATCCCGATCACATCGAGAGACAGTTTTCCGGTCCTAGCTCGCACGGGCCTTGCGGCCCCGTTTCACGCTCTTGCCCGTCCCAAGCCCGATGGATTTGGCGAAGTCCGACCGCTGCCGGGCATAGGCCGGCGCGACCATCGGATAGTCATGCGGCAAGCCCCATTTGGCGCGGTACTGTTCGGGCGAGAGATCGAAATGCGTCCGCAAATACCGCTTAAGCATTTTCAGGCGTTTGCCGTCTTCAAGACAGACGATGTACGTGTCCGTCACCGATTTCTTGACCGGTA
>DMER01000254.1:8921-9667 GCA_003451645.1 Alphaproteobacteria bacterium | reverse complement strand
GGTCACCGATTTCTTGACCGGTACGGCCGGCGTCGTCGCGCCTGGCGTTTTCTCCGGCGCGCCCGTCGCCAGACTGTCCAAGGCGCCGTGGATCGCCGTCACCAGACCGGCCACTTCGGTTTGCTGGACCCGATTGCGCGAAAGATAAGCCCCCGCAATCTCGGCCGTCATCGTCATCAGACTGGTTTTGCTCATCGCCGCCTTCCCTGTGATCCGAACGCTCGCCCGCGCTTTGTGGACCATCGCCCTCCGGACGCGCAACCTTTTGGCGCGGCGCCCTCCCCTGCCCCATCCCACATCCCGCCGCCGTGCCGCCTCATCTCTGGGGCGGGTTTAACCGGGCCCGTCCGCCGGTCAACGCGGCTCGCTTCCTCGTTTCTCTCGTGCAGCTCCGCCCCCGCTGACGCGGGCATATCCGGCGTGTGACCGGCGGGCATTTCGGCCCGGTCTTTTCCCTCCCCACGAGGCCGCACGTCCGCGGCGCTCGCGCAACCACAAGGGAGACCGCCATGCGTCAAAGCCGTTTCGACATCCATCAGCACATTACCGCCGCCATTCTCAAAGCGATCGACGCAGGCCCCGGCGATTTCCATCTGCCGTGGCACCGCTCCGCCGGTGCGATCATGCGTCCGCGCAATGCGCTCACTGAAAAATCCTATCAAGGCGTCAATATTCTGGGGCTCTGGGCGCAAGCGGATGTGGCGGGTTTCAGCGCCGGGCTCTGGGCGACCTTCAAACAATGGCAT
>DMER01000254.1:7921-8722 GCA_003451645.1 Alphaproteobacteria bacterium | reverse complement strand
CCTTCAAACAATGGCACGAGCTCGGCGCGTCGGTGCGCAAAGGCGCCAAAGCCTCATACGTCGTTTTCTACAAAGAATATGCGGCGCCCGATGCCGACGAGGCTCCGGCCGACGGCGACGCCCCTGCCCTGCGCCGCGTGGCGCGCGCGACGCCCGTCTTCGCCGCCGAACAAGTCGATGGGTTCACGATCCCGGTCTCTCCCCTGCCCCAACCCGCGCAGCCTGTTGAGGCGCAAGAGGCCGCCGACGCGTTCGTCGCGGCGACGGCTGCGCAAATCCTACATGCCGGACAACGCGCCTTTTACCGCCCCGCCGACGACACGATTACGCTGCCGCCGCGCGAGACCTTTGTCGGATCGCCCACCAGCACGCCGACCGAAGCCTATTACGCGACGCTTCTGCACGAGCTGACCCATTGGACGGCGCCTGCCTCACGGTGCAACCGCGAGCTTGGCAAACGCTTCGGCGATGCCGCCTATGCCGCGGAAGAACTGATCGCCGAATTGGGCGCAGCCTTCCTGTGCGCCGATTTGAGCGTGAGCAACGTGCCCCGGCCCGATCATGCGCAGTATCTCAACAGCTGGCTCTCGCTCCTGAAAGCCGATAGCCGCGCGATTTTCGCGGCCAGCGCCAAAGCCTCCGAGGCCGTGGCCTATCTGCAAGACCTCGCGCGCCCGCGAGGCTGAGGCGGGCGATGCTGAATTCATACCGCTCCTTCCCTGCCATGGCCACGGCGCGGGCCTCTCATGGGGACCTGTGGCTCGCCGGTCTTGCGCGCCCGGTCAACGCGGCTCGCTTCCT
>DMER01000254.1:1330-7691 GCA_003451645.1 Alphaproteobacteria bacterium | reverse complement strand
CTCTCGTGCAGCTCCGCCCCCGCGTCCCGCGGGCGCGCACGGCGTTTGACCAGACGCGTCGTCAATCCCGGCGGTTCCGGTCCCACGAGGCCCGCGCCGTGGCGGGTCCGCAGACAGAAGGAGTTCCGTTCATGTGCCGCGCATCGCCGCCCACAACCCAACTTGGCTTCGACACTCTGCTTGCGGAGGCCGACCGCAAAAACGCCGCTGCGATCCGCGACACCCGGTATCCAGGATTTCCCGATACGATGCCTGAGGCCGTCGCCTACTGCCGCACGCTCATCGAACGCCATCATGGGTTCATGACCGCCGCCGATCTCGACAACGCCATGGCCTGCCGTCAGGAGGCGCACGCGCTTGCCCTGCACCTCAATGGCGGCGATCCCGGCATTCTGGCAGGACCAGAGGCTGCGGGCTGCGTGCTCGACGCGGCGACAGCAGCGCCTGAAGGGTCCATCCCACTCTGGGGCCAAGCCGGCGACTTCGTCCTCACGATCAGCGGCATGCAGGTGCGTATCGATCTCGACGGCGTGTTCGGCATCGGCGCAACCGCCCTACCCTTTCCCGGGTTTGCCGCGCATGTGGTCGACCGCGCCGCGCCGTTCTTGAGCGACACCGGCTTTCGCAGCTTTCTTGGTTTCCACATGCCGCTCACGCCAGGCTTGAGCGTCGAGAGCTATATCCGCACCGCAATCGCGCATCAGATCAAAACTGACTTGAAAGGCCGTTTGGTCCGTATTGCCCGCGGTTCGGGCGAATGAGATCCGGACGGACGTATTCCGGTTGCGGCATCTGCCGCAACCGGATCGTCACGTCTGCTTCCATCTAACTGCAGCAGCCTTTCTCGCCGCCGCTCTTCATCCCGTCGCAGCAGGACATTTTGGCGTCCCCGGACTTTTGCGCCGGCATGCTCATGCCCGCACAACACGGACAGCTCTTGCTATTCGCACGATCGTCCATCTTTTTGGCGGCCTCTTCGCACATCGGACAGGATCGCGCAGCCGGCTCCGCCGGAGCCGCGGCAGGCGCTGCGCCCGAACGATAGGCCTTATGCAGCGGAAACGACGCCCCGTCCTGAGGCCCTGCCCAAGCGCCGGCAGGCCCTCCCATGAGCAGCGCCGCGGCAAAGAGCGCCGGAAGGCTTTTTGACAATAAGGTTTTACGCATTGTGGTCTCCATCGATTGTGGGTTGGTGTTTCGCGCCTCGCACGAACGAGGCTTGGTCTTACGTCGTCGATGGAGCATTGGGCGGCCGATAAGGCGGCGCTACAGCCTGCGATGTTCGTGGATCGGCGCCATGCCACGGAGGATCGCGGTCACGCCGCGGCAGAACCGCGATCGCGTCCGACGCTGCCAGCAGCGCGCCGGCGCAACAGCCGCCGCGCCGCTCGGGCGCGCAATCCCGGCACGGCATCGCACAGCGTGCCAAGCCGCCCATTCGTAACCCTTCAATCGCGCGCACGCTCACCACGCCCGCGCTCTGGCCCAACGTCGCCGGCACGTGCTGGCAAGATGCGTAGGCGCCGCCGGTTGCGGCGATCCAGATGGCCACCACCGCCATGACCGCCAATCCGACACTGTGACGAAGTTCCAACATTGTGATCGAAATCCTAAGACCTTACCATGGGGTAAGGTCAAGACGCCGCGGTGCCCGTGTACAGCGAGATCGACCCCGTCCACGTCGGGATCACGCGGATTTCCTGCACATCGGCCCACCCCGCGTCGGATAGTAATGCCGGCAGCACGCCGTCCGCGTTGGGCTGGGTGTCCGTCCGCCCGTCCAAACGTTGCACGGTATTGCGAAAGGCGAAGCGCATCATGGCCGTACGCTGCCAGCCATAATCGGCGATGATGAGCCGTCCCTGTGCGGCGATGCCCTGGCGCATCAGCGTTAACAGCGCTTGCTTGGTCGCCAGCGGCACTTGATGCAGCACCAAGGACGAGACGATCACGTCGAATGGGCCGTGCGCCTTGAGATAACCGGCCGTCAAGAACCCCTGATGAAATTGCGGCGGCGTTTCGTGCGCGCGCACTTTCCGGCGGGCTTTGGCCAAGACGGCCGGGTCCGGATCGAGACCCGTCAACAGGGCGTCTGGATAGCGTTCCTGTAAGCGCCGGAGCAATGAGCCTGTGCCGCACCCGACATCGAGCACCCGGACGCCCGGCTTGAGCGCGGCCGCTTCCACGAGCGCCGTGCGCCAGACGCGCTCGCGCGTGAGACCAGCGATCGCTAGATCGTAGAGCGGCGTCAGAACATGATAGCCCAAGGCCGGCGTGAATGCTTTGTCCGTCATGTTCCCTCTCGTGCGGTGAGCCGCGCGTCAACCTGGTCAGAAAGCGCGCACCCAATTGTAAATTGGCGCGAAAACGAACCCTGTCCAAAGGCCCGTCAGAACGCTGGCGCAGAAAATCCAGAGCGCGACCGCCCCAGGCGCAAGATCGACGTCCGGATAAAGGCTGGTGAACAGCGCATGAAAGCCGAACTGCGGTAAGAGCAGCGCCAATAGCCAACATGCGCCGAGCGTGACCGCCGTGAAAAGCCCAACGCTTAAAGCCAGGCCAAAGGGCCGCAACCGCCCGCAGGCTTCGTGCGTCATCGCGTGAGTGGTGGTCGCCGTCATCGGAAGGTCCTCCGTCCAAAATGGTCCGAGCGCCGTACGCCGCCTCTGCCGCGGCGCCCGCTCGACCTCATAAGACGCAAGACCCGCTGCGTTCTTACCGAGCGCGCGAGGCTGTAAGGATTGGCCTGGTCTGCGTCCTTTGGTGTGCCGCCGGGATCGGCTCGACTGCGCAACACAGGACTGAAACCATGGACGCTTGTATCGCCGCGTGTCACGACACGCATCGCGCCACCCTCATCGCCTTGACCGAGTGCCTCAGCAAAGGCGGCAAACATGCCGCCGCCACCCATATTCAAGCGCTGCTCGACTGCGCGCATATCTGCGCGCTCAGCACCGACGTCATGCTGCGGCGCTCGGCCATGCATCAAAGCGTTTGTCGTTTGTGCGCTGAAATCTGCGACCTCTGCGCTGCCTCGTGCGATACTTTTGGCGCCGATCCGGCGATGCGCGCCTGCGCGGCGGCCTGCCGCCGGTGCGCCGACGCCTGCCGGCAGGTTTGCGCTCATTGATCCCCAGCCCCGGCCGCCACAGGCAGGTGGCCGGGCACCCTTTCCGCCGCCTTGTCTTTGCAGTCGCACGGCGCGAAACCATGCCGCGCGCAGGCCGTGCACAAACGCAGAATGAGCGCTCTGACGGCGCGGCGCGCCCGGTGCAAGCGAACGGTCAACGCATTAACCGAAAGACCGAGCTCGTGCGCAACCGACCGGCGGCTTTCGCCGCGTAAATCCAGGCGCGTGATTACATGCGCATCATCCGCCGACAACGCACTCAACAATCTTTCGATGCAGGCGCAGACCGCCGCCGCTAAGGCCTGTCCGTGATCGATGCGTTCGGCCGCCGCGGGCAAGTCTTCAAGCGCCCCAGCACTGTGCCGCCGCCGGTGCGCGCCTTGGCGGCGGCGAAAATCCGTCACGGTCGTCGCCAAAACGCGCGACAACCAGCTACGCACCGCGCGCGTGTCACGCAAGTATTTAGCTTTCTCCAACGCCCGCAAGCAAAACGCGTGCAACACTTCTTCGGCTTCATGCTCGTCCCGGAACTGCGTGCGCAAGAAACCACGCAAGCGTTCATAGCCTTCGGTTAGCGCCGCATGGACCGCAGGGCTCGCGCTGGGCACATCATCAGGCGGCCTCATGGGCGCCGCGCGCCCTTCAGCTGCGGCCGGCTCGCCACCGGCGCCGCGGCCGCATGCGCCAAATCCTCCAAAATAGGACAATGCGCCCGGCCGTCGCCTTGGCAGGATTCGGTCAAACGTCTGAGCGTCTTGACCATGCTCTGCAAGGCGGCGATTTCACGGTTCAATGCGACGATATGGCTTTCGGCCAGTCGTTTGACTTCGCCGTTGCTGCGGCTCTCATTGTCCCACAAGCTCAAGAGCTCGGCGATTCGCACCATCGGAAACCCCAATTCCCGCGCCCGGTGGATAAAGCGCAACCGGTGCAAATCCGCGTCCGCATAATGGCGGTATCCCGCCTCCGAGCGCGCGGCCTTCGCAATCAACCCAGCGCTTTCATAGTAGCGGATCATTTTGGCTGAAACGCCCGAGCGCTTCGCAGCTTCCCCTATGTTCATGTCTGCCTCCCCCCGCCGGCCGCCGGCGCTAACGCCGCCGCAATCCGCTGTCGCAAGGCGAACGCGCCAAAGAGCGGCACGACGCTCCATTGGACAAGCGGGCTCAATCCAATGCCAAGCACTTGCGGCATTGCCGCGCTATAGGACCAGCGTGCAAGCCATTGCGTGCTGATGATCTCGAGCAGCGCCGTCGCCGCGACGCCAACCATCACAAGACCGGTCGCCGCTGCGGTCCAATTCCGCCAGCTGGGAACAGCCGCACACATCATCAAAGCGAGCCAGGCCGTCGCAAAGGCCAGGATCATGTCTCCCACCGTGCAATGGACGGCCGCCCAATAACTCGCGCCCGGCCCTTGTTCCGCCCAAAGGGTGTAAAGCGGCAGATGCGCCCATTCCCACAGCGCAAAGACGGGCGCTGTCACGGCCGCATAGGCGGCCGCAAGTGCCGTCACCGGCCAAGGGGCTGCCGCAACCGGCGCGCCGCCAAAATGACGCTGCGCATCGTTCGCCATCCGACCGACGCACCAGCGCGCATAAAGCGGTGCCAAGACCGTGCCCACCCAACGCCAAACACCCGCCGGCGGCAACGCATAGTCAATCCACACCCGTAGCGCCGCGCCTGACCCTCCTGGCGATAGGTCAAAGCCCATACGGTACGACGCCATGATCAAAAGCTGTTGAGGGCCGCTCGTAGCCCATACTTTGCGCACCGGTGGCGTCCGCTCGGTCACTGTTTCGACAACTGACAGGGTCAATCCGAGAAATGACCCGCCCATGGTGATCACCGATCCCACGGCCCGCCCCGCTAGCGCGTCCATTTGGTACGTCATACGGCCGCCCATCATCATGAGCGAGGGTTTTTCCATATGCCGCCCCATCTCTACTTGATCATCCAGAAAGGCGAACGCCGCCTCTGGCGCGACAGGGAGAACCACGCGGGCCTCAAGAATGGCCATGGCCGCCATCCTTCGGCCCATGGCCATGAAACAGATGCAAGAGCGGGCAAAGGAGCAATAGCAGATAGGGCGCGACGCCAAGAACGTGGCCGCCATGTTCCCGCAACAGGTAAAACCCGGCGATCAAAAGCAGCGAGACAGCCATGAGCGTCAGGGCGCGGTTGCGGGTCATAGCGAAACTCCGCGCAGCCGCAGCGCATTGGCGATCACGCTGACCGATGATAACGCCATCGCCGCCGCCGCCAGCACCGGCGACAGCAAGAGCCCGAAGGCCGGGTATAAAACCCCAGCAGCGACCGGCACGCCCGCCGCGTTGTAGACGAACGCAAAGAACAAATTCTGCCTTATGTTGCGCATGGTCGCTTGGCTGAGGCGTCGCGCTTTGACGATGCCCATCAGGTCGCCCCGCAACAGCGTCACGCCTGCGCTCTCGATGGCAACATCTGTCCCCGAACCCATGGCGATCCCGACATCAGCGGCTGCAAGCGCAGGCGCATCATTCACGCCGTCGCCCGCCATCGCGACAATGCGGCCTTCTTTCTTGAGGCGCGCGACGACCGCGCTTTTTTGATCAGGTAATACTTCGGCTTCAATCTCCGTGATGCCCAACTGGCGGGCGACCGCTTGCGCCGTGACACGGTTATCGCCGGTCAGCATAATCACTCGAACGCCCGCCTTGGCCAAGGCCGCCAAGGCCGGTCGCGTGCTGTCTTTGACCGGATCGGCGATGCCAAGCGCCCCCGCCAGCGCGGCGTCGACGGCCGCAAAAATCCCCGTCACGCCGTCACGCCGATACCCATCGGCGACGGCGTCCAGTGCGGTTGTCGCGACCCCATGCTCGCGCAAAAAGGCGCTGTTGCCCAAAATAATGCGGCGGCCTTCCACCAGGCCCATAACCCCCTTGCCCACCGGCGATTGGACGTCCGAAGGGTTTGTCAGCACGAGATTGCGCGCGTGCGCCGCCGCGACGATCGCATGCGCCAGCGGATGTTCGCTCGCGCGCTCAAGGCTCGCAGCCAGCCGGAGGACCTCATCCTCCGCCCAGCCCGCCGCGGCGGCCATCGCGACGACTTTCGGCTTGCCTTCCGTCAAGGTGCCGGTTTTGTCGACAACCAACGTATCGACTTTTTCCAGCCGTTCGAGCGCCGCCGCATCCTTAATCAAAATTCCCGCCTGCGCGCCTTTGCCAACGCCCACCATGATCGACATCGG
>DMER01000254.1:887-1102 GCA_003451645.1 Alphaproteobacteria bacterium | reverse complement strand
ATGATCGACATCGGCGTCGCCAGACCCAATGCGCAAGGGCACGCAATGATCAACACAGCGACCGCCGCAATCAGCCCATAGCTCATGGCCGGCGGCGGGCCCCACAGCGCCCATCCCGCAAACGCCAGGATCGCAATGGCGATCACCGCCGGCACAAAATAGCCCGACACGTCATCGGCTAAGCGTTGAATAGGCGCGCGGCTGCGCTGCGCATC
>DMER01000254.1:483-650 GCA_003451645.1 Alphaproteobacteria bacterium | reverse complement strand
ACCATCTGCACGATCCGCGCGAGCATCGTGTCGCGGCCGACCTTCTCCGCCCGCATGACAAGCGCGCCGGAGGTGTTCAGCGTGCCGCCGATCAAACGCGACCCCGGCTCCTTACTGACCGGCATGGATTCGCCCGTGACCATGGACTCGTCGACGGCGCTGCGGCC
>DMER01000254.1:0-172 GCA_003451645.1 Alphaproteobacteria bacterium | reverse complement strand
TCGACGTCTGCGTCCGCGCCCGCCGCCGTAATCCGGCGCGCGCGTTTCGGCGTCAGGTCCATCAGCGCTTTGATCGCGCCGCTCGTGGTTTCCCGGGCGCGCAATTCGAGCACTTGACCCAAAAGCACCAAGACCGTGATCACCGCTGCCGCCTCAAAATAGACCGCGACCG
>DMER01000013.1:3420-3971 GCA_003451645.1 Alphaproteobacteria bacterium | reverse complement strand
ACAATGTCCACTGTCCGCGGCGGCGGCTCGAGCGGCTTGATCACCCATTCGGCCAGGACATAGTAGCCCGCTGCCAAGTGGATAATGACCGAAATCAATATGGTTAGAGGGTTACGCATCGTCCTATTGCGGCCTTCCCACTCCAGCACTGGTTTCGATCATTGCCGATCTCAAGCCAGCGCTGTGTCCCCCGAAAACTGTTACTCTTCCCGAACTGCAGCATCTTCCGCAACAAGGGCCGCTTTATAGAAGCCGTTCTGCTGAACGACGTCGATGACCCTCATCACCTCTTTGTACCGGACCCCTTTATCGGCCCGGATGTAGACCCGTGTCTCCCGGTTACCCCCTGCGCGCTCCAGCAATTGGGGCCCCAGCGCCGCGAGGTTTGTCTCGTTATTTCCCAGATAGACCTGACGTGTCCCCTTCAGCGAAATGAAGATCGGGTCCTCAGGGTTTGGTTCCGGCTTCGCCGCCCCTTTGGGCAGTTCCACTTTCACGTCCACGGTGGCCAATGGTGCCGCCACCATGAAAATGATCAGAAGAACCAACAT
>DMER01000013.1:2835-3203 GCA_003451645.1 Alphaproteobacteria bacterium | reverse complement strand
AGCACCAGCATCACGTCCACGAACGGCGTGACGTTGATCTCGCTGTTATCGGGATAGTCTTGCTTGTGCCCCCCGCCAAGGCTCGAAGAGTCGAGTTTGGCTGCCATGATGCACTAAGCCCCCGCATCCAGCTGCCGCGACAGGCGCACCAGAACCTCGCCAGAGAAGTTGTCGGCACGTGTGTTGTAGTTGCCGATCCGGCGGGCAAAGATGTTGTAGAAGATAACCGCTGGAATAGCAGCAAACAGGCCGATCGCGGTCGCAAACAAAGCTTCGGCAATACCAGGCGCCACAACCGCGAGGTTGGTGGTCTGTGTCTGCGCAATGCCGATAAAGCTATTCATAATGCCCCAGACCGTGCCGAACAG
>DMER01000013.1:1993-2621 GCA_003451645.1 Alphaproteobacteria bacterium | reverse complement strand
GCCGAACAGGCCGACGAAGGGCGAGATCGAACCGGTCGTGGCAAAAATCTGCATGCCGCCGCCCAGATCCTGGTTGCCCTCGGCTTGAGCAATGGCCATGCGGGCTGAAATCCGCGAGGTCAGATGCTCGCGCTTTTCGCCGCTGGACGGTGAACCAGACGCACGCAGCTCGTCAGCCGCTGCAATCAGCATTTGGCCAACCGGTGTTGATGCAGCACCGCGCGGCAGGGCCCCCGCTGCTTCTTGCAAGGTCTTGGCCTTGCGGAATTCCCGAATCACGCGATCCGAGTTGGCGTTCAGGCTGGCGAAGGAAATGAACTTCGAGAACAAGATCGACCAGGTCAGGATCGACACCGCGATCAGCCACAGCATCACCGCTTTCACAACAATGTGCGCCTGCATGAACATGCCATAGGGGCTCAAATCGTGCAGTGCACCGTCAGCCTTCGCCTCCTCCACTGGAGCTGCAGGTACTGCAGCAGGTGCCGCCGCAGGATCGGTCGCAGGTGGTGCAGCAGCGTCAGCAGGCGGCACAGGATTGCCATCGGGGCCAATTGTCGGCGGCGGAGGCGGTGCTTCGCCATTGCCATTGGCAGGCGGAGCGCCCGCTGGCGGTGTCGCCGGTGCG
>DMER01000013.1:722-1747 GCA_003451645.1 Alphaproteobacteria bacterium | reverse complement strand
GTCGGTCGACTGCGCGAACGCCACAGGGCTCGACAAAGCCAACATGGCCGCCACACCCAATGCGGCCACGCCGTTAAGGCCCCGCGCCAATCCAGAGAATGTCGTCAACTGCCGCATCATGTTCAACCCCGCTTCCAACTCTTTCTCGTTATCCCGAGAGCCAAGCCGTGGCCCTTCGACCAAACTGTGACACTAACCCTTCTCACCCCATGGGCCGCGGATATGAAGACCCGTCGCCCCAAAACTCAAATCCTCTCCAGTTCCCGTCAGTTGCCCAGGATCATAGGCCCATAGCACGTCCCGCATTACCAAATCGCCCCATTCAACCGTCGTGCCACCAACACCCTAGAGGCTTCTGCGCTAGAGTAATCCTGGCGCGCACGCCAGCCCCTGCAATCGAGAACTGAGCGTTACCCAAAGCGCACACCGAGCGCCTAAAGGCTAGTTTCACGACGTTGCTTGCGATTGGGCCGCTTGTGACCCTGCCCCCCTCCGGCAACACTTCCACTGGGCCCAAGCACGAACCCACCCCAGATTTCAAACATATTTCAATTGTTCGGCGGCGGGCAATGTCAAAATTGCCGGGATCACGCGCTTTTAGGCGGTAACCATACCATAAGCACCAGGGCGTGTTCGCCGGGCAACAGCCGATTATTCAAGCTTTAGTTGCAGCGTGAGCCCATCATGAGCGGGAACAACATGGTCCGGCAGCTCTGAACGCAGGCGCTGGTAATCGAGATCGATGTGCAAATTCGTCAAAATGGCCAATCGCGGGCGAACCCGGGCGATCCATTGGAGCGCCAAATCCACATGCGCGTGGCTGGGATGAGGCCGGTAGCGCAGCGCGTCGACAATCCACGTATCAACGCCCGCGAGCGTTTCGAATGCATGCTCTTCGAGGTTGCTGACATCGCTGCTATAGGCCAACGGACCAAACCGGAAGCCCTGAGACACAATGGTCCCGTGCTGCTGGTCAAACGCGTGCACTGGGATGGGACCGCCCCGCCCCTCAATGGCAAAGGGCA
>DMER01000013.1:0-531 GCA_003451645.1 Alphaproteobacteria bacterium | reverse complement strand
GCCCCTCAATGGCAAAGGGCAGGAAGGGACGCGCGATGGTGTTCGCGATGCAGATCGGCGGATAGGGGCTGTTGTGGGGCGTCTGGAAGCAATAGTCGAACCGCCCCATGACGGCCTGCATTGTCTCTGGTCCCGCATAGACTGGAACCCGCTCTTTCGTCACATGGGTCACCAGCCGCAAATCATCGAGACCATGCAGTTGGTCGGCATGCTCGTGCGTGATCAAGACCGCATCGAGCCGCGCCTGGCGCGCTCGCAGCAGCTGCTCCCGCATATCTGGCGACGTATCGACAAGCACCGTGGTCTCGCCGCGCTTGAGCAGGATCGAACACCGCGAACGCCGGTTGCGGGGCTCATTGGGATCGCACGCACCCCATTCGCCGCGCCCATCTGGGCCGCCCAAACGTGGGACACCGCCCGACGACCCACAGCCCAAAATCGTGACGGTTAGACTATCGCTCATCGCTTGTGCGGCGAATTTTGGAGAATAGCCGATAGAAATTCTCGCTCGTCTGCCGTGCGAACTCGTGC
>DMER01000041.1 GCA_003451645.1 Alphaproteobacteria bacterium | reverse complement strand
GAGTGCAGCAGGCGGGAAACATGGTGCCCGGGGGCGGAATCGCAAGCGCCCTTATTGCCCTGTTTTTAGAAAGCAAATAAATTTGGCGCATCGTCGGATGCCAACAATCTGCCAACAATTCGGCAGCTGTCGGACTTGGATTAGGGTTCGATTCCGAATTCCACAACATATCCGACAACATGAAGTCCCTGACCCTAAAGCCGGGTCAAGGGGGCTTCGTCAAAGAGGTTGCCGATCCATCTCGAAGCAAGAATTGTGGAGCGAAGATTGAAGTTATAGCTACGTCATTGACTTATGCGTCAATGACGTATATATCGGGATAGCGCGATGTCGATGCTGACAGTTGTTGAAACACCGGAGTTTATCCGGCGATCACACTCTGCAGGCATGACGGATGAGGAGAAAGCTGATCTGATTTCGGCGTTGGCGGCCGATCCTTAGGCGGGCATCAGTCTCGGAGGCGGATTGAGGAAGGTGCGCGTCGCCCGAAGGGGCGCAGGCAAAAGCGGCGGATACCGTGTGATCCATTTCTACCGCTCTCGTGACATGCCTCTCTTTCTGCTCACCGTGTTTGCGAAAAATGAAAGGGCCAACATCTCTCCAACCGAACGCGCCGAACTGATCGAACGCTGTGATCTCATCGCTGATACTTATGGAAAGTGACATGACCAACGCCGCCGCCAGCATCAAGCAAGGCCTCCAAGAGGCGCTCACCCACGCCAAAGGTCACAAGACAGGCGCACGGGTTCATCATATCGAAGTGCCGGAGCCTGATGTGGCAGCAATCCGCGAGCGCTCAGGATTGTCGCAGGCCGAATTTGCTCGCAGCATTGGCGTCGCCGTAGGTACCCTGCGAGGCTGGGAGCAGGGGCGCCGGCGCCCTGAAGGCCCGGCGCGGGTATTGCTCGCGCTCATCGAAAGGCGACCCAGGATCGTGCAGGACGAGCTACGGAGTTAAGCGCTCATAGCTAACAACAAGCTGCTTAATCGCTCTTGCCGTCTTGCACTTGCCTTCTCTGTTGTTGGACAAGGCTTCGTGAGATCGTCCAATTAGTTTCTTTCGAGCGCATTCAGCCGAAGCGAATTGGCAATCACGGAGACGGAGGACAGGGCCATTGCGGCAGCTGCAATCATGGGGGAGAGCAATGCGCCTGTGATGGGAAAGAGAACGCCAGCGGCGATGGGGATGCCAGCAGCATTATAGGCGAAAGCAAAGAAGAGATTCTGGCGGATGTTTCGCATGGTTGCCCGCGAAATCGTCCGGGCCCGTACAATGCCTCTGAGGTCTCCCTTCAGCAACGTAACGCCGGCGCTTTCTATGGCGACATCCGTGCCGGTGCCCATCGCGATACCGACATCGGCGGCTGCGAGGGCCGGGGCGTCATTGACGCCGTCCCCCGCCATGGCCACGACCCGGCCTTCGGCCATCAGGCGCTTCACGATCTCGGCCTTCTGGGCAGGCAGGACTTCGGCCTCGACGGCATTGATGCCGAGTGATCGGGCGATTGATTCTGCGGTCGTGCGATTGTCGCCTGTCGCCATGACGATATGCAGGCCGGCATCCTGAAGGGCTTTTAGCGCGTCCGGCGTTGATGCCTTCACCGGGTCGGCAATGGCCAGCACCGCCAGCGCGGCGCCATCGACGGCGAGATAGATGGCTGTTGCCCCGTCCGCCCGTCGGCGCTCAGCAAGCGCTTGCAGCGCGGCCGTGTCGATACCGAGTTCGTCCATGAAGCGCTCAGCGCCCAGTGCTACTATCTGACCCTCGATGACCCCAACGACACCTTTTCCCGTGGGCGAGTCGAAGTGTGCCGGTTCGGCAAGTGCAAGACCTTTTGCGCGGGCTGCGGCGACGATTGCGGTCGCCAAAGGATGCTCACTGACGCTCTCGAGACTTGCGGCAATACGAAGGGCAGCGTTTTCATCAGCGCCCGGCGTCATATCCATCCCGACAAGCGCCGGCCTGCCTTCCGTCAGCGTCCCGGTCTTGTCGATGAGCAGTGTGTCGACCTTTTCCATGCGTTCGAGCGCCTCGGCATTCCGGATCAGCACGCCGGCGCGCGCGCCCGCGCCGACGCCGGTCATGATCGACATGGGCGTGGCAAGGCCCAGCGCGCAGGGACAGGCGATGATCAGCACCGAGACGGCCGCGATCAGCCCGTAGGAGAAGGCAGGGTCTGGTCCGAACATGAGCCAGCCGAAGAAGGCCGTCACAGCGATGACGATGACGGCTGGGACAAACCAGCCCGACACCTGGTCTGCGAGGCGCTGGATGGGCGCGCGGCTGCGCTGCGCGTCGGCGACGAGATGGACGATCTGGGAGAGCATGGTCTCGCTGCCGACCCGCTGCGCTTCAACGATCAGGCTGCCGGTCTGGTTTACCGTTGCGCCAATCACCCGGTCACTTACTGACTTGGTCACGGGCATCGACTCTCCCGTGACCATCGACTCGTCGATTGAGGAGCGCCCTTCGGTGACGATGCCGTCCACCGGTATTTTTTCTCCGGGCCGCACGCGCAGGCGGTCACCGGCGATGACCGTCTCAAGCGGCACATCTTCTTCAGTTCCATCCGCTTTGATCCGGCGCGCGGTCTTTGGAGCAAGGTCGAGTAGCGCCCGGATAGCGCCCCCGGTCGCTTCACGCGCTTGTAGTTCGAGTACCTGACCGAGCAGAACCAGCGTGATGATCACGGCGGCAGCTTCAAAATAAACCGGCACGGTTCCGTGCGCCGAGCGCAGCTCGGCCGGGAACAGGCCCGGCGCGATCGCCGCCACCATACTGTAAATCCAGGCCGCACCGGTGCCGAGTGCGATCAGAGAAAACATGTTCAGGCTGCGGCTTTTTACCGATGCGGCGCCCCGCGCGAAGAAAGGCCAGCCCGCCCAGAGCACCACGGGCGTTGCCAGTGCCATCTGGATCCAGGGATTGATCGTGGGCGGAATGAACCGGTCAATTCCAAAGAAATGTCCGCCCATCTCGATGACCAGCAAAGGCAGTGACAGCACGACGCCGAACAGGAAGCGCCGTTTCATGTCGTGCAGCTCGGGATTGGGGCCGCCGCCTGCAGTCGGCGTCATCGGTTCCAGGGCCATGCCGCAGATCGGGCAGGCTCCGGGACCATCCCGAACGATTTCCAGGTGCATGGGGCAGGTCCACTGGCTGCCCGGGGCCGCTGTCTTTGAAGGCGCCTCGCTGGCGTGATCGTGGCAGGCGGGTCCGTGGCCTGCGTGATCAGGCATCTGCGCTTTGTGCACCGCAGAACGAGTCATGTAGGCAGAAGGATTGGCTTCAAACTTGGATTTGCAGCCCGCGCTGCAGAATAAGACCTCGGCGCCTTCATGCGTGAGGCGGTGCGGGGTGTCGGCCTTCGGGGTCATGCCGCAGACCGGGTCACGTATATCCGGCTGATCTGCGCTTGGCTTTGCTTCGGTCGAGGACATGCCGGTCTCCTGCGTGCTCAAAACTAGAGTTCGGCATATACCCCTATACCGTATCGGTCAATTACCCCATAGGGGTATATGTTGCTCGACGCGTGATCGTATGCGGAGGTGATCTTTCGCTAAAGATCAGGTTGGAAGGGTTTGGTCAGCTGGCCGATGTATGAGGAAGGATAACCCGGGGCATCTTCGATACCGAGATCGTCAGACGCGAACCTGCGTCGCGGATCGAAAGAGGCGGTGCCCAGCAAGCGGTCCCAAAGCGTCGTGAAGAGCCCAAAGTTCACATTTCCCTCCCTGCCGGACTTCAGGTGATGAAACCGGTGAACGGGCGCCAGGGCGAGTATGTAGCGCAGGGCGCCGATCCGCATGTCGGCATTCGAATGTTGCAGCAGCAGCTGGAGGGCGACCGCGAAGGCTAGCAGCATGGCGACTTCAAGCGGCATGCCCGCGAGGACGAGCGGCAGGGTTCCTGCGGTCAGTTCGATGGCCTGATGGACCGGGTGCTTCATCAGGCCATTGAAGCCGTACATCCGCTTCACGCTGTGATGCACGGCGTGGAAGCGCCATAGCGTATTGTTGTGGTGGCTGGCCCAGTGAACGAGCGTGATGCCCACGTCGGCAATAAGAATGGCGAGGAGAAGCTGTCCCCAAAGCGGCCACGTATCAGGCCACACAGACGGAAACGGCATGAGCGCGGCGACTATAGGAATAAGGAGAGCCGAGGCAACAATCGAAGTTTCGTTAACGAGGAAATGCAGAAAATCTCTGACCCCGTCGTTCTTGGAGCGGTTCCAGTCCTCCTTATACGGAATGAACCGTTCGGCCAGAAACGACACAGTGATTGCCGCGATCAGCAGGCCGAAAAGCGACAACTTCGGAGCGCCCGAAGTCACCAGCATGACGGCGGCGGCGTTGAAGCCGAGAAGCATCAGGGGCGCGTAGGTCCAGCGGGTTATCCATTGCAGCGCATTCATCTGGGTCTCGTTCCTTTACCGCAAGGCAGAAGACGGCCTTGTGATGCGGACACTAGACGGCGCGGCAATGCTGTATTGAACGATTCAACACTCCGGG
>DMER01000084.1 GCA_003451645.1 Alphaproteobacteria bacterium | reverse complement strand
ACTTTCAAATTTAGGCGTACTGGTACGCGCGGCCCTTCCTTGCGCAACTCGGCCTGAAACTCCCGCAACTCGCTCTTCAGCACAAAGTCTGACCGCAAACCCAATTGCTGACGGACCACCGAGACAATGCGTTTGGAGTTCTCAAATGACTGGATAATCAAGGACTGGACCATGCGCGGCGCGCGGTCCGCCCAGCGCGCCTCTGGGAAATACTTGACCTCCAAATCCGTCGGCGCAATGGCGATCCGGTCGGTGTCGAGACCGCGCGCGGCAGATGGTTCTTCTACAACCAACTGCCAGTTCACCGATGGCAGGTCCTCAGGAAAGGTACTCTTGGGCGATAGGACATAAAGGTCAGGTGCCGGACCCGCCAAGATATTTGACACGCCGCAGCCGCTGAGCAGGGCTGAACCGAGCCCTGCTGCACCCAACCCCAAGATCGCCCGACGGTCGTGCCTCATGCGTTCAGCTCCTGCCCGCTATCACCGGTTGCCATACTCCGAAGACTTGTCTCCGAACAAGAGCGAAGATGGGCTGCGCTCCAGCCGCGCCGCAAAGCGATCGATCGAGGCGATCAATTGCCGGGCATCGGCAATGAACAGGAACGCTTCTGGTAAAGAGTTCTTGGTGAACTGCTTGATCTGCGGCCGGTTCTCCGCCACCACTTGCGCCAGCTCCGTCATGGCCTTGCGCGCCTCTGCGGCCGCGAAGCGCGCATCCGTCATGGCCTTGCGGGCATCGTCCTCGACCATTCCCTTGGCCGAGACCGCGAGTGCGTCAATTGACTTGGCCATATTGTCGACCGTGTCTCCAATGCTGCTGAGCTTGCTCGACACGACTTCGGCATTGGCGATGATCTTGGTGATGTTGTCGGAGTTCTGATCGATCAGGTTGTTGAGCCGCGCCAGAAGCTGATTACCCTCACGCAAGAGGTTTGGGGCATCAGCGAAGATTTCCTGAAAGGCCGACCGCTGCGTTGGAATGACTGGGAGGTCCTCGCCCTTTGCAACCTTGAGCGGTTCCGGCCGCAGCGCTGGGTCCTCGCCCTCTTTGGGTTTGCGCGCGGAAATCAAGATCGCCGCCAGGCCGGTCAGACCCTGGCTCTCCAAGGTCGCGATGCTGCGGGTATTGATCGGCGTCGCCGCATCAACGCGGATCGTCGCATCGACCAGATTGGGGTCACTTTTGTGGATGCGCAGGTCGATCACCTCGCCCACTTTGAGGCCATTGAAAAGAACATCCGCCGATTTGCGCAAACCAGACACCGAGCCCTCGAAGGTGATCTTGTACTCGCGGAACTCAGCATCGAACTGCGCCTTGCTGAGCCAGAACACAAAGGCAAAAATGGCGGCGGTAATCGCCAGGGCAAAGGTGCCGATCAGCAAATGGTGCGCGCGGGTTTCCACGGGTCAACTCCTCCCAGATGAAGCGGCAGCGCCGGATGTTGCCTTGGCCTGCGTGGCAGCCCTGCCCCGTGGCCCATGGAAATAGGCCTGGATCCAAGGGTGAGGGTGCTCAAGCAGCTCAGCAATGGGGGCGGCCACGATCACTCGCTTTTCCGCCAGAACCGCAATCCGGTCGCATATCGCATACAGACTATCTAAATCATGCGTGACCATAAAGACAGTCAGACCCAACGTCTCCTGCAGACTTTTGATCAGGCTATCGAAATCGGCGGCCCCAATCGGATCGAGCCCTGCCGTGGGTTCATCCAGAAACACGATCTCAGGATCAAGGGCGAGCGCACGCGCGAGCCCGGCGCGTTTGCGCATGCCGCCTGACAGCTCAGACGGGAATTTGGCACCTGCCTCGGGCGGCAGCCCAACCAGGGACACCTTGAGGGCTGCGATCTCATCCAGAAGGCGCTGCGAAAGTTTCAAATGCTCTCGCAAAGGCACCTGGATATTCTGCGCGACCGTCAGCGAGGAAAACAGCGCGCCATCCTGAAAAAGCACTCCCCAGCGCCGCTCGATGGCCTGACGCCGGGCGTCGCTCAGCGTGTCCAACACCTGACCAAACACGGCAATGCGGCCTTGTTTGGGGCGGTTGAGGCCGACAATGGAGCGCAACATGACCGACTTGCCCGTGCCGGAGCCGCCGACAATCCCTAGCACCTCACCCCGATAGACATCCAGGTCCAGGTTCTGGTGCACAATTTGCGCGCCAAATTGGTTCATCAGCCCCCGGATCGCTATGACAGCCTCGCGGTCGGTCACTGTCAAACCCCAATGATCTCAAACATGATGGAGAAGAACGCGTCGGCGACGATCACGATGAAGATGCCCTCGACAACGGATTGAGTCGTGCGCTGCCCAACGGACTCGGCGCTCCCCTCGACCTTCAGACCCTCAAAGCAGCCGATTAGACCGATAAGCAAGCCAAAGACGGGTGCTTTGATCATGCCAACCCAAAAGGACCAAAGATTGACCGCCGCATAGACCCGCTCGATATAGGCCCAGGGCGACATGCCTGTGGTGAGCCACAAGACCATCATCCCCCCACCTAGGCCCATGATTGCGGCGATAAAGCCCAGAATCGGCATCATGATGATCAGGGCCAGCACCCGCGGGACGACCAGCACCTCCATCGGGTTGAGGCCCAAGGTGCGCATGGCATCGATTTCTTCACGCAGCTTCATCGAGCCGATTTGCGCGGTGAAGGCGCTGCCTGAGCGGCCCGCGACCATGATGGCGGTCAACAGGATGCCGACCTCGCGCAGGAAGGAGATACCGACCAGATTGACCGTGAAGACCTCGCCGCCAAATTTGCGCAGCTGTGTGGCGCCTTGGAATGCCAGCACCGCGCCGATCAGAAATGACATCAGACTGACGATCGGGACCGCGTTAAAACCCGCCTGCTCCATGTGATAGACCGTCGAAGTCAAGCGGAACCGGCGCGGATTGATAAGACAGCGCCCAAAGGTCTCGAGGAGCAGCCCTAAGAACCCTATCGCTTCGACCGTGGTCTTCCAGGCGTCCTCCAGCGCGTGGCCCGCGCGGACAAGCACTGCGACCAGAAAATGCGGATGGTCCGCATTTGGCGCGGCCCGCTTGTCGCGCTCTGCCACCGCTTGGATGAGGGTCAGGAACGCGCGCTGCGCCCCCTGCAGGGTGACACTGGCTCCTGCGGCCTCCGCGGCCAAGCGTGTACGATGAACGAGCCAAGCGCCGCTCGTATCCATCCGTTCAATCTGCGAGAGGTCAAAAGTAATTGGGCTGTGCCGGGCAAACTGTATGGGATGCAGCAAGGCGTCCGCCTGGGAGAGGTGTGCTACCACCCACTGACCGCTGAAGACCAGCACCCGGCCGCCTGCCGTGTCGCGCACTGCCAAGCCCGCGCCATGTCCACCGCGCTCACCTTGATCGGCTGACCGGTCGAAATAGGACCCAGAATCCACAGCGCTGCTCATGACATGCAACCTGCCGCCTGCG
>DMER01000224.1:40262-43650 GCA_003451645.1 Alphaproteobacteria bacterium | reverse complement strand
AACCGCCTGCGGTCACGGAAGCGCCCGCAGAAGAGCCCGTTGTTGGCGGGGCCACCGCCCGGGCGGAGTTGCCACCGGTGGCAACGGGTATTGCGCCGACGGTCTATGGCGTTGTGTTGGGCGGTCTCGATAAGATTGCGGCGCGCACGGCAAAGTTCGAAGTGCCGCTTGGTCAATCGATCGCTTACAACACTTTGGCGATTACCGTTCACACCTGCCGTACGCGGCCGCCGGAAGAGCCGCCGGAATCGGCGGTGTATCTAGACATTCAGGAGCGAAGGCCCAATGGCAGCCTGGAGAAGGTATTCTCGGGCTGGATGTTTGGGTCGTCGCCCGCACTCAACGCGTTGGAGCACCCGATCTATGATGTCTGGGTGATCAGCTGCAAGACAGCGCGCCCAGACACGGCGGCCCCGGCGGCCCCTAACTCATAGAAGTTCGCATTCTGCGTAAGCGCTGACTGCAAGCGCTCCAGATAAGCCTCACGCGGAATTTCTTGAGTGCCGAACTGACTGAGGTGTTCGGTCTGGAACTGTGTGTCCAAAAGCAGGAACCCGCCGCTCAGAAGCCGCGCCACGAGGTGCACAAGCGCGATCTTGCTGACATCGGTGCGCCGCGAGAACATGCTTTCGCCAAAGAATGCGGCACCCAGCTTCACGCCATAGAGCCCGCCGACCAGCGTCTCGCCATCCCAAACCTCTATGGAGTGGGCGTGGCCGAGCGCATGGAGGCGGCAATAGGATTCGAATATCGTTCGGTTGATCCAGGTCGTCATTCGCCCGGGCATCGGCTCGGCGCAATGCTGCATGACTTGCTTGAAGGCAGTGTCGGGTTTGACCTGGTACTGGTCCTGCCTGACGGTGCGCGCCAATCGTCTGGGCACGTGAAAATCCGCAAGCGGAATGATCCCGCGAAAGTCCGGATCGATCCACTCAACTTTGCGCTCGCGGGCAGAGCGCGCCATGGGGAAGTACCCTTGCGCATAGGCCGCGAGCAATTGCTCAGGGTCAATCATTCAGGCGCCAGGGCCCTTAGTTTGGAGCACCGCCAGCAAAGGCAATCTCAGTCCAAGCGAGGCGCATGCCAGGCACCTTAAGGGTTGGTCTCTTGTCGAACACGGGATGGCGTCGCGCATGACCAATAATGCCCAAGTCTGGTGTGATGACCGGCCAAGCCTGCCATATCCCATGAATTGTCGCTGCGCCAAAGCAGATCTCAGCACTGTAACTGATCGATGAGACGCGGCCTTCGAAAAAGCCGAGTTTTGCGAGGTCAGAAAGCCCCCGGCCACCGGTCGATAGCAGATTGGCACCCGGATTGGGCAACAGATCATTGTAGTGGCGGCCGATCAGGAGCGCCTCAGGCACCTCCATGTCGCCGGTTCCGTCATCCAGATCGAAGACGCGCGCCGATTTGCTGATCGCCACGACCGAGAGGGTGTTGTCAAACAGGAGTTCCATGCCGGAGGAAAGCCGAACACGTTCTGACCAAGCTCTCGCGCTGTTGATATGCAAGCACCGGCCGATTTTGGCGACACGCTTGGCAGTGTCGGCTGGCGCGCGGCTTGGGTCTTCGAACCAAGCCGTCATTTCTGCGCTGCTGGCCCCAAACAGCTCGGCCACTCGCAGCTGGTTGAGACTGTATTCTTGCGCCATCGCGCGCAAATGTGCGAGCGCCTGCCCATGCTCATTCTGAATAGACGGTTTCATTCGTTGCTGCCCCCCAGGCGAGGCGAAGTGGTGCAGAGGGATTGCAGCAAAATCATGATCGGCTGACCAAATCGGCCTGACCCTTTGGCCAGGGGATTACTGATAGGTCCACAATACGGAACTGTTTGAGAGTGTTAACCTCCTGCAAACGGTAGCGATGGACGCAAGCGATGACGAGCGTTCCGCCATCGCAGGTCTCCAGTGGCCATAATTCCGCACGGTGGCCCAAGATACCGCTTCCGATGCGGTACTGCATGTCGATCTTGAGGCCCGCCACACGGCCCTCAAACAATCCCAAGTCGTCCAAAGAGGCCAAATAGGGACGGTAGACAGGATAATCGTTGAGGCTTTTGCCCAGAACCTGGCGCAACTCTCCGTTGGGTTCAGCGCTTGCGCTGGCACTTGCGGCAATGGCCCGCCAGCCAGGCTCGTAGAGCAACTCATGCCCGTAGGATTGCTGGACTTGCGTCATCATTGCGGCCCGGGTTGGTCCTGCCACTAACATGCCGTTAGGTGCCTTGTTGTCGCGTCCTGGATTGAGCGCGATCCTGCCGGATGATGTCGATCTCCTTGACGGTGGTTGCAGGGACTGTGTCGGGCAAGCGCTTCACCGCAAAGGGATGTGCAATCGCGTGGACCAATATCTCATCCGTACACGTTACAATAGGCCACAGATCAATGCGCCGGCCTGCGCTGCGGGTGGCGAAATGGAATTCTGCGACTATGCGGACAAGCTTGGCTTGCCCGTCGAACAGTCCTGCCTCATCTACCCTTGGCAAGACAGACTGAAAGATCGGGAATTCATAGGCCGTGTGCCCCACCAACTCTGCTGCAGGGATGCCCCCGATCTCCAATATTTTTTGGCTGTTTGCGATAAAGCGCCAACCCCGCTCGAACAAATGCTCACGTCCGGCGGATAGTGAAACGCGATTGATCCAGGATTCACGGGTCGACAAATCAAGCAAGCCAATAATGGGCCTCAGCGAGGCCTGCGTTTCAGCGTCAGGGAACTGTTTTCCACTTTCCCAGCGTGACACAGTTTGTTGGCTGACCGCCAAGCGATCCGCCAGCTCGCTTTGCGTCAGGGAGTGCTTCTTCCGATAGGCGATCAAGAGATCGCGCCAAACTCTTTCGTCCCGCATAGCACCAACTACTAAACGTTGAACTGCTCGAGTTTTGACACGGAATTGATGAATTGCAACATCACTCTTTCACTGGGGAGCCGTTCGCTTGAGGTAATCCTCAAGCCAATGAATGTGATATTGCCCATCAATAAACGCTGGTTCGTTCACCAGATCGTGAAATAGCGGGATCGTCGTGCTGATCCCATCGATCACAAACTCACGCAGAGCCCGCCGAAGGCGCATGATGCATTCATTGCGGTTGCGGCCATGGACGATCAACTTGGCAATCAGGCTGTCATAATAGGGAGGGATGACGTACCCCGCATAGGCGCCGCTATCCACCCGCACCCCAAGACCACCTGGTGTGTGGAATTCCTTGATCAGACCTGGTGAGGGGCGGAAGGTGCGCGCGTCCTCCGCATTGATGCGGCACTCGATGGCATGACCACTGAATTCGACCTCCGACTGCGCAAAGGTCAGCCTTCCGCCGGCCGCGATACGAATCTGTTCGCGGACAAGATCGAGCCCAGTGATCATCTCGGTCACCGGATGCTC
>DMER01000224.1:28249-40064 GCA_003451645.1 Alphaproteobacteria bacterium | reverse complement strand
TCGGTCACCGGATGCTCGACCTGGAGTCTGGTGTTCATTTCGATGAAATAGAACTCGCCATTCTCGTAGAGAAATTCGACTGTCCCCACGCCCAAATAGCCCAGCTGTGCGATGGCCTTGGTGACGATGTCGCCGATGCGATTGCGCTCTGAGGCATTGAGGGCAGGGGATAGAGCCTCCTCTAAGATTTTTTGATGGCGGCGCTGCAGCGAACAATCGCGCTCGCCCAAATGCCTGACCGCGCCGTGGCTGTCGGCAATGACTTGGATCTCTATATGGCGCGGGGTCTCCAGATATTTCTCCAGATAGACACTGTCATCGCCAAAGGCGGACTTTGCCTCTGACCGCGCAGTAGCCAGAGCGACCGATAATTCGCCTTCGCTGCGCGCCACTTTCATACCGCGTCCGCCGCCGCCCGCCGCCGCCTTGACAAGCACCGGGTAGCCGATCTTGCCAGCAAGCCGGTGTGCCTCATCATCATCGGTGATCCCGCCGTCGGACCCTGGCACCACAGGGATGCCCAACGCCTTCACGGCGGCCTTGGCCTGGATCTTGTCGCCCATGAGCCGGATATGCTCCGAGCGCGGACCAATGAAAGTCAGGCCATGCTCCTCGATGATTTCGGCGAATTTGGCGTTCTCGGACAAGAAGCCATAGCCCGGATGGATCGCTTGTGCCCCCGTGATTTCGCAGGCGGAGATAATGGCTGGGATATTGAGATAGCTTTGTGCAGCCGCAGGTGGGCCGATACACACGCTCTCATCGGCCATGCGCACATGCATGGCATTGGCATCCGCCGTGCTGTGCACGGCAACCGTCTTGATGCCCATTTCGTGGCAGGCGCGGTTGATGCGCATGGCAATCTCGCCGCGATTGGCAATCAGGACCTTGTCAAACATGATGGGTACTCACAAGCGACGCTGTCCGGACGCTATTCGATGATGAGGAGAACTTCGCCGAACTCAACGGGTGTTGCGTCCTTGAACAAAATGTCGATCACCTTGCCAGCGCGCGGGGCAGGGATTTGATTCATGGTTTTCATCGCTTCGATGATGAGGCAGGTCTGACCCTCCTTCACCGAATCACCAAGTTTTACAAAAGGCGCGGCGCCGGGCTGCGACGCCGCATAAGCGGTCCCAACCATGGGTGACTTGAGCGCGCCGGGATGTGTGGAGCGATCCTCGGCTGGCGTCAGTGCTGGGCTCAGCACAGTCGCCGGAGCCGGAACCGGGCGAGCCTCGCTATGTGCAGCGTGATGGCTCGCGCCGGGCAGACCCGCTGCAGCTATGGTGACTTGCCGGGCGACCCGAACCCGCAAGCCCGCCTTTTCGACCTCAATCTCGGTCAATTCAGTATCGCGCAGGATTTGCGCCAGATCCCGCACGAGCGCGCGCTCAGCACTTTCGCCCGCAGGGCTAGGGGCTTTGACCGGGTGCGGCTTGGTTGAGCTCGGTTTGGCTGGGATGGTTTTCTTTTTCATATGGCCTAATCCGTTGAGCGAGGGGCCGCGGTCACGCGGAACTCCCCCCAGTGATGTTGAGTTTCATGGCCAGAGCATCGACTGCCAAGACATAGCCATGCGCGCCGAGGCCGCAAATGACGCCCGACGCGACCTTCGCAACATAGGACAGATGCCGGAACTCCTCGCGCGCATAGGGGTTCGACAGATGAACCTCGATGACCGGCAGTTCGGCTGCCTTCAGTGCATCCATGAGGGCGATCGAGGAATGCGTCCACGCAGCCCCATTGATGATGATGCCGCAGGCCTTCTCCCGGGCCTCAATGACCCAGTCGATCATGTGCCCTTCATGATTCGTTTGGCGAAACTGCACCGAGAGGCCATGGACGCGGGCACGTGCCGTGACCATGTTTTCGATGTCGCTCAACGTGGTCGTGCCATAGATGTGCGGCTCCCGCTGACCCAAAAGGTTCAGCGACGGACCATTGAGGACGTAGACGGGTTTCTGCATAAGACGGCGGATCGGCAGGATATCAGTGCGCGGGATTGCTGGCGCCGTTATACTGGGTCTGGCGACCCCGTCAAATGGCGCAGGGTACCTTTGGTAAATGCCGCGCTTCGGTCTGTCGGGTTTAGTTGGTGAGGTGAATCGAATGGCTGCTGCTGCGACCCTGCGGGTGACGATCAATGGCG
This sequence comes from Alphaproteobacteria bacterium, assembly GCA_003451645.1. Taxonomy (GTDB): domain Bacteria; phylum Pseudomonadota; class Alphaproteobacteria; order Micropepsales; family Micropepsaceae; genus DMER01. The sequence continues at coordinate 37,912 of DMER01000224.1, read as the reverse complement.
AGGCCCGGGAGATCGGCGGGGACTTGAGCCTGTTGGCGCTGTTGGCCGAGCTAAATCTCGACAACCGGCGCATTGCGGTCGAGCGCAACCTCGAGATTGTGCCGCGCTCCGCCTATGGCCAGACGGTGCTGGCCGAAGGCGACCGGCTGGAGATTGTGAATTTTGTCGGGGGCGGCGATCACCGTGAGCCGCAAGATGATGGCTGGACGGTCGCAGGGCGGACATTCCAGTCGCGTCTCATCATTGGCACAGGCAAGTACCGGGACTATGCGCAGAACGCGGCCGCCTTGGTGGCGAGCGGCGCCGAGATCGTCACGGTCGCGGTACGCCGGGTCAATCTATCCGACCCCGCGCAACCCAAGCTGACCGACTTTATCGATCCGTCACGCTATACCTATCTGCCCAATACAGCGGGCTGCTATACGGCACAAGATGCGGTCCGCACGTTGAGGCTGGCCCGCGAGGCGGGGGGGTGGACACTCGTCAAGCTCGAGGTCCTGGGCGACCGCAAGACGCTCTATCCCGACATGGTCGAGACGTTAAAGGCGGCTGAGGCGCTCATCGCAGACGGCTTTCAAGTGATGGTCTATTGCTCGGACGATCCGCTCATGTGCCAGAGGCTGGAGGAGATCGGCTGCGCAGCCATCATGCCACTCGCGGCCCCCATCGGCTCGGGCCTTGGCGTGCAGAACCCGATCAACATCCGCCTTATCATCGAGCAGGCCAAGGTGCCGGTGCTGGTCGATGCGGGTGTTGGGACAGCATCGGACGCATCCATTGCGATGGAGCTGGGCTGCGACGGCGTTCTCATGAACACCGCAATCGCTGAGGCGCAGGACCCAGTGCTGATGGCCCACGCCATGCGCCACGCAGTGATCGCGGGACGCCAAGCGTACAAGGCGGGGCGGATGCCCAAGAAGCGCTATGCCGATCCGTCGAGCCCGTTGGCTGGGCTCATCTGACGCGGATCACTGCGCAGCTTTACGCGCCTTTGCCACTTGATCTTTCATTTGCTCCAGCGACATGGCGCCCGCGACCAGCTCCTTGCCAAAGATGAAGCTGGGCGTCGAATCGACACCGATCTTCTGGGCGAGCTCGTGGTTGGTATCGATCACCTTCGTGACGTCCGTCGCCTGCATATCCGTCTTCATCCGGGTGACGTCGATGCCATTTGCGGCCGCGAGCTCAAAAATGCGGGTCTCGTTCAGATCGGCTTCCTTGATCAAGGCCAAGTGGAAATCCCAGTACTTACCCTGCTTTTTGGCAGCCAGGGCGGCCCGGCTCGCGGTCTCTGATGTCTTCCCGAGGATTGGGAACTCTTTCACGACAAGGCGGATCTTCGGGTCTGCCTTCAGCAGTGCTAACACTTCCGGGCGGGCTTTCTTGCAATAGCCGCAGCGGTAATCGAAAAACTCGACGATCGTCACATCGCCGGACGGATTGCCCGTGACGTGGTCGGCGGCATTGTTGAAGAGCTTGTCGCCGAGCTTGCTAATGTTCTCTTGCGCTTTCTTGCGCTTGTCGTCCTCCTCGCGCGACTGAAGCTTTTCCATCGCCTCGACAAGCACCTCTGGGTGGTTGACGATGTACTCATGCACGATGCGCTCGATCTGTTTCTTGGACAGGTTGCCGCCCGCACTCTCCGGTTCCGCAAAGGCCGCATTCATAAGGGCAAAGGCGCCGCCAATGGTTCCAACGGCAAGCAGAGCCATGACGCCCAGCGCCGCCCGGTCTTTGAAAAATGACATCGTTTCAGAGTTCCTTAGAATGAAAAGAGAGGGACGCGGCGGCTTTGCTCTGGAATATTGGGCTTGGGACGTGGTTCTTGCTCTTTTTCTTTTTCGATTTCCTGGTCGGCCCCATCTTTGCCGGAGGTCATGATATCACGCGCACGCAGCCATTCGGGCGTCGATTCCTTGAGTTTTGGAAGCGCACGGCCAGCAAACTGTACGGCTTGTTTCATGCCGCCAATTGCGAAGTAGCGCTCAGCCGTTGCCAGTTGCGCCTGACCCTCTTGGCCAAGACGTTCATAGGCGCTAGCAAGGTGGTACCACGCCATGGCATTGGCGGGCTCCTTATGCAAGGTCGCGCGCAAAACCGAGACAGCCTCTTTGAGATTATTGGCGTCTTCGGTTGCAACCAGAGCAGCGCCTAAGCTCGCCTGAATAAGAGGTTCGCCAGGTGCCAAAGCCGCAGCCTTGCGATAGGGCGCGATGCCTTCCTTGGGCCTGGACGACTCCACGTAAACCTGCCCTTTCAGTTCCCAAAAATAAGGATAGTCCGGCCGTTCTGCCAGTAACGCATCGATCTCAATCATGGCGCGGTCGAGATCGGCGCCGCGAAAATAGGCAACCGCCCGGGCATAACGCGCCGGCATGCTTTTGTCTTTGTGCGGATAGCGCCGCAGGGTGACGTCGCCGCGCTCCAAAAAGCCCCGCAGCTTTCCCTTCATGAGGTCATAGGCCAGTTGCTCGGCCGGGCTGTCCTTCACCTCGCGATAGGGCGAGCGCTCGCTGAGGTCGGTGAGGGCGGCCACGCGCTCGCGAGATAACGGGTGGGAGCGGGCGTAAGGGTCGAGCTTGCGGCCGCTTAAGATTTCCTGGTCGGCGAACTTCTCAAAGACCTCAAGCATGCCCTGCGGCGATTGCTTGATCGTCGTCATATAGGCGACGCCGGCCTGGTCGGCGGCAGACTCTTGTGTACGGCTGTAGGCCAGAATTTGCCGCTGAGCCACTTGCGTCGAGCCCATCAGAAGGGCGGCACCCAAATCGGGCGCACCGGCCGCAAACGCGGCGACGCCGAGGAGCATGGTCACAAACATGGGCGTTTGGACCTTTTCGTACGCCTCAGGCCCACGCACCAAGTGCCCGCCGGCAATATGTCCGGTTTCGTGGGCGATCACGCCCTTGAGCTGATTGGGCGTCTCCAGCGTCATGATCATGCCGGTGTTGATGAAGATGTTCTGACCACCCGCCACAAACGCGTTCAGTGCATCATCATTCACGAGATACAACTTGACCGAGGACGGGCTCAGACCCGCCGCCGTTACAATAGGGTCGATGTAGCTGCGTAAGACCCGCTCAATCTCCGCATCCCGGATCAGGGAAATGCCTCTGGGTTGAGCCAGAGCCGAAGGCGTAAACGCCAAAGACGCAGAGATCAGGAGCGCCAGAAGCCGGGTGAACAGGCCAGTCTTCGCGACGGCAGGAGGACGTTGGGGAGCCACTTGCACAACGCTCATCACATCAGCCTTTCATGCTTGTGTAACTGCCATCACTCATGGCTGCTGCCCATTTCGCAACAGCCGCTGTGTGGCACTCGGTCGACCCCACAGTGTGAGACCCTAAAAAGCCGGCTGCTTCGCGTCAATTGGGTCTGCATCACATTGCAGCTAGAGCCCATTCCGGGCAGAAATGGGGCGATCTGCCCATGGCCCGCCGGAATGAAATAACCAAATCATGAAAATCTCCCGCCGCAGCGCTGTCGCTCCGTTTCTTGCCATGGATATCTATGCGCAGGCCCGTGCCTTGGAAGGCCACGGGCGACGCATTCTGCACCTGGAAGTGGGGCAACCATCATCGCCTGCGCCAAAACTGGCCCTGGATGCCGCCGCGGCTGCGATGGGGCGCGATGTGTTGGGCTATACCGAGGCGCTGGGGCGGCAGGCGTTGAAGCGGGCGATCGCTGAGCACTACCAGAACCACTATGGCGTTTCGGTTGCCCCCGATCGCGTGGTCATTACGACGGGCTCTTCGTCAGGCTTTATCTTGGCCTTTTTGGCGCTGTTTGATGTGGGCGATACACTAGCGATCCCCCGGCCAGGCTATCCGGCCTATCGTAATACAGCATCGGCCCTGGGCTTGCGTGTTGCCTCGCTTCCCGCCGACGTGAGCGCGGGATTTGTTGCAACGCCAGGCATGCTGGACCGGAATAGCCAGGTGGATGGTTTGCTAATCGCCTCCCCAGGCAATCCAACGGGAACCGTTTTTTCGCCGGATGATCTTGGCCGCTTGGCCCATACCTGCCGGGAGCGCGGCATCGCACTGATTTCGGACGAAATTTATCACGGGCTGGCCTATGAGATGTCGGCACAAACCGCACTGGCTTTTGACGACAACGCCATCGTCATCAACAGCTTCTCGAAATATTATTCCATGACAGGCTGGCGGATCGGCTGGATGGTCGTGCCAGACGCGTTTGTCCGCACGGTTGAGCGTTTGGCCCAAAATTTGTTCATTTGTGCGCCTGCGATTTCTCAAGTCGCGGCGCTGGCGGCTCTGAGTGCTCAAAGTGAGCTTGACGCACATGTGGCCCGCTACAGGTCGAACCGGGACGTGTTGCTGAGGGCGTTGGCACGTGCAGGATTAGACCTGCATGCGCCCGCGGATGGTGCCTTTTACCTTTACGTCAAGACGAAGGTGCTCGGCCTGCCGTCGCAAGATTTGTGTAAGCGCCTGTTGCACGAGGCAGGAATTGCGGCAACCCCGGGGGCGGATTTCGATCAAGAGCAGGGCGACGATTGGATCAGGCTCTCCTATGCAGGAGCGAGCGCCGACATTGAGGAAGCAGGTGAGCGGTTTTGTTCTTGGGCGCTCAAGACCGGTTGAGCGTTTCCATCGCAGCCTTGGCCTGCTGATACCATGTTGCGTTCAGGCGGCGGACATGGGCTGGCGCGCGCTGGAACTCGTCCAAAACGCCGACCAAGACACCCCTGGCGGCGTCGAGCTTCTTCTCTGTATACAGAAAATACGCATAACGCACACGTGTTTCGGGGCTCGCATGGCCTTGCATGAGGGTCTCAAACTCTCTTGCGGCCAAGGCGCTGTCACCATTGGCCTGTGCGAGCCGCGCGCGCAACAGGGCTTGCTCCGCGGCTTGGCGGTCAGGCGCGATGGCCGAGAGCCGTTCCAGGGCGGTGGCGGCCTCGGGCCAGAGGACTTGGCCAAGCTCCGCGCCTTGAAAGAGTGCCTCGGTGAGCGCCATGTGCAGGTCGAAATCATTCTCAAAGAGACCGCGCATCGCCCGCCGGTAGTGCTGAGCCGCTTCGGCAAAACGGTTTAGGCGCTCCAGCTCTTGTGCAACCGAAATCTGGGCCTGAGGCGTATCAACGCGCTCTGCTTCAGCCGTCAGGGCGCGCAGACGGCGGTCTGGATCGAGTTTGTCTTGCACCGTGTTCACGACCGAGCCGGTCGTGCGCCCGCCCAGGAACTCCGGGAGCACCTCCGCCACCAGATAGGCCACTGAACCCACCAACGGCAGAAAAAGCGCCACGTAGAGCCAGGGCATGGTCCGCCCTGTGCGCACGATATGGACAATGGTCATAATCTGAATGGCAATCACTGCAGTATAATAGATCATGGCCTTGGGTCTCGCTTTTGGCCGCCGGATCCAAAGTCTAGAACGTCTGCACTTATAACTCACTTCAGCCTTGGCTGCGTTGCCACCAACCCCGCTTTTTCGGCTGATCGGAGGCTTGGTCTTCTGGTGCAGGCGGCTCCTCGGCACTAACCTTTACAGGCTCCCTTTCGCGGGGGGCGTCTTTGGGCCCAAAGCCGAAAAAGGTCGCCAAGTTCCAATCGGATTTTGGTTCTGTCCGAGGCTCAACGCGCGGTTCGGGCGCGGAACGGGGCGCCAGGTCGTTCTCGCGCTCACGCAAGGGTTCCGCATCAGCTGTGAGGCTGAATTGAGGTGCCGATGACTTAAGCGCTGGATGCGTGAAAGACGTAGCAGCAGGCTGAAAAGGTTCATGCATCAGGCCCGACTCATGCGCGGACCGCTCCATGCTCTGCTGAGGACGGGTGTCCCGGTCACCCCGCTCAGGCCGCGGATCACGACCATCGCGACCGCCTCGGCCCCGGCGCCCGCGGCGGCCACGGCGGCGGCCACGCCGCTCTTGCTGCTGATTGCCGTCAGCCTCAAGTTGATTGCCATTCGCATCATCAGAACCATCATCCTCAGTATCGCCATCATAATCGCTGTCATCACCGATGGGCTGCGGCGCGTGCTGACGAGTCTCGAATGCCTCAGGCGAGGTGTCCGGCAAATCGAGAGGGCCAAAGTGGAATTCCGCAGGCGAGGGGATACCGAAGGGGCGCTCCGGCCGCGGAGCGTGCTCAGCAGGAACGCGAGGTTCGGACGCCCCGCGCGGTTGCTGTCCCTGATCAGTCGTGCGGTTGAAGCGGTCATCGCCCCCACGCGCGCCACGTCCCCGCCGCCTGCGGCGACGGTTCCCGCGTTCTTCCGCGATCGCGGCGCCACCCAATTCAGCTGCATCCGGGCGTTCCGTGGTTTCCGCTTCGTCCTCAATCGCCTCACTGACGTCCTCAGGCTCGTCAGCAATTGGAAACTCTTCAATCACAGAACCCAAAGACACCGCGGTTGCGGGTTTACGCACCCGGCGTTCCGCCATGGCAGGCGCGCCTTGCTCAATCTCATAGGCCGAAGCGGTGAGCGACGGCTTGGCTTCCACATAGATGTAGACGCCGGAGCGCTCTTCAAGCTCGGTCATCTGCGAGCGCTTGTGATTGAGGATGTAGATCGCGATCTCAGGGGGCAAACGAAGCGTGACCGCATTACCCTTCTGACGCTGGCAATATTCCTCCACGGCGCGCATCACGCGCAGCGCCATCGATCCAACCGAGCGGATAAAGCCGCGGCCCTCGCAATGGGGGCAGGTTACGGTTGACCCCTCGACCACGCCCGAGCGCAGACGCTGCCGCGACATTTCGAGCAGGCCAAACGGACTGATCCGGCCCACTTGGATGCGCGCACGATCAAGCTTCAGCGAGTCCTTCAGCCGCTTCTCGACATGGCGGTTGTTGCGCGATTCTTCCATATCGATGAAGTCGATGACGACAAGACCCGCCAAATCGCGCAGGCGCAATTGCCGGGCGATTTCTTCAGCTGCCTCCAGGTTGGTCTTGAGTGCCGTGTCCTCGATATTGTGCTCGCGTGTCGCCTTGCCGGAGTTCACGTCGATCGCAACGAGAGCCTCGGTTTGATTGATGACTATATACCCGCCGGAGCGCAGGCGCACCGTCGGCTGGAACATGCTGTCCAGCTGCGGCTCGACGCCATAGGCCTGATAAAGCGGCACATTCTGCTCATAAGGTTCGACCAGGTTTGTATGGCTTGGCATGATGAGCCGCATGAAATCGCGGGCCTCATCGAACCCCGCTTTGCCCTGAACAAGGAGCTGATCCACGTCCTTGTTGAACAAGTCACGGATCGCCCGTTTGATGAGCGAGCCTTCCTCATAGACGAGCGTGGGGGCGGTCGATTTGAGGGTCAGCTCGCGGACCGCGTCCCATTCGCGCAGCAGGTACTCAAAGTCGCGTTTGATCTCTTGCTTGGTACGGTTGGCGCCGGCCGTGCGGATGATGACGCCCATGCCATCAGGCACTTCCAAGTCACGCGCCAGCTCCTTGAGCTTCCGGCGGTCAGCTGGGTTGGCGATCTTGCGGGAGATGCCGCCGCCACGGTCGGTATTGGGCATCAAAACGCAGTACCGGCCGGCGAGAGAGAGATAGGTCGTAAGAGCCGCGCCTTTGGAACCACGCTCTTCTTTGACGACTTGAATGAGCAAGATCTGCTTGCGGGCGATGACCTCTTGGATCTTGTAACGGCGCATCATCCGCGGTTTGCGGTTGGGCACCTCTTCCAGCGCATCTTCCGCCCCGATAGTTTCAATATCCTCGGCAGCAATGGTCGCCTCGACGGTTTCGACCTGGGCGGTCTGCTCGGCACCATTCTCCGTGTCGCCATTCTGCCCATCGCTGGCGCTTTCGCCTTGGACACCACTCGGTTGATAATCGTCGGGCTGCGGTGCTGCGGCATCGAGATTGCTCAGCGCTTCGTGATGGGCGTCTTCCAGGGCCGCGATCTCGGAGGCCTCACCCCCTTGTGCCGCGGCGTCAGAGGCCGCGTCATGCGAGGCGATAAAGTCATGCGGGTACCCATCGCCTTGAGTCTCTGCGATGTCGGACGCGGCGTGGCCGGCGGTCACGCCAAGATCATCATCCTGTTGTGCGGTTGCTGGCGCGTCGTCCTCATCGTCACTGTCATCGATAGACCGCTCGGCAGCCCGCTCAGCTTCCATCAGCGCGACGCGGTCTTCTTTTGGGATGCGATAGTAGTCCGGATGAATTTCGCTGAACGGCAGGAAACCGTGCCGGTTGCCGCCATACTCAACGAAGCAGGCCTGCAGAGAAGGCTCTACGCGCGTGACCTTTGCGAGGTAGATATTGCCTTTGAGCTGAAGCTTGTCGGCGCTTTCGTAGTCGAACTCCTCGACGCGGTTACCTGTTAGAACGACAACGCGGGTTTCCTCTGGGTGGCTGGCATCGACCAGCATCTTCTTTGTCATGGGAATGCTTTCCGGGCGCAGCGGCCTTTGCGCCTGTCCGGATTCGATCCGTCAACGGCATGTTGCCTGCGCCTCATTTAGGGGGTGGGCGCGCTCGGGCGTTCCCTCCAGCGAGCGCATTGACTGCGTCCGCGTCGGGTGTCTGGAACGGTCGAGTGCGAAGTTCTGCATGTCTCTAGTACCTGGACCGTTTATGTGCGTGCGGATATGCGGGCGATGCCGCGAACCCTTTTGCGCAAACGGGTATTCTCTCTGCCAAGGGTGCACTCGGCCTGGGCCTGGGGCTGCGTGATGTTACTCCTGCTTCAGGCTCTCGCTGTCACAAGGTTGGACAGCGTGGCTTTGCAAAAGATGAAGAGGCATGCCCAGCTCGGCTACCCCTTGACGCGCGCACTTAGACCTTCCGGCGGCACTCCTGAAGTTCCGACGATGCACCCACGACAGTCAAATTAGCATTAATGCCGGACCATCCGTGAAGTTCATCGTCTCCCTATACCTAGACCGTAAGATGCGAGGCGTGCAATGCCCTATTATTGGCGCTGGCGACATTCTTGGGTTTAACCATGATGCTGTCTACCTTACTCTGGGCCACCTGATTCGTTATCGAAGCGGCAGCGTCAGAGTTTGAAAAGAAGACGGCTGGCTTTTTTTAGGGCTGAGCACAGGTTTGTGTGCGGCGATGCAGCTGAAGTGGTGTGTGGAGCGTTGCGGATGCAAGGCTTGTTCGTTTTAGGTATCATATTGATATCTATCGTGTTTCCGTCGTCTGTGCGGGCTGAATTGGTTGTCACCGATGTTCGTGTTGGGGTGTCGGGCGACAGGACGCGCGTTGTTCTTCATACCTCGCAGAGCCTTGCCGTCGAGAGCTTCACATTGACCGCTCCACCCCGTTTGGTTGTCTCCATGCCTGCGTCGTCGTGGAAGTTGCCATCACAATGGCGCAAGCAAAAGGGCGGGCTGGTAAAGTCTTTTCGATTTGGCCCCGGCAATGCGGGGCAATCGCGGCTTGTGCTGGATTTGACAGGTCCTGCCAAAATTCTGGAGAAGGTTGTTCTCCCACCCAACTCCGGCAGGGGCGCAAGGATTGTCCTCGATTTGGGCCCGTTGGACCCTGTGGCCTTTGAGAAAACCTCCGGGTGGCCAGCCGGGCAGGGACCCAGCGATGCCGCAGCAAAACCAGGGGCTGCCCAAAAACCCGCGACGTCCGCAAAAGGCCCGAAGACGGTTTGTCTTGATCCTGGCCATGGCGGACCGGATCCCGGCGCCACGGGCTCAACGGGCATTCATGAAAAGGCCAT
>DMER01000224.1:26254-28037 GCA_003451645.1 Alphaproteobacteria bacterium | reverse complement strand
GCATTCATGAAAAGGCCATTGTGCTCTCGGCTGCGACAAAGCTGCGCGATGTCTTGAACAAGTCGGGACGGTACGCGGCGGTGATGACCCGGGACACAGACATTTTTCTGAGCCTCAAAGCACGTGTCGCGCATTGCCGCAACAAGGGTGCGGCCTTGATGATTTCGCTGCACGCGGATTCGGCGGGCAATGCTCTCGGGGCCAGGGGTGCCACCGTTTATACATTGTCTGAAAAAGCGTCGGACGCCGAAGCTGAGGAGCTCGCCAAATCGGAGAATAGGGCGGATCAGATCGCGGGCATCCATTTCCCGGAGAATGACGATCTGGTGTCTTCGATCCTGATCGATCTCGCCCAGAAGGAGACAAAGGGAAAGTCCATCGATTTCGCTCGTTCCTTGGTAGTTGAGCTTCAGGAAACGGGACCTATGGTTCCAAAGAGCCATAAATTCGCTGGATTCAGGGTCCTGAAAGCGCCGGACGTGCCGTCGGTCCTGATTGAGATGGGTTATTTAACCAATGCCCAAGACGAAGGGCGGATCTTGGACGAGCGTTGGCAGTGGCAGTTCGCAAAGGCCGTAACGCGGGCGGTTGATACCTATTTTTCCCGGTCTGGACCAAATCTTGGCGCTCCCCAGCCATAGCGGCAGGCGCGAGACGCTACCCTGTCGTTTTTGTCACTGGGGCCAAAAGCGACAGCCGCCGCTTTTCAACCGATTCGATGCTGCGGGCCGCGATCGCAGCGCATTTCTGAATCGCAAAAGCCGAAGAACATGTTATAGACACCGGCAATCAGCGTAAGCCTCAAGTTTTCGGGCGTGGGCCGTTTTCTCGCATGTTGCGCGTTCTACTTTACATCCTGGGCGGTATCGCAATTGTCGGCCTGTCGATCACGGCGGGGGTCGCACTTTATCTTTTCAAGCTAAGTCAGGATCTGCCCGACGAAACGAGGCTGGCAAACTATGAGCCGCCGATCACCACGCGCGTGTTCGGCGCTGATGGCTCTTTGATTGCAGAGTATGCGCGCGAGCGGCGTCTGTTCGTGCCCTACGAGCAAATCCCCCGGCGGGTGATTGACGCCTATCTTGCCGCGGAAGACAAAGATTTCTACACGCATCCGGGCGTCGACTGGCAGGGTGTGGCGCGCGCTCTGTATGTGAACCTGCAGACCTATATAGACGGCGCGAATAAGCGGCCAGAGGGCGCATCAACCATCACGCAGCAGGTCGCGAAAAACTTCTTTCTGACCAGCGAACTGGCCTATGAGCGCAAAATCAAGGAATGGATGCTCGCCTTTCGCTTGGAGAGCGCCTTTGACAAAGACAAAATCCTGGAACTTTACCTCAATGAGATTTTCTTGGGGCAGGGCTCCTATGGCGTCGCCGCTGCGGCGTATAATTATTTCGACAAGTCTCTGGATCAACTGACCGTCGCTGAGGTGGCCTATCTGGCCGCATTGCCGAAGGCGCCATCGAATTATCACCCTATTCGCCAGCGCACGGCCGCACTCGAACGGCGGAATTGGGTGATCGAGCAGATGTTGCGGAACGATTTCATCTCTCAAGAAACCGCAGATGCGGCGAAGTCCGAAGCGTTGGTCCCAAAATTCAGGCCGGTGGGCGCGCAGTCCGCCGATTCGCAGTTCTTCGCCGAGCAAATCCGCCGGCAGCTGCAGCAGCGCTATGGGCTGAAGGCACTTTACGACGGCGGCTTGTCGGTTCGCTCGACCTTCGATCCGCGCATGCAAAATATCGGCGTTCGCTCGCTTCGCACCGGGCTGATTGCG
>DMER01000224.1:14389-26022 GCA_003451645.1 Alphaproteobacteria bacterium | reverse complement strand
CCGACGCCATGGCTGGCGCGGCCCTGTCACGCAAATTGAGCTCGACGATGAGTGGAGCGCAAAGCTCAAAAAAGTGCCCGCCTTGCTTGATGTGCCCGAGTGGCGGCTCGCCGCAGTGCTGGAGCTCAACGGCAACGACGTCAGGATCGGGTTCGCGAATGGGGATACGGGCACAATCCCCTTTGCGGAACTGAGCTGGGCCCGGCGTCATTTGAATGACCGAGCCTTAGGGCCTGCGATCACCCGCGCGTCAATGGTCTTGAAGGCTGGTGATGTGGTGTATGTCGAGCCTTTGGCATCCGCTGAGCCTCTGACGGCGCCGACTGACCGCAGTGGTGAGGGTGGGTCGACCGCGGCGAAGTCAGGTCTCTACACACTAAGGCAAGTTCCAAAGGTCAATGGCGGATTGGTTGCCATGGACGTGCATACGGGCCGGGTCTTGGCGCATGTCGGCGGCTTTAGCTATTTTGCCTCGGAATTTGACCGCGCGTTTCAGGCACAGCGCCAAACGGGCTCGTCATTCAAGCCAATCGTCTATGCAGCGGCGCTCGATTCTGGCTACACGCCATCGAGCATCGTGCTCGATGCGCCCTTCGTGCTCAGTCAGGGCGCGGGCCTGCCAGTGTGGCGGCCTGAGAACTATAGCGAAAGCTATGCCGGTCCCTCGACATTAAGGCAGGGCTTGGAAAAGTCCCGCAATCTAATGACGATCCGCATTGCCAATGACATTGGCATGGCCAAGGTCGTCGACTATTCCAAGCGCTTGGGCATTAGCGACCGCATGCTGCCGGTTCTGGCGAATTCGCTCGGGTCTTCCGAATCGACCGTCTTCAAGATGACGCAAGCCTATGCGGTCTTCGTCAATGGCGGTAAGCAGGTCAACGCGACATTGATCGACCGGATCCAAGACCGCCATGGCCGCACTATCTACAGGCATGACGGACGCAAATGCGAGAGCTGCAACGCCGAGGGCTGGATCGAGCAGGAAGAACCCATGCTGGAGGATAACCGCCCCGCGGTGATCGACCCGCGGACGGCGTTCCAAGTGGTCCACATGCTGCGTGGCGTGGTCGAGCGGGGCACCGCTGTCATTATCAAGAGTGTGGGCGTGCCTTTGGCGGGCAAAACCGGCACGACAAACGATTTCAAGGATGCATGGTTTGTTGGCTACTCGCCCAATCTGGCTGTTGGGGTCTATGTCGGTTTTGATACGCCGGCCCCGATGGGCACTGGCGAGACGGGTGGTCAGAACGCGGCGCCAATCTTCCGCGACTTTATGAAGGCCGCCATCGGAAACCAGCCGGCGGTCCCATTCCGGATCCCTCCAGGCATAAGGATGGTGCGGGTGGATGCGTATTCTGGACGCCGCGCAAGTTTTGGGGGCGCCGGAACCTTGGATGAAGCCTTCAAGGCGGGAACGGAACCTGGCTCTGGCTATGTTGCTCGTGGTGACCCGGACCGGTTTAACTATTCTCGATCAAGTGGCGAGCCGGACGATGATGATGGCCCGCGCGAGCGCTCCAACACCGCGCCGTCCCAGAATGGGGGCTTTGACACGGGGCTCTATTGAGACAGGGCGCGTGACAACTGCTATCGCGGGGCGGCGAGAGTGCTAATCAGGAGATTAAGCAATGCGTGCAGAAATGACAGCCATCGCTGAGGCTGTAGAGCAGTCCTTGGCGCTGCTGAGGAGGCATCTTTGACTGGGATACCGCAATTCGGCGCCTTGATGAACTGAACGCCAAGGCCGAAGACCCCGCCCTCTGGCAGGATCCTGCCAATGCTCAAAAAGTGATGCGCGAGCGCACCAAGCTCGACACAGCCATTGGCGGGTATCGACGATTGTCGGCCGATTTCCGTGACACGGTGGACTTGATCAGCCTGGCGGAATTGGAGGGCGATACGGCTCTGCAGTCCGAGGCCGAGGGACAGCTACGCCATGTGCAGCGGCAAGCCGCGGACCTGGAATTGCAGAGCCTTTTGTCGGGGGAAGCAGATGGCAATGACTGCTTCTTGGAGATCCATGCAGGCGCCGGCGGCACGGAGAGCCAAGATTGGGCCTCTATTCTCCTGCGGATGTATACCCGTTGGGCTGACCGGCGCGGGTACAGGTGGGAATTGATGGAACAAAGCGACGGTGAGGAAGCGGGGATCAAGTCCGCGACCCTTCAGATCAAGGGCGAAAACGCCTATGGCTGGCTCAAGACAGAGTCGGGCGTACACCGTCTCGTGCGCATTTCGCCCTTTGATTCGAACGCCCGGCGCCACACCAGCTTTGCCAGCGTCTGGGTCTTTCCGGTCATTGACGACAAGATCGAGGTCGATATCCAGGAGAAGGACCTCCGGATTGACACCTACCGTGCGAGCGGCGCCGGCGGGCAGCACGTGAACAAGACTGAGAGCGCGATTCGTATCACGCACGTACCCACAGGTATTGTCGTGGCGTGTCAAAATGACCGCTCTCAGCATAAAAACCGCGCGACGGCGTTCGCGATGTTGCGGGCGCGCCTCTATGAGCGCGAACTCAAGGCCCGCGAGGACAAGGCCAATGCGCTGAATGCCACAAAGACCGAGATTGGCTGGGGTCACCAGATCAGGTCATACGTGCTGCAGCCCTACCAGCTGGTCAAAGATTTGCGCACGGGTGTGGAGAATTTCTCACCCCAAGATGTGCTGGACGGCGATTTGGACGCATTTATGCAGGCGAGCCTTGCGCAGCGCGTACGCGGTGGGGCAGAGCAAAGCGTGCAAGATCTGGACTAGCGAGCCAGATCAACCACCCTGTTACAAGCCGTTCTTGCCCGTCAGAAACCCGCCGCTGCGGCCGCTGCCGGGCAAGGTGGTTTGCGTGCCCGACGGGGACCCTGAAGACCCGCCCATGAGGGCCGGGCGATTGACGGGCGTGGCGCTAGCTTGTGGTTGTGCGGCCGCCAGATCGCGCTTGGGCTCAAAAGGCGCGCGCCCGCTATCGGATTGGGGAACGGGCTCGGAGAGCGGGTCCGCGGAGTGACGGCATTGCCCCTCGAAAAACGCGCCAACCTCGACGGACAGCGCTTCGTGCAAGATAACCCCCTCAACGTGGCATGTGCCGGCCAATTGGACCTTGCGCGCCCGAATGGTGCCATGGACGCGGCCACGGATCGTGACCTCTTCAGCAATGATTTCGCCTTCGATATTGGCCTTCTCGCCAATGGTCAGAGAGCCCGACCGGATGTCGCCCTCAACCTTGCCATCGATTTGGATATCCCCCGTTGAGGTCAAGGTGCCAATGACGATCAAGTCAGCCGAAATGATGGACGGCGCTGAGCGCATCGCGCCACGCTTTTGGCCGGCCGCCTGCGGCAAGGCTGGAACATCGGCTTGTTCAGATTTCTTGCCCTTCGACGAAAACATTGCTCATGACCCTTCGTGTACGAACCGCCCCGCGTGGAAAAACTTCATGGGATCGCGCGCCCAATCCCGAAACCAAATCTCATAATGCAAGTGAGTGCCCGTGCTGCGGCCGGTTGATCCCATCAGCCCAACCTTCTGACGGAAGCCAACGCGGTCACCCTCGTTCACGAGAATTGCTGACAAATGCCCGTAGCGCGTCCGAATACCAAACCCATGATCAATTTCGACCATGTTGCCATAGGCGCCCGTGCGCTCCGCCCTGACGACTTTGCCTGTCGCCGTTGCTAGGATCGGCGTTCCATGATCCCCGGCGAGGTCTGTGCCTGAATGAAGCGCGCCCCGCCCCGTGAACGGATCGACGCGGTAGCCAAAGCCGCTGGTCAACCGGTAGCGGCCGTTATCCACGGGCGTGACCAAGGGCAGGCGCGACATCACGGTCGTGAGCGTTTCCAGCCGGTTGAACGCGAGAGAGGCTCTAGCGAATTGCCTGTCAAATTCATCTAACTCCGGATCGACCGCCGCGTTGCGCGCGGTGTGCAACGGAATGAGCGGGCCGCCAACACCCGAGTTGCGATTGACGCCGCCCAGATTGGCCACAAGCTCGTTCACGCTAATGCCAGTGGTGCCCAATTGGGTCTCGATCTTGTCGACGTTCGACTGCGCTTCATCATTCGCCTCGCGCAGGATTGAAACTGGGATGCGCCGAAGCGCGATCAACCGGTCTTCGTATTCGGTGATGCGCTTGATGAAGACATTCTGCATCGTCGCTTTGCCGCCATAAACCGGCTTAGGCGCCATTGCGGCGGTAACAAAGGACATTGTCGATTGTGTCTGCGGGGCGATGCCTTTGGACATGCGCGCGACAGGATCGATCGATTCTGCGATAATGGTCAGCTCATTTGCGCCTTCGGTGGCCAAGCGTTCAGCGAAGTTACGACGGCCGGCAAAGCCCTCCATCACCGCGACCTTCCGCTTAATCTCGGTGCGGTCGCGCAGCATTGCCTCTTTCTTCATCCAAAGATTGGTGAGCTTGCGGTATTTGCCTTCAAGGTTAGCGGTGTGATTTTGGAAGCGCTCCTCCGCCAGCTGCAGCACGCCATTCAATTCTTGCTTCTCAACCTGCAACGCGAAGATTTGGCTCTCAAGCTCGGCAACGCGGTTTGCATGCCGGCGATCCTTGGCCGCAATAATGTCCTCATTGAAGATGACCATGACAGAGGCATAAGCGACCCAAAGAACCAGCGCTGCGATTGCGGAGGCGAAAAGAATTTGGGTTGCTGGAGACAATTCGTAAAACGCAACCGAACCCCGGCTGCGGACATAAAATTGGCGGTGCGGGAACGCCCACCGGTAAAGCTTTGCTGCGGTCGATGCTGACATCAAACACTCCACCGAATACTACAACCAATGAGTGCATGCCGCCGCTTTCTTCACTCAGCGACGTGGGGGCACTCGCATCTACAGCCTCTCGCCATGATCGCCAATTTTCGCGTCAAGGCCAAGCATCTGATTCTGTTTTCTGCAAGGTTGCCGCCAGTTGTGCAAGCAGCGAATTTTACAGGGAATTCCGCGCCGCAAGCGCTCAAACGTGCGCGGTAGGGCTCGCACGACTGTTGTCAGTCTGCAACTGGCAAAACTGCTTGGGACCAAGACGGAGCACAAAATCACGATTTTCGTGATGAACAGACGTTTTCGGTGTGATGCAGCGATGCAACACCGTTCTTGCACCGCAGATACCTGTGACAGATGATACAATTATAGGATGCTTCGAATCTGCCCAGGATGTTGAGCGGCGAATGAAAAATAAAATGCTTGCATTTCCCAAATTGCAACATCTACCCCATTGGCAGGTGTTTTAGAGCGGCGCCACTTGAGCATATTGCGCAAGACTGCGGCATATGGGCCGGCGGCGGGAAAGTTGGGGCATTGATGGCGCAGCAGGTAGCATTTGTTTTTCCCGGGCAGGGAAGTCAGAGCCTTGGCATGGGGCGTGAGCTGGCGCAGGCCTTCAGGGCGGCGCGTGACGTCTTTGACGAGGTTGACGCCGCGCTCAGCCAGCATTTGTCAAAGATCATGTGGGGTGACGACGAGGCGGGGCTGCGCCTGACCGAGAACGCGCAACCGGCTCTCATGGCAGTCAGCTTGGCCGTCATCCGGGTTCTCGAGACGCAGTGTGGCTTTCGGTGGGGCACGCATGCCCAGGTGGTTGCCGGACACTCCCTCGGGGAGTATTCGGCTCTGACAGCTGCAGGCGCGTTTTCGCTTGCAGACGCAGCGCGATTGCTGCGCCGGCGAGGGATTGCGATGCAGAAGGCGGTTCCGGTTGGCGTTGGTGCGATGGCCATTCCTCTGGGCGCTGAAATCGACGTGGCCCAAGCCATTGCCAGCGAAGCCTCCACAGCGAACGAACTATGTGAGATCGCTAACGACAATGCGCCGGGACAAGTGGTTCTGTCTGGCCACAAGGCGGCGATCGATCGCGTAAGCGATATCGCCAAGGCCAAGGGGGTAAAACGCGTGCTGCCTGTGGCCGTCAGCGCGCCGTTCCATTGTGCGCTCATGGCGCCTGCTGCGCGAGAGATGGCGGAGGCCCTGAACGAGGCACAGCTCTTGCCGCCAAGGGTCCCCGTTATTGCTAATGTGTCTTTGGAATGGTTGTCTGATCCTGCCGCCATCCGCACGGCTCTTGTTGCCCAGGTGACAGGCCGTGTGCGCTGGCGTGAGACGGTTTTGAGCTTGCGGCCGAAGGGCTACTCGACTCTGGTGGAAGTGGGGGCGGGCAAGGTACTCACCGGACAGGCGAAGCGCACTGACGCTGAGTTGATGTTGGTAAACTTGGAAACGCCAAAGGATATCGAGGCTTTTCAAGCTGTCCTGACCCAAACACGTGGCTAGCTCCAACGCATATGAAGGACGAAAGACACCATGTTTGATCTGAGCGGCAAGAGCGCACTGGTCACGGGCGCGTCGGGCGGCATCGGCCAGGACATCGCCCGGGCTTTGGCGACCCGTGGGGCCAAAGTTGCGCTGTCAGGCACGCGTGTTGGCGCATTGGAGGCACTGGCTGCAGAGATTGGCGCCAATTGCGTGATCGCGCCATGCAATCTGTCCCAGCCGCAAGAGGTTGAGGCCTTGCCCAAGACCGTAGAGGGTTTACTTGGCGGGCTTGACATCTTGGTCGCCAACGCCGGCATCACGCGCGACAATTTGTTCATGCGTATGAAGGATGAGGAGTGGGACGAAGTGCTGGCCGTCAATCTGACGGCGACCTTTCGCTTGGCGCGGGCCGTCGTGCGGCCGATGATGAAAAAACGTTGGGGGCGCATCATTGCCATTACGTCTGTCGTCGGCGTGACCGGCAATCCCGGCCAAGGCAACTATGCCGCGTCAAAAGCTGGCATGATCGGTATGGTCAAAAGTCTCGCCCAAGAGATTGCGAGCCGGAACATCACGGTCAACGCCATTGCGCCCGGCTTCATTCGGTCACCGATGACCGATGCGCTGACCGAAGCGCAAAAGGAGGCAATCATGGGGCGGATTCCCGCTGGGCGCCTTGGAACCGGGGCGGACGTTGCTGCAGCCGCAGTCTATTTGGCGAGTGACGAGGCAAGCTATGTCACCGGTCAGACTCTGCACGTCAACGGCGGCATGGCGATGATCTGATCGGCTGTATCATCCGATAGTCTGGCCAAAAACCGGGACTTCTCTTGTCCACGCCAGTTGGCAAGGGTTTATGCGGTGTGTTACGAAATCAAGAACGACGTCTCTCACAAGGGATTCGGTTAGGCGTTGAGGCAGGTTTCGAATTGGCGGCCAGAAGGCCGGAGAATGCCTCTTGACCCGGCACGCAATCCAGAGTCTGAAGTTGTTGGAATTTGCATTATCTCGCACCAAAAGGATCCGAGGGTCATGAGCGATATCGCTGAACGCGTCAAAAAGATCGTTGTCGAGCACTTGAGCGTTGAGCCAGAAAAGGTCACGGAAAGCGCCAGCCTGATTGAAGATCTGGGTGCTGACAGTTTGGATGCTGTTGAACTCGTTATGGCCTTTGAAGAAGAGTTCAACGTGGAAATCCCGGATGATGTCGCGGAAACCATTCTGACGGTTGGCGACGCAGTGAAGTACATCAAAGAAAAATCTCCGGCTTGACGCCAATGCGCCGCGTTGTCGTCACGGGCTTGGGAATGGTTAGCCCGCTTGGCTGCGGGGTCGAGGCGTCGTGGTCGCGGGTGCTCGCAGGGCAAAGCGGGGCAAAACCGATCACGACCTTTAAGGTCGATGATCTTCCCGCCCGCATCGCAGCGACGGTTCCTCGCGGCGACGGCAGCGACAGCACCTTTAACGCGGAGCAGTGGGTCGACAGCAAGGAGCTCCGCCGGATCGACGACTTTATTGTGTTTGCGTTGGCGGCCGCGCAGCAGGCTTGGGACGACTCTGGGCTCAAGCTTGATACCGAGGAAGAGCGTACGCGCGCAGGCGTCATGATCGGTTCGGGCATTGGCGGCCTACCCGGGATTGAGGAGGGCGCCATCCTCCTGCACGAGAAGGGTCCGCGCCGCCTAAGCCCCTTCTTTATCCCCGGCCGCTTAATCAACTTAGCATCGGGGCAAGTGTCGATCCGTTTTGGCCTCAAGGGGCCAAATCATTCGGTCGTGACCGCTTGCTCGACAGGCGCGCACGCAATTGGTGACGCGGCCCGTTTGATTGCTCTGGACGATGCAGACATCATGGTGGCAGGCGGAGCAGAGGCTGCGGTTTGCCGCCTCGGGATGGCTGGCTTTGCAGCCTGCCGTGCGCTCTCGACCGGCTTTAATGACACGCCCGAGCGCGCGTCGCGCCCCTATGACAAGGACCGCGACGGGTTTTTGATGGGCGAGGGTTCAGGGGTCGTTGTCCTTGAGGAGCTCAACCACGCAAAGGCTCGTGGTGCGCGCATTTATGCGGAGATCAAAGGCTATGGCCTAACGGGCGATGCCTATCACATCACGGCGCCTGCTGAGGATGGCGACGGCGGCTTCCGTTCCATGCGGATGGCGTTGGCGCGTTCAGGCTTGAGTGTCAGCGATATCGACTACATCAATGCTCACGGCACATCGACACCGCTGGGGGATGAAATCGAACTCAAGGCTGTCGAGCGCTTGTTTGGAAATGCCGCTGGATCAGTCTCAATGTCGTCAACCAAATCCTCGATCGGGCATTTGCTCGGCGCAGCTGGGGCGGTTGAGGCGATATTCTCGATCTTGGCCATCCGCGACCAGATCGTTCCCCCGACATTGAACCTCGACAATCCATCGATTGACACAGCCATCGACTTGGTTCCGCATAAGGCGAAAGCCCGGGAGGTGCGCGCGGCCGTTTCCAATAGTTTTGGATTTGGCGGCACAAACGCGACGCTGGTCTTGACCGCTCCGCCGGGTTAGGTTTCCTCTTGAACTTTGGTCATTGGTGTGGGGCAGACCGTGCTGCGGATTCTGGGTTATCTTTTTTTGCTGATCCTGGTGGCGATGGCGGGGGCCGCGGGCACAGCCTATTGGGCAAAGATGGAGTTCGAAGGCTCCGGGCCTTTGGCGCAAGAGACCATGTTTGTGGTTCCTAAGGGTGCCAGCCTGACGCAAATCGCCGAGCAGCTAGAGAAAGACGGCCTTATCTCCAACGCCTATGTCTTTCGAGCGGGGGCCTATTATCTTCGCAAGCAGGGGGGCTTGAAGGCAGGCGAGTACACCGTCCCTGCCGGCGCTTCAATGCAAGACATCTTGGTCATTTTCGAATCCGGCAAAGCAATCACTTATAAATTGACGGTGCCCGAAGGTTTGACGACCGCCATGATCATCGAACTTGTGCGCAAGCATGAGGCCTTGTCCGGCGATGTCACTGTTCTGCCTACGGAAGGCCAGCTCTTGCCTGAGACTTATGTCTTCTCGCGCGGGATGGCGCGCAACGAGCTGCTGAGGCGGATGGCGCTGGACCACAACAGGGTCCTGAATGAGTTGTGGGAGAAACGTGCGCCGGATCTGCCCATCAAGACCAAGTATGAAGCGGTCATCCTCGCCTCGATCGTTGAAAAGGAAACGGGCGTTCCGCGCGAGCGGCCGCATGTGGCGGGGGTGTTTGTCAATCGCTTGCGCAAAGGTATGCGGCTGGAATCGGATCCGACGATCATCTATGGCATCACGCAAGGCTATCCATTGGGGCGGGGCATCCGGCAGAGCGAGCTGCAAGCCGCGACCCCTTACAACACCTACGCGATTGCCGGATTGCCGCCGACGCCCATTGCCAATCCTGGGAGAGAATCTCTGGCAGCTGTGCTGAACCCGATGGCCACTGAGGACATTTTCTTCGTGGCGGACGGCACTGGCGGTCACGCATTCGCGTCGACCCTTGAGGAACATGAGAAAAACGTTGCCCGGTGGCGGCAAATTGAAAAGCAGCGCGCGGCGGGCGGCGGCTAGGCCTTGGTCTGCTGACACCGTTGGCGCTAGTGGAGCGAATTTGAAATTCGCTTCCCCGCTAACATCAACCTCGGTTGCGAATGTCAAATTCATAAGCTCCACTAGAATTAATAGTTTGCGAGTGGTCCTTATGAATCTGACATTTGCTCTGGTCGCTGTATAAATGGGAAGCAAATGTCAGATTCGGACCACTAGTATTGGCTCGCGCGTTGCGCGTGTTTCCTGCCGAAGGACCAAGCCATGAGCCTTGCCAGTATGACCGGGTTTGCGCGTGCTGAGGGCGCTCATATGGGCGCTAGCTGGTTCTGGGAGGTGCGCAGTGTCAATCATCGCGGCCTCGATCTGCGAATGCGCTTGGCGCCAGGGCTTGAAACGCTGGAGGCGCCAATCCGGGTCATGGCCGCAGAGCGCTTCAAACGCGGCGCCCTGAACTTGAGCGTGTCCTATTCCAATAAACCGGTCTCCTCACGGATCAAGGTCAACGCGGATGCCTTGGCTCAAGCCATCGCGGCTATCCAACTCGTGCAGCGGCACTTGGATGTGAGCCCTCCTGCGGCGGAGGGCATCCTGGCGATTCGCGGTGTTCTTGAACCCGACGACTCTCAGCCAGATGAGGCCGGCCAAAGCGGACGCGACGCGGCGATCCTCACATCGCTCGCGACCGCACTGGATGCCTTGCAGCAGGCGCGCCGCGGCGAAGGGCGCAGACTTGCACAGGTCCTGAGAGCACAGATTGACGATATGGAATCTCTTGTGGCCACCGCCGCCCGCAGTGCCGCCACGCAGCCTGACACGATGCGGGCAAAGCTTGAAGAGCAGATCAAGATGTTGTTGGGGGCAGGTGCCTCGGTCTCGCCTGACCGGTTGGCGCAGGAACTGGCACTCCTCGCGGTCAAGGCTGATGTGCGCGAAGAACTGGACCGGTTGACGGCGCATATTGCGCAAGCGCGCGAGCTCTTGGAGCAAGGCGAGGCAGTGGGCAGGCGGCTCGACTTTTTGGCCCAGGAATTGAACCGTGAGGCCAACACTTTATGCGCGAAGTCGGCCGATCTGGACCTCACCAGGGCAGGCCTAGCCCTGAAGGCCTGCGTTGATCAGTTCAAGGAGCAAGTGCAGAATGTCGAGTGAGGGCGGGCCCGCCATTACGCGGCGCGGGATGATGCTGGTCTTGTCGAGCCCGTCTGGTGCGGGTAAGACCACCCTTGCCCGCATGCTGATTGCGGCCGATCCAATCATAAAATTGTCAGTGTCCGTAACAACGCGGGCGCGCCGCCCTGGCGAAGCTCATGGTACGGATTATTACTTTGTCAGCCCGGAAGAGTTCCGCTTGATGGTCAACCGGGGCGAACTGCTCGAGAATGCCCGCGTTTTCGACAATCTATACGGAACCCCTGCAAAGCCGGTGCAGGAGGCGCTCATGGCTGGGCATGACATTCTCTTTGACATCGATTGGCAGGGCACGCAGCAATTGGAACGCACCGCCCGTGACGACCTCGTGCGGGTCTTTATCTTGCCCCCTTCGATGCAAGATTTGGAGCGGCGGCTGAAAGCGCGCGCACAAGACGCGCCGGAGATTGTCGCCCGGCGCATGGCCAAGGCCCATGACGAGATGAGCCATTGGGCCGAATATGATTATGTCATCGTCAATCATGACATCGACCAAGCGCTGAAGTCGCTCTGCAGTGTTGTGAGTGCGGAACGCCTGCGGCGGCATCGTCAAACGGGCCTCACGGATTATGTGAGGTCCTTGCAGCAAGACCGCTAGCGCAACGGGCGATCAAATCACTTCGA
>DMER01000224.1:12435-14172 GCA_003451645.1 Alphaproteobacteria bacterium | reverse complement strand
TCGATTTGAGAGCGGAAAGTTGCGCTAACATGTTGAAGTGCCGTGCATCGTGATCGCGGTCAGTTGACCGTTTTGCACTAGCGAGCGGCTATCCCGGCTTAGTTGTGGCGGACCAGGTCCTTGCGATCGCACAGAACTGCTCGATTGTCAGGTCTTCGGCGCGCGCCTCCGGGTTGACGCCTGCACGTTCAAGAATGGCCAACGCGTCCTGGGAGAGAGTGCGCAAGCTCGCGCGCAACATTTTGCGCCGTTGCCCAAAGGCCGCCGCGGTCACGCGCTCCAAGGCGGACAAAGGCGCGTCGGCTAAAGGCGCTGCACGCGGTTCAATCCTCACCACGGATGACGTCACCTTGGGGGCTGGCACGAAGGCTTGTGGATGCACATCGAACAAGACTTTGGCAGTGCTGCGCCATTGCGTCAAAATTGAGAGCCGCCCATAGGACTTTGTGCTGGGTGTGGCAACCAACCGCTCCGCCACCTCGCGCTGAAACATCAAGGTCAGGCTGGCCCACCAAGGCGGCCACGCCGGCGTAGTGAGCCAACTCACTAACAACATAGTCGCGACATTGTACGGAAGATTGGCAACGATCCGCACCGGCGTGCCTTTGTACACCAGGGCCGCTTGGTCTACCTGCGTTGCGTCGCCCTGAACCACTGTCAGATGACCGGGCCAAGCGGCCGAGATCTCCGCCAGCGCCGCCAAGCAGCGCGGATCGCGTTCAATCGCGATGACTTGCGTGGCACCCTCGCTTAGAAG
The DNA here is from genome assembly GCA_003451645.1 of Alphaproteobacteria bacterium. Lineage (GTDB taxonomy): Bacteria > Pseudomonadota > Alphaproteobacteria > Micropepsales > Micropepsaceae > DMER01. Next base: position 13,415 of record DMER01000224.1, on the reverse strand, counting down.
TGCGCGCGTCAGCCCCCCTGGGCCGGGGCCAACCTCTAGGATCGTGTGCCCTGAAAGCGGGCCACCTGCGCGTGCGATGCGGCGCGTCAGGTTGAGGTCATACAGAAAATTCTGGCCGAGGGATTTCTTGGCCTGCAGACCATGCGCCGCGATGACATCCCGTAAGGGGGGCAGGGTGTCCTCTGTCACGGTACTTGCATGCGTGCCATGTCACGCGCCAGCCTGAGGGCCGCAATGAGGCTCGCAGGATTGGCCAGACCTTTGCCGGCAATATCGAAGGCGGTGCCGTGGTCAGGCGAGGTCCGCACGATGGGCAGGCCCAGTGTCACATTGACCCCATGGTCGAAGTCCAGGGTCTTCAACGGCAGCAGAGCGTGATCGTGGAGCATGCACAAGGCCGCATCAAAGCGCGGGAGGGCCGCCTGATGGAACAAGGTATCCACGGGGTGCGGCCCAGTCACAGCGAGGCCTTGCGCTTTGAGTGCCTCAATTGCGGGTCTAATGATGGTGACTTCTTCACTGCCCAGCGCGCCATCCTCGCCCGCATGCGGATTGAGCGCAGCAATTGCAAGGCGCGGCTTGGCGAGGCCAAATCTTGCTGTCAATCCCTCTGCCGTTGTGCGCGCGGTGGCGACGATAAGATCCGCACTTAGCTTTGTTACGGCATCGCGTACCGAATGATGGATCGTTACGGGGACCACCCGCAATTGCGGGATCACCAGCATCATTACAGGCGCCCGTCTGGCCTCAGTCAGGTGCGCCAAATACTCCGTGTGCCCCGGAAAAGAGAACCCTGTCTGATATAGAACATGCTTGCTTATGGGATTGGTGACAATGCCTGCAGCCTGACCGCCCACTGTCAGAGAGACCGCCGTTTGGATGGACTGCAGAATTGCCGGAGCATGACGCCGGTCCGGTACTCCGGGCGCCACTTCTGTCGCGAGCGGCTGATCTAAAACCGGCATTGCGTTCTGGAAGAT
>DMER01000224.1:5574-12241 GCA_003451645.1 Alphaproteobacteria bacterium | reverse complement strand
ATTGCGTTCTGGAAGATGCCAGGCGCCTGATCAATCGCGTCCAATCTGGCGGGAGGCGGCATGCCCAGTTCGCGCGCGGTCCGGCCTATATGATCGCAATCGCCGATATAGGCGAAATGTGGGCCTGTGACCCGGAGCTCAGCCCAAGTTTTCAAAGCGATCTCTGCGCCAATGCCAGCAGGATCACCGCAAGTCAGCGCCAGGGGCCGCTCAAGGCGGGAGCTCAATTCTGGTCCTTGATTTCAATCGTCGCGTCGCGCCGCAAGTCGCGCAAATGACGCCGGGCCAGCATGTTGATTTGCTGGGAGAACAGGCGATTCTCGATGTCTTCCTTGGTCGGCATCTTGAATGCTTCTGTCCGCGGTGCAGCGGCACGCGCGGGGCCGGCCGGCTGCGTCACCTGGATTTGTGCACCACCTGAGCAAATCACGAACATCTCGATGCCTTGGCCGGAGCGCAAAGGCGGAGAGGGCCGGCCATTGGGCGTTTGCTCCAGCAGCTTGCGAAAGTCGGGAGCCAAGTCCTTGAGCGCGATCGTGCCCATTGCGTTGACCTGCACCCCGCCAACTTGCTTGGCCAGCGCTTGCAATGGCTGTCCGCAACCATTGACGCCGCGGTAAAGTGCGACGGCCTTCTGCTTGGCGGCCTCTTGCTTGGCTTTGTTTGCGCTTGCGTCCATTGGGATCAGCAAGCGTGCCAGGCCCACTTGGGCGGACGGGCCTTTAATGACCTTGATTTCCGGTTGGCCGCCCGTCGCAACCGGTACAGCCTCTGGCTGGTCGTTTTCTTCGGGTTTGGATCCAGCCGCAGTCTGCTTCTGACGGAGCGCGAGCAAATAGAGCCCGCCCGCTGCCCGAACGGGATCTGAGATGCTGCCGGGCCGCATTTTTGTCAGCACGGTATTGAGTTCCGGCTCTAGTTGACCTTCGGTCACCCAATCGATGTCGCCACCGCGGGCGGCGGAGGCTGATTGGCTGAACTGTCGCGCAAGCACTGTGAACGGCGCCCCCTGACGCAACTGCGCAATGATTTGTTCCAGGTTCTTGCGGACTTCTGGCTCTTGCTCCGGGCTATCGATGGCCAGGAAAATCTCGGACACCAAGAACTGTGACTTATTGGCGTTGGCTTGGGTGCGCTCCAAGACCTCTTTTACCTCATCAGGGCTAATCACCACGCGCGAGGAGAAGCGGCCTTGGACAAATTTTTGCCACGCAAGTTCGGTGCGCAGTTGGCCTTGCAAAGTGCCGCGCGTGACCCCTTGGCTCTCCAGCATTTTGAATATGTCATTAACCTGGGCGTTGTTCTGTTGCGCGATCCGGGCGACCGATTTGTCGACTTCTTCATTGCCGACTTGGACTTTGAACTTGAACGCTTCCTGGGTTTGCAGCATCTCGTCGATCAGGGTTTTGAGGACCTGTGGGCGATAGCGTTTGATCAGATCAGGGGTTGGGTTTTGCCCTGAAGTCACCAGCAAGAGGCGCACCCTTTGGTCCAAATCGAAGGTCGAGATCACGCTATCATTGACAACAGCGACCGTCCGCACGGTCTTTTCGTCGGCGCCTGAGGCTTTTGTCGGGGGCGGGCTAGCGCCCATTGTGGCCCCCGAAAAAGCAGCGATCGAAGACAAGGCGATGAGAGCAATGCGAAACACGGTAAGCCCTTTGCCGGTTGACGGGCGGGGGACATACTCCCGCCTTGCGCCATTCAGTGTGGTTGTCTTTGACGGCGCAGAATAAACATTTCCACAAGAGGTTCAATATCAGCCGTTTAAGGCAGTTTTGCGTTTGGCGAAGCCCGAGGGCGCGATCGCCGAGATCATTCCGGGCCTAATTCACGCCCTTCAACCTGAATGTGAACACAACCGAGGTGTTGGGTTCGATGTCGCGGTCGCGGGTAAAGCGGCGCTTTAGGTCGATCCCGAACTCCGAACACTCGTCCTCATAGGAAAGTCCACCGCGCGCTTCGATCATCTTGTCTTCGTCGAGGTCGCGCCGTCCCATGGCCTTCATGTACCAATGGTTTGCGATCTGAACCCGGCCATCCAAGTAGATTTCTTCCCGGGCTTCGGGAACCAACGCCTCTTGGTTGAGGTTTACATAAGTGGCGCGGAAGGCAAAATTATCGTCGTCTTGCGCTTCGATAAAGACTTCGTTCCGTTCAAACGTCAGGTCTTCCTTGTCCACACGGAACCGGTGCACCAGGCGGATATGTTCATCAGGCTGGAACACAAACCGGCCGACGAAATCCGATTGCTGATCGCGAAGACCCGATTCGACCGTGAATGCGTCGTCTTCTCTGAAGCGGTAGGTTTGGCCAAGCAGAAGCTCAATGAAATTGTCGGCAGAGAAATAGGCCGCCGCCCGAACGCCGGCATTGACACGCGGCCCGCTCTCCCAGCGGTCGAGCCCTGGGAATTTGTTTATCGAGAACAGGTTTGTCTCGTCGAACTCAAAACTGTCCGAGTCCTCATTGGGAATCTCATCCGGGTTCCCGCCATAAGGCGCCATGACCGCCTGAATAATTGGCTCGATAATGGTCCGAAAGTCACCGCCATCATGGCGCACGAATGGCCAGCGCCATTCAACGCCGCCAGTTGGCAAGAACCGCCCTGTGGTGTTGTCCTGATTGTTGAGCGGGCCATCGTCATTCGTGAAATAGACGTCCTGCCGAAATTGCGCGAAAAGGGTCCACAATTGGCCGTCAGACGTTGTCAGGGGCAAGCGCCAATCGGCTGTGGCTGACACGCGTGTCGTATCGCGGCCTTCGCCCCGGTAGAGCGACAGCAGGTTCAAGTCCAATTGGAACCGGCCGCCCAGGACGGGCTCGTCCGGCACATAGGACAGCTCAGCCAATGGCAAGACCAGTGGTGTCGTTCCTGGATCGTCGTCCTCTCTAAGGCCCTGGAAGTACCAGCCGTTCACCGCAGCATAAGAGCGTCCGCTTATGCCTTCGAAAAAAACATTACTGGTAAGGCGGTCAAGGCCTGAGATGTCATATCTGCGCAGGTAAGTATCGCTCGAGGTCAGCTGAAGATCGTATCCCCAGCGCCAAACATCATCGAGAACAAACCGGCCATTTCCGAAGAGGTGGCTGGCGAAGGCCTTGTCCGCGACCTTATTGCCGTTCTCATCCCGTGGTTCCGTATAGGTGGCGCTGCCCTGAAGTGAATAGGCACTGTCTTCGTCAAGCCGCTGGCGCCATTCGGTTTTGAGCAAAGTGCTATCATGCTCGGTCCACATCAACCCGGCGGTCAGATCATAGCTCGGGTCAATCGCCCAGAAATAAGGAAGATCGACGAAGTAGCCGATATCGGTCGAATGCCCAATATTGGGTGCCAGAAACCCGCTCTGCCGCTTGATGGCCGGGTCCGAGTGCGAGAAGTAAGGCAGATAGACAACCGGGACGCCCAGAATTTCAAAGAACGCGTCCTCATACTCTACGCGCGCCTTCTCCTTGTTATAGACGACCTTGAAGGCTTTGATCTGCCACACTGGCGGATCGTCCGGGCGGTCCTTGCAGGTTTCGCAGGATGAATAGACCGCCTTCTCGAGCGTCATGACGTTGCCGCCCTCGCGCGTGCCGCGCGCGGCCGCGAGCTTGCCCTTGCCCTCCAGCATAAGGGTCAGGCTCTGGATCACGCCCTCCCGCATGTCATCAGTGAGGGTAATTTGGTTGGCCAGCACGGCGTTTCCGGCGCCATCCGCCAAGCTGACATTGCCAAAGGCTTCGACGACGCCTGTACTTTGGTTGTAGACGACCCTGTCAGCGGTCAGGACGCGGGCCCCTTGGGTAACCTCGACAGCGCCTGTCGCGGTCACAATCATAGTGCGGGAATCATAGCTCAATTGGTTGGCCCGAAAGAGGACCTCTTTGTCCGTAGCGCCCGATGGCTGCACCTCAGTTTGCGCAAATTGAGGTGGCAAGACAGATGCGCTTGTAGGCGCCGCCAGGACCACGGATAGACCCAGAAGGACATGGCCGATACGCTTGGTCACCCGTCCTCCTGATTAAACACGGCCGTCATCCCAAACAACAATGCGGTCAGCGCTGGCGCCCACGCCGCCAGCTCCACCGGAACAGTCCCAGATTTTCCTAACGCTTGCGAGGCATTAGTGAAAAAGTAAAGCAAAAACCCTGTCAAAACGCCCATCAGAATCAAACGGGCAGCACCGCCAAGGCGGGCTAACCGTAGCGAAAACGCGGCGCCTGTAAAGATCATCGCGCAAAGAAGCAGCGGCGACGCAAGCAGAGCGTGCCAATGCAATCTATGATTGGTGGGTTTGAAGCCCGCAGCATCGGCGAAGGCGATGAATCGCGGTAAATCCCAAAAGGAAATTGTATCGGGTGTGGCGAAACTCTCCTGGATGGTTGTGGCGGTAAGCTTGGTCGTAACCTGCAATTTGGGGTGGTAAACGCTGGGCTGGCCTCCAGCCGTGACCCAGGCCTCGGTTAGATCCCAGAAGCCGTTCCTGAGGATGGCGCTTTTGGCATCGATCCGGCCCGTGAACAGGTCTTTGCCCTGATAGATTAGGATCATGACATCTTGCAGCTGAAGGCCCTGATCCGAAACCCGCAAGGCGTGGATCACAGACTGACCTGGCTCATCGCCTTGCCGCAGCCAGAGCCCGTTGGTCGAAACCTCCAAAAGGCTTGGGCGGCCACGAATATACCGCGCCTCCAATTGCTGATAGCGCGCGACCATTTGTGCGGCGATCGGGTTGTAGACCATGGTCATAAAGGCGCCGAGCACAAGCGCGATCGCGAGGGGTGGCGCCAGGAACTGCCAGGCCGAGACACCTGATGCCCGGGCAATCACAAGCTCCTGACTGCGCGTTAGCCGGGTGAAGGTCCATAAGGCACCGAACAAGACGGCGAACGGCATCATCTTTTCCGTCAGGTTGGGCAGCTTCAACAGCGCCATGAAGAAGACGGTGCCGACCCCGATGTTGTCCTTGCCCGACGTGCGGTTGAAGAGCTCCACCACGTCGATGATGAAACCCAACGCAACGCAGCCGCCAAAAACGATCATCACGCTCGTCAGGAACTGAAGAGCCAAATAGCGTGACAGGGTCCAAGACCAGTTCATGGAAGGGCGGGTCCGGGGTGAGTGTTACGCTGGGACGGCTGCGGGTGTGGCAGAGGCGGGAGCGGGCCAGCGCTGAAACCGGGCGCCAACCGTGTAGTAGAAAAGCGCCGCGATCCACAAGAGCGGCCATACATAGAGAAGCGGCCACGCATCCGACGAACTGCGCACCACCGACAAAAGGCCAAAGGCTGGCAAGCGCGCCGCAAGAACCGCAACGATGGCAATTGCTACCCTTCCTGCATAACCGCGCCGGTCGAACTTGCCTCCGATCACCGCCAAGACGCCAATGAGGCCAAATACTAGACAGTAGAGCGGGGCTGACAATCGCTCATGCGCGTCGGCAAAGAAGCGCCTGCGCTCTTTGTCCGAGACATTGCCTGTTGGATACAACAACTCTGACAGATACCGCTCACTCGACTCCCGCTGAGACGCAGTGCGCTGTTTGTCCAATTGGCCCAGATCGAAGGTGTACTTGTCGAAATTGAGGATCTTCAGGCCATGCGGGCCACTGTCCCGCCATTGGATGTTGCCATTGAACATGATGAGCCGGGGCCCCTCCGGCGTATTAGCCAGAACGCCCTTCTGCGCCAGATAGGTGACGACGTTTTTCTCTTTACGGGCGTCATGGACCAAGAGGCCCCTGATCTCGCCGCTGGAGCGCTCCCCCACATAGACCGTCAGGCCCTTGATCGGCGTCGTGAACGCTCCCTCTTTGATGAAGGTATTGATCAGGTCGGCCCGGATCTCAAAGACGCGGTCCTTGACCTCCCGCATGCCGAGCGGCATCAGGAACAAGTTCAGCAGGTAAGAGATTGCAACACAAGCCAGGCACATGATCATGACGGGCGAGGCAATGGCCCAGCGCGAATACCCGGCCGCCGACAGCACCACCAGCTCGCTCTCCAGATAGAGGCGGTTCAGGGCGTAGAGCACGCCGCAGAAGATCGCGAAGGGCAGGATCAGCGACAGCAAGCCGGGCAAAGACAGCAGCGTCAAGTAGAGGAAAATCAGCGCGGTCTGACCCTGGTTGATAACGAGGTCGAGCATCCGCAGCGATTGGCTAAGCCACACCACGCCCGCAAAAACAAAGGTGAAGGCCACGACGGGCCAGCTCGCCTGATTGAGGATGTACCGAGATACGCTGTTCATTCGAACCTTTGCGATGGTCGTCGTGGCTCGCCAGAGCGCGGGCTTAGCTCCACGGCGCAGCCCTGTGCGCGTGCAGCGGATCGCCCCCCTTTCCAAAGCTGGCCAATCGGGGCTACAACCTATGCTCTGGCGCAACCAGCCAAGCAAGCGCAGTCTAACGCGTTTCCTGTGCCTTTGCGAAGCAGCGATCTGCAGCTTCGCGCCGCCGGAATTGCCAGGGTTGCGATCACAACAACAAACTCAAAGTCGTCAAGGGGCCCAGTATGATACAAGTGATGTTTGGCAAGCCGGCACAGCCGGATGGCGGAACCTATGCCATTGTGATGCCTGAGGACACCAAGCTCAAAGGCTTGGCGGCGCAACTCGACAAAAAGATGAAGGGTGGCCTTGAGCGCGCGATCGCGGCGGGCCGCTTCACGGGGGGCAAAGGCG
>DMER01000224.1:4813-5356 GCA_003451645.1 Alphaproteobacteria bacterium | reverse complement strand
CTTCACGGGTGGCAAAGGCCAGACGTTGGAAGTACTGGTGCCTGCAGGCTTGGAGTGCGAGCGCCTTCTGGTTCTGGGCTTGGGCAAGGCTGCCGATATTTCACCTGTCTCTTATGAGGCCGCCGGCGGGGCGTTGTCCGCGCGCCTTCTGACCTCAGGTGACAAGACAGTCGTCTTGAATTTGGAGGTCCCGGAAAAGTCGACTGTGCCAGCCGCCGAGGCCGCTGCCCGGATTGGTCTGGGGGCACAACTGCGGGCCTATCGCTTTGACAATTACCGCACGACGCAGAAGAAAACCGAGAAACCCACGCTGACCAAAGTCACCGTCCTTACTGAAGACCAAGCCGAAGCCAAGCGTCTGTGGAAATCGCTGGAGGCATTGAGCTCCGGCATCAAGTTCACGCGAGACCTGGTGACAGAGCCGCCGAATATTTTGTACCCGGCCGAATTCGCCAAGCGCGCTCAAGCACTCGAGGATCTGGGCGTCAGTGTCGAAATCCTGGGCGTCAAAGAGATGACCAAGCTCGGCATGGGCGCGCTGCT
>DMER01000224.1:4365-4619 GCA_003451645.1 Alphaproteobacteria bacterium | reverse complement strand
GGCGCGCTGCTGGGCGTCGGCCAAGGCAGCGTGCGCGATTCTCAGCTGCTGATCATGAAGTGGATGGGGGCCGCCGATCCCGATGCCCCGCCTTTCCTGATGGTTGGCAAGGGTGTGTGTTTTGACACGGGCGGTATTTCGATCAAGCCTGCGGCTGGCATGGAAGCGATGAAGTACGACATGGCAGGTGCAGGTGCTGTGGCCGGGGCGATGTGGGCGGTTGCTGCCCGCAAAGCGCGCGCCAATGTCATTGG